>NZ_JAXOFN010000003.1:0-302077 GCF_034420155.1 Massilia luteola
TGTCGCCGTTCTGGCAGAGCGCCCTCACGGGCCTCGTCATCCTCGTCGCCGTCCTGATCAACGCCCGCGGCGCCGGCCGCCGCAGCCGCCAGATCTTGCCGCTGCACGGCACCGCCGCCCCAACCCACCGGAGTGCCGCGTGAACCCGACCACCACGATGCAAACTGAAAAAAACCCGGCCGCGACCTCGCGCTACACGATCCTCGACCGCGAAACGCCGCGCCTGAAGACCCTCCTCGGGCGCTGGGAAAGCCTGCTGGCGATGCTGTTCGTCGCCGTGTTCGTCGTCGACAGCATCGCGCTGCCGAACTTCCTCGACCTGTACAACCTGCTGGACGGCACCCAGAACTTCAGCGAAAAGGCGCTGATCGCGCTGCCGATGGCGCTGTTGATCATTTGCCGCGAGATCGACATCTCCGTCGCCGGCACGCTCGCGCTGTCGTCGGTCGCGATGGGTCTCGCGCAAGGCGCCGGCTTCCCGCCCGCAAGCCTGGCACTCGTCGCGCTGGCCACGGGCACCGCGTGCGGCTTCCTGAACGGCGTGCTCGTCACGCGCTTCGCGCTGCCGTCGATCGTGGTCACCATCGGCACCGTGTCGCTGTTCCGCGGCCTCGCCAGCGTCGTCCTCGGCGACAAGGCGTTCACCGGCTATCCGCAACTGATGGCCGACTGGGGCCAGGGTTACTTCTTCGGCATCGTGCCGCGCGAATTCGTCGTGCTGCTCGTGTGCGCCGCGCTGTTCGCCGTGCTGCTGCACACGACGAGCTGGGGCCGCCGCATCTACGCCATCGGCAACAACCCGGAAGCGGCGCGCTTTTCCGGCATCGCCGTCGACCGCTACCGCCTCGCGCTGTTCATGCTGACCGGCGCGATGGCCGGCCTGGCCGCATTCCTGCTGACGGGCCGCATCGGCAGCACGCGCCCGAACATCGCCACCGGCTGGGAGCTGGAAGTGATCACGATGGTGATCCTCGGCGGCGTGTCCATCGCCGGCGGCGCCGGCACGATCGCGGGCGTGATGCTGGCCGTGCTCACGATGGGCACAGTCACGTATGGCCTGTCGCTCGCCAACATCCCCGGCATCTACATGACGATCGTGGTCGGCGTGCTGCTGCTGGTGACGATCGCGCTGCCGAAACTGCTGCGCATGCGGCGCGCGCGATGAGCACCATGCACGACGCCCTGCTCGTCCTCGACATCGGCAAGACCAACGCCAAGCTGGCGCTGATCGACGCGTACGGCGCCGTCCTCGCCGAACGGCGCCGGCCGAACGCCGTGCTGGCGGACGGACCTTACGCCCACCACGACACCGACGGCCTGTGGGACTGGATGGTGGCCGCGTGCCGCGACTTCGCGACGCTGGCGCACGTCTCGGCCATCGTGCCGGTCACGCACGGCGCGACGGCCGCGCTGGTCGACGGCGACGGCCTCGTGCTGCCCGTGCTCGACTACGAGGCGGCGCTGCCGGGCCTGGACTACGCCGCGCTGCGCCCGCCGTATGACGAGACATTGTCGCCCGGCCTGCCGGCGGGCCTGAACCTGGGCCGCCAGCTCGCGTGGCTGCAGGCCCGCTTCCCGGCCGAATTCGGGCGCGCGCGCCACATCCTCATGTATCCGCAGTACTGGGCCTGGCGGCTGTCCGGCACGGCCGCGTCGGAAGCGACGTCGCTCGGCTGCCACACGGACCTGTGGAATCCGCGCCAGCAAACGTATTCGAGCCTCGTCGAGCGCATGGGCTGGACGGCCTTGATGCCGCCGCTGGCGCCGGCGCATGCGGCGCTCGGCCGGCTCCGTCCCGACATTGCGGCTGCCACCGGGCTGCCGGCCGACTGCGAGGTCTTGTGCGGCATCCACGACAGCAACGCGTCGCTGCTGCGCTACCTCGGCAACGACACGGGCACCGTGCTGTCGACCGGCACGTGGCTGATCGCCGCCGCATTCGGCGCGCCGCTTGGCGGCTTGCGCGAGCAGGCCGACATGCTGGCCAACACGAACGCGCTGGGCCGGCCCGTGGCCTGCATGCGCTTCATGGGCGGGCGCGAATTCGGCGAACTGGCCGGCGCGGCGCCCGTGCCGTGCGGCTTCGGCGACATCGAACGCCTCGTCGCGCAGGGCACGCTGGCGCTGCCCTGCTTCGCGGCGACGGGCGGCCCGTTCGCCGGCCGCGCGGGCACCATCGACGGCCCGCCGCCGGTCGACGCACGCGAACGCTATGCGCTGGCCACGCTGTACTGCGTGCTGATGACGGATTACTGTCTCGATGCGCTGGGCGTCGCGGGGCCGCTCGCGGTCGAAGGCAGCTTCACGGCGAACCCGTGGTTCGGGCCCCTGCTGGCGGCGCTGCGGCCGCAGCAGCCTGTGTCGTATTCGGACGATGCGAGCGGCACCACGTGCGGCGGCTGGATGCTGCGCTACCGCGACGCCGCGCCGCCCGGCACCAGCACGGCGATCGCGGCCCGGCTGCCTGCCGGTTTCAACGCATACAAGGCCCGCTGGCGCGCCGCGCTCACCTAACGCCGGTGGTAGACTGGACGGATTTCACGCCACGGAAACCACGATGAGCCTCGCCACCGTCACCGCCTTTTTCGCCAACCACGCGCCCGACATCGCGGTCGAGCGCTACGCCACCAGCACCGCGACCGTCGCCCTCGCCGCCGCGGCACTGGGCGTGGCGCCGGGGCAGATCGCCAAGACGCTGTCGCTGCGCCTGGACGACGAGGTGGTGCTGCTCGTCACGCGCGGCGACGCCCGGCTGGACAACCGCAAATACAAGGAACGCTTCGGCCAGAAGGCCCGCATGCTGGGCCTGGACGAGGTGGAGCACGAGACCGGCCACCCGGTCGGCGGCGTGTGCCCGTTCGGCCTGGCGCGGCCGCTGCGCGTGTTCTGCGACGTGTCGTTGCGCGCGTTCGATGTCGTGTTCCCCGCGGCCGGCGCGCCCGATGCGGCCGTGCGCATCACGCCGGAGCGGCTGGCCGTCCTCACGCAGGCGGCGTGGGTGGACGTGGCACAGGATGCGGCTGTCGTCGCCTGAGCGCGTCGTGGGCACGGGGTGCCCACCCTACGGCATATCGAGGTTATCTTGCTGATTTCGCGCCGTGGGCACGGGGTGCCCACCCTACGACATCCGACGTTACCTTGCGAAATCGATCGACCGTGCCCGCGCGAACACAGGCACCGCGCGAACATCTACACGGGCGCCGCCACCGTAGCGCGCTCCAGCCGCGCGATCAGGTCCGCCAGCGGCATCGGCCGGCAATACAGATAACCCTGCATGCACGGCCGGCCATTCTCCGCCAGGAAGCGCGCCTGCGCCTCCGTCTCGATGCCTTCCGCGACGACGCGCAGGCCCAGGTGGTCGGCCATCGCGAGGATCGTCTGCACGATCGCCGTGCCGTTGGCGTCGTGCGGGGTGTCGCGCATGAAGCTCTTGTCGATCTTGAGCTCGTACAGCGGCATCTTTTTCAGATAGCCCAGGCTCGAATAGCCGGTGCCGAAATCGTCGATCGAGAAGCGGATGCCGAACGCCGCCAGTTCGCGCATCTTCGCCGTGATGACGTCGAAGTCCTCGACGAGCAGGCCCTCCGTCACCTCGAACACGAAGGCGTGCGGCGCCACGCCCGATTCCGCGAACGCCGCCTGCACCTGCGCGACGAATTCGGGCTGGCGGAACTGGCGCGGGCTGACGTTGACGGACAACTGCAGCGGATGCCCCGCCCGCTCCAGCGCGAGGCGCGCCTGGCAGGCCTGGCGCAGCACCCACAGGCCGAGGGGAACGATGAGCCCCGTCGTTTCCGCCACGGGAATGAAGATGTCGGGCGGGACGAACGTGCCGTCGCCGCGGCGCCAGCGCATCAGCATCTCGGCGCCGACCGGCCCGCCCGCCGCATCGACCTGCAACTGCAGGTGCATGGACAGCTCGCCGTTGTCGAACGCGGCGGAGAGGTCGCGTCCCAGCGTGAGCTGGCGTTCGGCCGCGGCCAGCATGGGCGTCTCGAACACGGACACGCCGTTGCGGCCCGCCGCCTTGGCGTGGTACATCGCGAGGTCCGCGTCGCGCAGCAGGTCGGCGACGGACTGGCCGGGGCGCGTGGGCAGCGCCACGCCGATGCTGGCGGTCGAATTGTAGCTCTGGTCGTCGATCGTGACGGCGTCCGCCAGCGCGGCGCGGACCTTGTCCGAGACGGCCAGCGCGGCGTTCGTGGCAAGGGCGATGTCCGTCCCCAGGCCGTCGAGCAGCACGACGAATTCGTCGCCGCCCAGGCGCGCCACCGTGTCGCCCTTGCGCACCACGTTGGCGAGGTTCTTCGCGGTGTGCTTGAGCAGCGCGTCGCCCGTCGCGTGGCCGCGCGCGTCGTTCACGTGCTTGAAGTTGTCCAGGTCGATGTACAGCACCGCACCGAGCCCGCAGCCGGCGTTCGCCGCCGCGACCAGCGCGTCCAGCCGCTCCGTCATCAGGCGCCGGTTCGGCAGGCCGGTCAGCACGTCGTAGTACGCGAGGCGGTGGATGGCGTCGGCCGAGTGGCGGCGCTCCGTGATGTCGCGGCCCACGACGACCCAGTGGCTGATGCGCCCCGCGTCGTCGGTGAACGGCATCAATTCCATCTCGACCCAGTACGGATCGCCGGACTTCGTGTAGTTGACCATTTCCGCCGTCGCGGCCTGGCCGTTGCGCATCGACTCGACGATGCGTTCCACCACGGCCGGATCGGTGCCCGCGCCGTGCAGCACGCGCATGCTGCGGCCGACGATGTCGGCGTCGCTGTACCCCGTGCGGCGCTGGAACGCTTCGTTGGAAAAGATGATGGGCTGGTCGCGGTCGGGCGTGTCGACGGCGCGCGCGATCAGCACCATGTCGTTCAGGCGCGCCAGCGCGGCCGACGTCAGGCGCAGTTCGGCGTTCAGTGCCTGCAGCGCGTCCTGGCCCGTCTCCAGCGACTTGGCGAAGCCGCGCACCTCGTCCAGCGAACGCGAAAGGCCCTTGAGCATCGTGCCGCACGTGAGCGTCAGCAGCGCGCCCACGCAGGTGAAGTTGAGCGCCACGAGCAGCGCCGTCACGAGCGGGTCGTGGCCCATGTCCACCAGCGTCGGGTGGAAGTGGCTGATCCCGAGCACGAGGATGACGGCGCTGGCGACCAGCGCCGCCAGCGCCGGCGCGGTTCCGAGCAGGATCGCCGCCAGCACGGGCGGCGCCATCAGGTAGTTCTGGCTGACCGGTCCCACCTTCAGCATCAGGCAGATGGCCACCATGTAGATGATGGCGAGGAAGTTCAGGACGCGGAAGGTGTAGGGCAGGCGCTCCAGGCGCCACAGCACGAACAGCCATGCAAGCGCGGCGCCGTCCATCACGGCCACGGTCCACACACCGTGGCGCAACACGACGATCACGCTCGGGATGGCAGCCACCGTGCCCAGCACGAGCACTATCGCCAGCAGGCGCGAGAAGATCCGCGCGCGCCATTGTGCGATATCGTCGAAGCCTTGCATCAAACTGTTTCCTCGCGGCGCGCCCGGAGGAGATCCGGTCCGGCCAATGTTCTCGTAAGGCAACATTGTAAAGGCCGGACCCGGGACCTGTCACTTCTTTACTCCAAGGTGTTGCGCGCGGGTGACTGATAGTTCAATATCTCGACCCGCCCTGGCCGCTTTCCCCTTCGCCGGCCACGCCGCCGCGCGCGGCGCGCAACACGACGAGCCGCACGGGTTCCAGCGCGTTCGCCGGCTTGCCGTCCGTCGTCACCGCGAGGGCGATCGTATTCTCGCCGTGCGGGTCGAGGATGCCCGGCGGGATCACGAACACGCGTTGCGGCCCCACGCCGGCGATGAACTGCCCCATGTTCCAGCCGTTGACGAAGATGAGGGCGCGGTTGTCGCGGTCCGAGCGCGGGCTGCTCGTGTCGCCGAACGCGAGCCCCAGCTGGACGTCGTGGCCGCGCGGCAGGTCCAGTTTCACCTGCGTGCGCAGCCAGTACGTGCCGGGAGCGGGCGGCGCGTCCCCGACATGCGCTCTGGTCCATCCTTGCGCCGGCGCGCCCGGCAGATGCCAGCCCGAGCGCTCGCCGTACAAGCCGCCGTCATTGAGCGGACCGCGCATGCGATCGGCGATGTCCTCGCCGCCGCGGTTGCCCTGGATGCGCCAGCGGATCGGCACAGCGAACCGGCGCCCGCCCCGCGCCGTCAGCGCCGCCGCGATCAGCCCGCGCGCCTCGCGGTGCGCATCGTCGGCCATCAGGTCCCAGTTGTGCGAATCGTTGCGCACCATGACGGCGATGACGTGCGGTCCCGGCGCCAGCTTGCCGAGATCGAAGCGCACGCTGTCCGTCGTTTCCGGGAACGACCGGCCCGTGTCCAGCTCGTGCTGGCCGAGGAAGCGGCCGTCGACCCAGGCCTGCAGCATGCCCGCGCCGCCGCCGCCGTAGAACAGCTCGAGCCGGTTCGCGGCGGGATCGGCCACGTCGACGCGTCCCCGGTACCACACGTCGCCGTGGTGGAAGCCGTAGTCGCTCATCGCGAGCGTGGGCTGGCCGCGCTCCGGCTGGGTCCACGTCTGCGCGGCCGACGGACGGGCGTCCGCCCGCACCCAGTCGCGGTCGTCGAAGCCGGGCTGCGCCTCGACGCTGTCCATGCGCCGCGTCCACGCCAGCTTGCCCAGGTCCGGCACACTCACGCGTGCCGGACCCGCCAGCGTGGCGGCGCGCAGGCTGCCGTCCGGCTGTGGCGCCAGCGCGAGCGCCGCGCCGTTGAACGATGCCGCCGCGATGCCCGGCCCCCAGATCTCGAGCGGGCTGTCGGTCTCGGTGTCGCCCGTCAGCCGCAGGACGCCGGCGTCGATGCGCGCCGTGCGCACGAGCGCCGGCGTCAGTTCGAGCACGCGGCCCGCCGGGGTCTCCTGCGTCCAGAAGCGTTGCGACGTCGCCTCGTCGGCAACCAGGAGCAGCAGCGGCGCGCGCCCGCCGCCCGTGACGCGTACGCGCGCGAGGCCCGTGTGCGCATACACGAGCTTCAGGTCGCCGCGCGCCGCGTCGAACGTCGAACGGACCTCGCCCGCGAGCACCTCGACCTTCGGCGCCGATGCGTAGCGCAGCACGGTCTCGCCTTGTTCCCCGCTGCGGCCCTGCAGCAGCACGACGTCGCGCGCGCCGTCACGCATCTGCGCCTGCAGCTCGGAGGTGGAATACACCAGATGCTGGCGCTCCATGTCGTAGGCGGCCAGCAGCATCTTGGCATCCTGGCCGTTCAGGCGCGACGCGATCGTGTAGCGGCCGTCGCGCGTCTCCAGGTCGAACGCGAATGCGTCGTCCGTCACCAGGTCGGACGGGCCATGCACGGCGAACAGCACGTGCGCGCCCAGTTCCGTGTCGACGTTGTGGTACAGCCGCACGCGCGCGGACGTGGTCTCGATCGCCGGTCCCTTGTCCATGTGCACCAGCACGGCGCCGGCGGCCTGGACGAACATTCCCTGCTGCTTCAGCGCCAGCGCCTTGGGACGCAGTCCGCGGTCTTCCGCGATCGGCGCGCCGTAATCGTAGGAGGTGTACACGATGGGCCCCGGCAGCCAGCCCCACGAGGTGCCGCCGAACGCCATGTAGATGTTGTGGATCGTGATGCGGTTGATGAGGTTCGTGCCGTAGAACACGCGCTCGTAGCCCTTGCCCTGGCGTTCGGCCGTGCAGGCGTACGTGCCGTTCGAGCCCCAGTAATCGAACCAGCCGGCGCCCACTTCGGCCGCGAAGCCGGGCGTGCCGGGCGAGGACAGCGCGCCGGCCTTGGGTCCCGGCGCGGCGTAGATGCCCCAGTCGGGCGCCTTGTTCGGTCCCGCCGGATTCGCATGCACGTCGCAGCTGCCGCCCGGGTAGCCGTCGAACGCATACAGGTCGGTCGGCCCCGGATTCGCCCACGGCGCGCTGGACTTGGCCGGCGTCCAGTCGGGCAGGCGGCCGGCCGCGTTGTGGAAGAACGGGACCGTGATGCCGTCGGCGCGCGCCTTCGCGGCCAGGTGCGCCATCTGGCGCGCATGCTTGGGCTCCACCTTGCCCAGCTCATTCTCGATCTGGTAGGCGATGACGGTGCCGCCGCCGGTCGTCACCTGGTGGCGCGCGACGATGGCGTCGATCTGGGTCATCCATTCGTCCACGGCCGCGAGATAGGCCGGATCGTCCGTGCGCGCTTCCGCGCGGTTGCGGAACATCCAGCCGGGGAAACCGCCGCCGGACAGTTCCGCGTTCACGTACGGTCCCGTGCGCGCGATCACGTACATGCCCTCCTCTTCCGCGATCTCGAGCGCGCGCTCGACGTTGCGCACGCCGGAAAAATCGTACACGCCGGGCGCCGGCGAGTGATACGCCCAGTCGAAATAGAACGACACGCCGTTGAAGCCCAGCGCCTTCATCTTCTGGATCACGTCGCGCCACTGCGCCGGATCCGGCAGGCGGAACGGGTGGATCTCGCCCGACCAGACGACGACGCGTTTGCCGCCGATGATCAAGGAGTATGGGTCCCAGCCGACTTGTTGCGGCGCGCGCGGCGGACGCACGGCGGCGGCGACGTCGCCGGCCCGTTCGGCCAGCAGGTCGGGCGCGCCGACGCCCGCCGCGACGCCGGTCAAGGCCCGCTTCGGCGCCCATGTCCGCAGGCCGTCGCGGCTGTCCGCCTGCCACGCGTGGCCCGCCGCATCGGCGAAGACGGCGCGCCAGGCGCCGTCGGGCAGGCGCACGAGGTCCGCGCCGGCGGCCACCGGTCCGATTGCGTCGACGGCGCGCTCCACGGCCCACGGACCGGCCGGGTCGGGCGCGCGGGCGAGCGCCGGCACGCCATCGCCGCGGCGCCGCACGAGGGCAACGTAACCGACGCCGTCGCGCGCCACGGCCGCGTCCTCGTACGCATCCTGCAGCCCGGCCAGCGGACGCGGCGCGGACCAGTGCGCGAGGCCGGCGTCCGCCTCCACGAGCCAGGGCTGGAACCGCGCCGCGGCACCGTCCCGCGCCAGCGCCACGACGAGCGTCACACCGCCGTCGCGCGTCCGCAGCCAGCGCGGCGCGCGCACCCGCCCCGGCATCGGCACGGCGCGCACGAAGCTCCAGTGCTTGAGATCCGGCGAACGGGCCAGCCCGATCTCGCGGCCGGCGCCGCCCGCGTACGCGACCCAGTACGCGCCGTCGTGGCGGATCAGCGCCGGGTCGCGCAGCATGCCGCGCGGCGGCGCATACGCTTCCGACGCCTGTGTGACGAACTGGGTGCCGTCGTCCGAGCGGAACACGCTCAACCGGTCCGGCAGGCCCGGCGCGACGGCGGCCATCAGCCATACGGTGCCGGACGCATCGTGCACGTCGCTTGTGCGTGCAGCCGTGCCGCCCGCCTGCGCAACGCCGGGTTCCTGCGCCGCTGCCGTCCCGATGGCGGCCGCCAGCAGCGCGATGAGGAAACGCGCCGCGCTCATGCCGGCACCTCCGGGTGGTTGTCGAAGCCGACCACGTTCTCCGCCACCACGGGCGTGCCGCGCACCGTGCGCACCGCCACGTCGCGCAGCACGACGTCGCACACCGGCAGCTCGGCCTCGCCCTTGATCATGCAGACGAATCCGGCGTCGTCGACCCGGATGCCCTCCACGTGCAAGCCCTCGATCGGCGTCAGGCGCCGCTCCAGGGTCGGCACCAGCGTCTTCCACTGGTACAGCACGTCCGTCTCCACGGCCAGCACGCCGCCCTTGATGCGCGTGGCGCTCACGTTCGTCATGTGGATGTTGCGCACGAATCCGCCGCGGCGTTCGTTGGTCTTCACGTACAGCAGGTTGTTGATGGTGCTCGGCACCGAGGAATCCGCATGGTCGAAATGGCAGTCGTCGACGAACACGTTTTCCACGCCGCCCGACAGCTCGCTGCCGATCGCCATCAGCTGGTGGCCGTTCTTGATGCGGCAGCGGCGCATGACGACGTTGCGGCTCGCCACGCCGATGCGCCAGGCGTCGCGGTCGCGCCCGGACTTCACGGAGACGGCATCGTCGCCCTGGTCGAACACGCAGGCGTCGATCAGCACGTTCTGGCTCATCTCCGGATCGACGCCGTCGTTGTTGTGGCCGTGCGCGGCGATGTCGACGCGCCGGATGACGACATCGCGGCACAGGTAGGGATGCAGTACCCAGAACGGGCTGTCGACGATGTGGATGTCCTCGACGAGCACGTGGCGGCAGCGGTTGAACTGGATGAAGTGCGGACGCAGGTTGGCCTGGCCCGTGGTCATGTCGCGCCGTTCCACCGGCACGCCGTCGCGGCAGGCCATGTAGTACAGCGCCACCAGCGCGTCCATGTGCGCCTTCGGCCGCGCATACCACCGGCGCCACACGTCCAGCCGCGCGCGCAGCGTGCCGCGGCCCGTCACGGCCACGTTCTCGCAATCGTACGCATAGACGAGCGGCGAATAATTCATGCATTCCAGGCCTTCCCAGCTGGTGGGCACGGCCGGCAGGTAATCGCGCGGTTCGGCGGAAAACAGCAGGGTCGCGCCCTCCTCCACGTGCAGCGCGACGTGGCTCTTCAGGTGGATGGGTCCCGTCGGCCACGTCCCCGGCGGCACGACGACGACGCCGCCGCCCGCCGCGTGGGCTTGTGCGATGGCCCGCGCGATGGCGGCGCTCGTCCTTGCCTGGTCATCCTGCGCGGCGCCGAACGCGGCGATGGCGAAGCGCGGAGACGCGGAGAAATCGGGCACGGCGATGGCCGGCATGGCGAACGGCGCGGCCACGCGCACGTCGGTGCGCGCGAGTGCGCGCGGGGCCTGCTTGAACGACTGGCAGCCGGCCAGCACGGGCACGGCGAGGCCGGCGCGCAGCAGCGCGCGCCGTGAAATGGAACTGGACACCGGTTGTCTCCTTTGATTGTGCACCGCGCACGCGATGAGCGCAAAAGCACGCGCGCCGCCCGTATTGTGCCGCCTGTGCGTGCGCTGTTGTCGATTCGCCATGCAAGCGCTCAACAACGTGATTATTCATGCGAACGGCACGGAAGGAGGATTCGCGGCGCGATGCTTGGCGCTACCATGCCCCCGTCTATATGGCCGACCGAGTCATTGATCACAACATGGAGACTACAACGATGAGTTTCACTGGACACCCTGGAAACCTGCACCCGCTGGCACGCCGCAGCCGCATCAGCATCGGCGTGCTGGCCATGCTCGCATCGCTGCACGCACACGGGCAGGAGGCCGCGCCCGCCGCGGCCGCGGCCACGAACGGCACCACCACCGCCGCCGACGGCAAGGCAGCGGAAAGCGTCGTCGTCGTGACGGGCTTTCGCGCGAGCCTGAACAGCGCGCTGAACACGAAGAAGAACAGCGACGGCATCGTCGACGTCATCAAGGCCGAGGACATCGCCAAGTTCCCCGACGCGAACCTGGCGGAATCCCTGCAGCGCGTGCCCGGCGTGGCGCTGGCGCGCGGCGACGGCGGCGAAGGCAAGCAGATCACCGTGCGCGGCCTGAACGCGGGCTTTACGCGGGTGCGCATCAACGGCATCGAAGGCGTGGCCGCGACCGGCGCGTCCGACATCAACGGCAGCACCAACCGCGGCCGCGGCTTCGACTTTTCCGTGTTCGCATCGGAGCTGTTCAACAGCCTGGAGGTGCGCAAGACGTCCGAGGCCGACATCGAGGAAGGCTCGCTGGGCGCCACGGTCGACCTGCGCACGGCCCGCCCGTTCGACTTCAAGGGGCGCACGTTCAGCATCGGCGGCCAGGAAAGCCACAACTCCCTGTCCGGCAAGACGCAGCCGCGCATGACCGCGCTGCTGTCGGACCGCTGGGACACCCGCTACGGCAAGGTCGGCGCGCTGCTGTCCGCCGCGTATTCGAAGCGCCGCGCGACGGAGGAAGGCTACGAGGCCGTGGAGCTGCTCAGCGCCAGCAACGACGGCGGCTTCTGCTCGCCCATCGGCGTGACGCCGCAGAACCCGGGCGACAACGCGGTCAAGGGCATCACGGCGACGACGTGCGGCACCGGCATGCCGCGCGCGACCGATCCGACCGCGTACAACAACGTCATGGGCCGCAAGGACAATTACGGCGGCACGGTCGCCAACCCGGCCGCCGGCTCGGGCGCGTTCGCGCCGCGCATCCCGCGCTACCGCCGTTCGCAGACGGACTACCAGCGCACGGGCATCACCAACTCCTATCAGTGGCGCACCGCCGACAGCGAGCTGGATCTCGACCTGATGTACGGGAAGTTCGCCAACAAACGCTACGACAACTATATCGAGGCGATCTCGTTCGGCCGCAACCTGGGGTCGAACGGCAAGCCGCAGACGTCGATCCTCGATGCGAACTTCGACCAGAACGGCAGCTGGGACTACGGCAAGTTCAACGGCGTCGACGTGCGCACGGAAGGCCTGCTGGACGTCTACACGACCAAGTTCCGCCAACACGTGCTGTCCGGCCGCCACCGGTTCAGCGACACCGTCAAGGCCGACTTCATGGCCGGTAACTCGAACTCGAACCTGAACGAGCCGATGCGCGCCACCGTGCAGTTCGACGCGCCGAACGTGGACGGCGTCTCGTGGGACTTCCGCAACAACCGCAACGTCCCGGCGCTGAACTTCGGCATCGACGTCGCCGATCCGGCCAACTTCCAGTTCGCCCCGCAGGACGCCGCCGGCAACGTGCGCGGCATGTTCGTGGGCCGCTACCTCGACACGACGAACAAGCTGCAGACCCAGGCCGTGAACCTGCATTGGGAGCTGAACGACCACCTGACCAGCCACTTCGGCGTCTCGGCCCGCAAGAACATCTGGACCAACTACGAGATCGGCAACAGCGCCAACGCCGTGCCGCTGCCGGCCGGCGTCACGATGGCCGACATCTCGCGCCAGATCAGCGGCTTCGGCTCGGGCCTCGGCGGCACCGGCGTGCCGTCGTCGTGGGCCGCCGTGGACCTGCCGAAATTCCTCGGCGTCGTCAACACCGAATGCCACTGCGACGCCGTGCCGGGTTCGCAGTACAACTACCTGGCGCAGACGAACCGCCGCGTGGAGGAAGACATCAACGCGCTGTACGGCATGGTCGACTTCAACTACGACTTCGCGAACATCACCTGGCGCGGCAACGTCGGCGTCCGGGGCGCCGACACCAAGGCCACGTCCACGGCGATGATCAACGTGCAGGGCCAGCTGCAGCCGAATACGGGCACGAAGAAATACCGCGACTGGCTGCCCGCCTTCAACCTGACGGCCCAGCTGCCGAAGGACGTGTTCCTGCGCTTCTCGGCCGGCAAGACGCTGTCGCGCCCCGAGTACACGGACCTGGCCCCGAACGCCACCGTGTCGCCGATCTCACAGTCGGTCTCGATCGGCAATCCGAACCTGGACCCGATCCGCGCCAACACCTACGACCTGCAGGCCGAGTGGTATTACGCGAAGAACGCGATGATCTCGATCGGTCACTTCCGCAAGGACATCAAGAGCTTCATCCAGAGCGTCAACGAGCGCGTGCCCTACAACACGCTGGGCCTGCCGAACGAACTGCTGATCCTCAACGGCTGCTCGCTGACGGGCGCGCCCATCTGCCAGACCTTGCCCACGACGGAAGTCAACGTGAGCCGCAAGGTCAACACGGCCGGCGGTCCGCTCAAGGGCTATGAGTTCAACCTGCAGGCACCGTTCAGCTTCCTGCCCGGCATCTGGAGCAATTTCGGCCTGCTCGCCAACGCGACGCGCGTGAAGTCGAAGATCACGTACATCACCCGCGTCGACAACCCGGCCACGCCGGCCAACGAGCAGCTGACGCAGGTGGCCGACTTCACGGGCCTGTCGCCGCGCACCCACAACATCACCCTGTACTACGAGGATGCGAAGTTCAGCGCGCGGGTGTCGGCGGCGCACCGTTCCAGCTACATCTATGCGGTGCTGGGCGACGTCAACGGCGCCGACTACACGATGGTGGACGGCTCGACCAACATCGACATGAGCCTGTCGTACAACCTCACGCCGCAACTGCGCCTGTCGCTGGAAGGCCAGAACCTGACCGACACGCCGCTGCGCTACGGCCGCGACACCCAGCGCAACGACACGCTGCTGTACGTGCACTCGGGCCGCTCGTTCGTGCTGGGACTGAACTACAAGTACTGACGGCCGCCCCGCGACGGACGGCGATCTGGTATGCTTGCCGATTCGACCACGATCCCGTCCAGCGACATGGCCTTCGTCACACGCGACAAACGCTTCAACGGCAACACCTTCATGGCGCGCCACGCGCGCTTCATCGTCCCCGCCTGCTGGCTGCTGGCCGCGGCCATGCGGCTGGTGGACGCCGTCCGCACCGGTGCCACGAGCGCCTGGGTGGGGACGGCGGGCTTCGCCGGTGTGGCCGTGATCCTTTACCTCGCGTTCAGGCAGGTGCACCTGAAACGCCGCGCCGACGCCGGCCGGGACGGCGGATCCTGAATCCACCCAGGAGGCATCATGTACACCCTGTCCCGCGTCACCCCGGTCCTGCGCATCTTCGACGAAACGAAGGCGCGCGAATTCTACATCGACTTCCTCGGCTTCAAGGTCGACTGGGAGCACCGTTTCGAGGGCGGCGACTTCCCCGTCTACATGCAGGTATCGCTGGGCGACTGCGTGCTGCACCTGTCCGAGCACTACGGCGACGGCAGCCCGGGCGCGTCGATCCGCATTGCCGTACGTGACCTGGACAGCTACCGCGCCACGCTGCTCGCCAAGGAATTCAAGTATGCGCGGCCCGGCATCCAGACGATGCCGTGGGGGACGCGCGAGATGACGATCCGCGATCCGTCGTCCAACCGCCTGTCGTTCGAAGAACCGGTTGCCGCCGGCGCCTGAAGGCGCGCCGCATACCGCTCGTCCATGATCCGGGCGGACCGGTACACTTCGCGCCGGACCGGCGATACAGTGCCGGTCACAATCCGCCGACTGTTCCTGTCGGTGCGGGGCGCCGCCGCGTAGACTCGTCGCATCTTCCCCTCGCGAGACCCACATGGCACGCCACCCGTTCAAGACCGTCGACGTTTTCACCGCCATCCCGTTCCAGGGCAATCCGCTCGCCGTCGTGTTCGATGCCGACGGCCTCTCCACCGCGCAGATGCAGCGGATCGCCAACTGGACGAACCTGTCCGAGACGACGTTCGTCCTGCGGCCGACCCGGGCCGGCGCCGACTACCGCGTGCGCATCTTCACGCCCGGCGCCGAACTGCCGTTCGCCGGCCACCCCACGATCGGCACCGCGCACGCACTGCTCGAAGCGGGCGCGATCGCGGCGCGCGACGGCCGCATCGATCAGGAATGCGCGGCGGGCCTGGTCCGGCTCGACGTCCGGCATGCGGACGACGGCGCGCGCTGGCTGTCGTTCGAACTTCCCCCGCACACGATCACGCCGCTGGATGCCGCCGCCGCCGCCGAGGTGGCGCAGATCCTCGGCACGCCGCCGGTCGCGCCGCCCTGCCTCGTGGACGCCGGCGCGCGCTGGGTCGTCGCGCAGTTGCCCGATGCCCGCGCCGTGCTGGCGGCGGCACCGGACCTGCTGCGCATGAAGGCGCGCGACAGTGCCAGCGGACACACGGGCGTGCTGGTCTTCGGCCCGCATCCGGACGGCAGCGCCGCGCGGATCGAAGTGCGCGCATTCGCCCCCGCGCACGGCGTCGACGAGGATCCGGTCTGCGGCAGCGGCAACGGCGCCGTCGGGGCCTACCTGCGCCACACGGGCCAGCTCGACGCGTTCGGACGCGACTTCCTGTCCAGCCAGGGCGCCGCCGTGGGCCGCGCCGGCATCCTGCGCCTGACCGTCGACGCGGATGCGATCAGGGTCGGCGGCAATGCCGTCACCTGCGTGGACGGCCACCTGACCTTCTGATCGCGCTTGATCGGCGCGCACGTTCAGGCTAGGCTGGCGGCTTCGATCACGACACCGGAAGGACGCCATGGCAACGGAACGCAGCTTCATCGACTACGTCGCGGAAGTGGTGGGATTGGGCGCGCGGCTGACGCACAAGAAGATGTTCGGCGAGTACGCGCTGTACGTGGACGACAAGGTGGTCGCCTTCGCGTGCGACGGCAGCCTGTTCGTCAAGCCGTCGGACGCCGCCGCGCGGCTCGCGCCCGACCTGCCGCAAGGGCCGCCCTATCCCGGCGCCAAGGACTATCCGGTCGCCGACGAACTGCTCGACGATCCGCCGGCGCTCCGCCAGCTGCTGCTCGAGACCGCGGCCATCATGCCCCCGCCCAAGCCGAAAAAGCCCGCCGCGGCGCGCGCGAAACGGACGCCGGGCTGATTTTTAGTTATCGATATCATTTTGCGCGTAACGTGTGCTAGCATGACGGCTTTCAACCCGACCACGCCACCCGATGCGCATTCCAGCCAGCCCCCTCGCCGCCCTGATGTCCGCCATGTCGATTGCCGTCGCCGCCCACGCGGCGATGCCGGTCGCAGCCACGCCGATCGCGGCGCGCTTCAATGCCGACCCGTCGCCCCACTGGTTCCCCGCCGCGAAAGGCTTTTATCTGTACGCGACGGACGACGCGTCGAATTCCGGCAAATACTGGGATTCCGTCACGTGGCGGCTGTACACGTCGCCGGACATGAAGACGTGGCGCGACGCCGGCGTGCCGCTCGCCGTCACCGTGTTCAAATGGGCGCGGCCGGATGCCAAGGCCTGGGCGCCGGAAGCCGCGTACCGCAACGGGAAGTATTATTTTTATGCGCCCGTCGGCGGCGACAAGATCGGCGTCGCCATGTCGGACCGGCCGGACGGCGGCTTCGTGGATGCGCGCAACAGTCCCCTCGTGGACCGCGCACGCGACGTGAACGCGGGCGACGAGCCGATCGATCCGGCCGTCTTCATCGACAAGGACGGGCAAGCCTATATGTATTTCGGCACGCGCGTGCCGAAGGTCGTGAAGCTCAAGGCCGACATGGTGTCGCTGGACGGCCCGATCCGGATCGTCACGATCAACGGCCTGTCGGCATCCGACACGAAGAAGAAGTACGGCGAAGCGCCGTTCATGCACGAGCATAACGGCATCTACTACTTCACGTTCTCGTCCGGCTGGCCGGGCCAGATCCTGTACGCGACGGCGCGCTCGCCGCTGGGCCCCTTCACGTACCGGGGCGTCGTCATCGACTACCTCAAGATCTCCACGAACCACCAGGCGATCCTCGAACACGGCGGCAAGAGCTGGATCTTCTACCACGACGCGCTGCTGCCGGGTGGCGGCAGCTTCCGCCGCTCGATCGCCATCGCGCCGCTGGAATACGGCGCGGACGGCGCGATCAAGCAGGTGCCGGTGACGCCCGGCCAGCCGAACGACTAACCGGGCGCGGCGCCGTCAAGCCGGCGTCTTGGCGGACAGCCGCTTGAGCCGCTCCAGCGCGCTCTCGCCGGCCGTCTCCGGCTGGCTGACGGACTTGCGGATCGCATCGAGTTCGGCCTGCTGGTCCAGCGGCTTCTGGCCGATGTCGGCGACGATGCGCAGGCCCTGCGCCTCGTTCGTCACGGCCTCGGCGCGGCGCGTCAGCGCGGACAGGGCCGTCGAGTTGCCGCGCATGCTCGTCAGGCCATTCAGCTGTTCCTGGCGTTCGAGGCGCATTTCCTGCAGGTCCTTCTGGGCCTTGGCCGCGGCCAGCGCCTGCAACGCCTTCTTCGCCTGCGCGTCGAACTCCGCCAGTTGCTTCGACAGCGCGTCGACGATCTTCTGCAGCTCGTCCATGTACGCCTTCGCGTCCGCTTCCTCCTGGATTTCCTGCGGCAGGCGGGCCTTGTTCCCTTCCAGCTCGTCGCAGAACATCGTGACCGTGGCTTCCGAAATCGTGCCGGCGGCGAGGCGCTCGGCCAGCTTCTCGGCCGCGCGTTCGTCTCCGGCGATCAGGTTCTGCAGGTTGGCGACGTCGCCATGCTCCTTGTCGAACGACGCGCGCGCCGTCGCCAGCAGTTGCGCCGTCTCGCGCAGGGTGGCGACCAGGCGGTCGCGGTCGGCTTCGGTCGCGGTCTCGGGGTCGAAGTTGGCGATGGCCTCGGAGATGCGGTTGCCCAGTGCGCCAAAATGCTTCGTGACCAGCCGTGCGGTCAGGCCCCATCCACTAGCGTTGCTCATTGTTGTTCCTTTCGTGCGGTGATGAAAACGGTTTATACGATTACTGGATGACGATGCGTTCCTGCTCGACCGGGATGCCGATGACGAAATCGACGTGGATCCCGCGCCGGTTCGTATCGCCGTCGACGCTCTCCACGATCTCCGTCGTGATCAATAAATATTCGCGGCCGCCGTCCGCCAGCGTGCGGACGTACGGCATGAAGTACATCTGCTGGCGCAGGCCGTGCGTACCGTCGGCATCGTCGATGCGCGTCTCACGGCCCTCGAACGGCTTGACGAACTGCGCGTCCGGCGCGCCCGCGTCGCGGGTGTAATCGACCCGGTCGGCTGCGCCGAACACGGTGTCCAGCGTGGCCGCGTCCAGCATGTCGGCCAACTGCTCGCGCCACAGCGTATAGCCCGGATCGCCCAGTCCATAGCCGGCGGCGCCCGTGTACGCGTCCTGGTCGTCGGCCGTCTCGGGAATCACGCGCGCCAGCTGGGTGCAGTACAGGACCTCGGCCACCTTGCCGTCGTCGCCGCAGAACACCTGCAGGAATTTTTCCCGCGCGTCGTCGTCGCCCTTGTCGAGGTACAGGCGGTACAGCGCCGTGTGCGGCTCGAGGCGGATCTGCGACACGGCCAGGATGCGCGTGTCGGCGGCGGCCGGCGTCGCGATCAGCGAGCCGCCCGCCTGCGCCCGGATCATCGGCGCGCATTGCAGCTGCACGACGCTGCCGATGCGTGCGCCCATCGGCACGGCGTCGTCGGCGTGGTGCTCGCCCTGCGTAACGCCCTTGTTGGCCGCGACGGCACGCACGTAGCTGAAAACATCCTTCCAGGCCATCTGCTCAATTCCTTTCAAACGAATAATTCGGTTTCTTCGCCGCGCGGCTGCGGCGCACGCGGCGCCACACGAAGTACACGGCCCAGCCGACGAGCGCCAGCACGCACAGCGTCATGAACACGCCCAGGAACGAGGTGCCGCCCGAACGCGCCGGCGGCATCGGCGCGCCGCCCGGCGTGGACGGGTACCCGCCCGGATAGCCGTTGTTGTTCGCATGCGCGCCGCGCGCCATGTTCGCGAGCACCGCGCCCGCGATCACATGACCGAGGCCGCTGTCCTGGCGGACGATGATCGGCGCCTGCGGCTGCTGCGCCTGGCCGTACTGCGGCGCCGGCTGGGCGTTGCCCCCGTGTTCGTAGCCCGGCACCGGCCGCGTGTCGCGCGCCGCCTGCTCCTGCGCCTGGCGCCGCGCATCCAGCGTCCGCAGCGCATTCGCTTCCGACGCGTCCTTGTTCAGCTTTTGCGACAGCGCGGAATCCGATTTCCGCGGCGCCGCCGCGCCACCGCCGAACGAGCCGAAGCCGCCGGACGGCCTGTCCGCGGTCGACGACTGGGCGGGCGCGGGCGCCGCCGCGGCGGACGACGAATGCCGGCTGAACGAGCCGAAGCCGCCGCCCGACTTCGCCGACGTGTACGACGGCTTCGACGACGACGACGAACGGTGCGACGAAAAGCCGCTCTTGAAAGAGCTCGACGACGTCGTCGGCCTGGCGTCGGCGCTGCCGACATGCGCCAGCGGCAGCAGCAGCGCCAGCACGAACGCAACTTGATAAGACTTCAACATGGTCAGGAGAGCGATCAAAAGTTAGAATTAGTGTAACGACCGGAATGTTGACACGCACCGGTTAAATTAGCAAAGGATTACCATGACCCGCCGTTACCTCGACATGAACCAGCACGACGCCCTTTATACGGTCGCGCGCAAATACCCGGGCGGCATCGACGCGCTGGCGCGCGAGCTGGACATGTCGGCCAATGTCTTGCGCAACAAGCTGGCGCCGACGATCGCATCGCACTATCCGTCGTTCGAGGAGGTGTCGCAGATCGTCGAGTGCTGCCACAAGGCGGGCGTGGCGGATGCGCACCTGCCGCTGCATGCGCTGCTCGTGCGCCACGGGATGGCGGCCTTCGTCGTGCCGCAGCCGGAAGCGGCGCGCCAGGACGACCTGTCGCAGACCGTCTGCCGCGTGATGAGCGATGTGGGGGCCGTGGCCGAGGCGGTGTCGAGCGCCCTGCTCGACGGCACCGTCACCCCGGTCGAGGCCGACCTGATCGAACGTAAGTTCCATGCCGCGCTGTCCGCCCTGGGCGCCTGGCGCGCACGTCTGCGCCAGGAGACCGAGGCCGGCCTCCGCTGATCAGGAACGCAGGCGGCGTGCCGGTGCCGGCTCGTCGTCCTGCGCCACACCGCGCAGGGAGCGCAGGAACAAACCGAGGCCGCCGAAGGCCAGCGCCAGGATGCAGATGAGTTCAAAGGCCGACATCGTGCGCAGCGACATGTTCACGGACGCGATCACGCCGAACACGAGCGCGGCAAACGCGCCGACGGCAAGCAGCCAGCCCAGGGCGCTGCGGGCGTTGTAGAAGATCATGGCGATGCCGATCACGAGGGGAATCAGCACGATCCCGCCCGTGATGCCGTAGCCGCCCACGCCGAACAGGCGCGTGCCGAGGCCGAAGCTGGAGCTCACCACGACGCTGTTGAGCAGCAGGTAAAATCCGCCGCACATCAGGATGAGCCCGAGAAAAAACCGGCCCGTCCCCCCGCTCGTTCCGCCCGCACCGTTCATTGTGTCCTCCGTCTTTATATTTGTTGCGACGGCGACAACAATACCAGAATTTCCGGTCACATTGCTACTGTGTCCGGCGGTGATGGCGTGAATGTTTTACCGCGCCACGACGGGCCGCGGCGCATCCGCGACCGGTTCGCCGAAGTCGGGCATGCCGTCCGGCCGCCAATGGATGACCTGGGCGCGCGTATGCCGGTTCGGGTCGTGCAGCGAATCGCCCTGGATCTCGCGGTAGTTGCGCGCGTGGTAGACCAGCACGTCGGTCTTGCCGTCCGGCGTCGTCGTGAACGCGTTGTGGCCCGGCCCCCACTGGCCGTTCTTCGCGCTGCTCCTGAACACGGGTTGCGCCAGCTTGGTCCACGACTTGGGGTCGAGCAGGTCGGCGTCGTCCGGCGCGCTCGTCATGCCGAGGCAGTAATTCTCGTCCGTGGCGCTGGCCGAGAACGTGACGAACACGCGGCCGTGGCGCACCAGCACGGCCGGGCCCTCGTCGACGGCGAACTTCACCTTTTCCCACGCATACTCCGGCTTCGACAGCATCACGGCCGGTCCCTTGATCGACAGCGGCGTGTCCATCTTCGCGATATAGATATTGGTTCCCTTGCTCCCGTCGGGCGCCGTCTGCGTCCACACGAGGTAGCGCTGGCCGCGGTTCTCGAACGTGGTGGCGTCCAGCGAGAACGATTCCCAGCCCGTCCTGACCTGGCCGCGCTCGACCCACTGGCCCGTGAACGGATCGGCGGACGCGTTTTCCAGCGCGTACAGGCGGATGTCCCACGGATGCTCGGCGCTGCCGGCCGTGAAATAGATGTACCACTTGCCGTCGATGCGGTGCATCTCGGGCGCCCAGATGTGCGCGCCCATCGCGCCGGTCGCATGCTTGCGCCAGACGGTCTGCGCCGGCGCGGCGCCCAGGTCGTCGAGCGAACGCGCGCGGCGGATCTCGATGCGGTCGTACTCCGGCACCGTCGCCGTGAAGTAGTACCAGCCGTCGGGCTGCAGCGACACCTGCGGGTCGGCGCGCTGCCGCACCAGCGGATTGTGGAACACGGGTTCGGCGGCGCGGGCGGACGACGCCGCGGCGGCAAGGCACAGCACCAGCGCCGGCAAGGCGCGGACGGAAAAGCTGGACATCGGTTCTCCCAATTGGTTAGACAGGCGGATCGAGCCGGATGGCGACGGGCGCATCGCGGTCCGTGCGCACGACGCCGCCCTCCTCGATCAATTCGCTCACCTGGATCAGGCTGCGCCGCTGTTCGGGTCCGTCGCGCTTCGCATCCGGCCCCTGGCGGCCCGGATGGACGAAATAGAACAGGTAGGCACGGCCGCCGCTGACGACGACGTCCGCATGGCCGCCCATCACGCCGTCGTCCGGCCCGTGGCCCGGCTGCTCCAGCAGGGTAGCATCCTGCTTGCGCCACGTGAGCGCGTCGCTTGACCGGAATACGGCGAGGCCGTGCCACACGTCGACGATCATCCACCAAGCGCCGTGCCAGCGGAACACCTTGGGCCCTTCGCCGCGCTGGGCGACGGCCAGGCCCCGGTCCGTCCAGTGTTCCAGGTCCGGGCTGTCCGCGTAATACGTGTTCTTGTGATCGAGCTCGTTGTTGTACCACATGCGCCAGGTTCCGTCGGGCAGCCGGGCCAGCGACGGGTCGATCACCTTGTCGTTCGCCAGCGGCACGCGGGCCGGATGGCGCCACGTGCGCAGGTCCGTGCTCGTCAGGTGCACGATCACGCGCGGATGCTTCCAGTCTTCGAACACGCCCGGCACGACCGTGAGGAACATGTGGAACGTGCCGTCGGCGGCGCGCACGATGTCGGGCGCCCAGTGCGTCGCGTCCTTGCCGCCCAGGTCGGGCGGCAGCTCGATGTCGGCCGTGCCGACGTAGGTCCAGTGCGCGCCGCCGTCGGGCGACTCGGCGATGCCGATGCGCGTGCCGTGCACCCACGTCACGCCCGGCAGGCCTGGCGCCGTCGCGCGCCGGTTGGTGTAGAACATCCACCAGCGGCCCCGTGCCGGGTTCCATATCAGGGTCGGGTCCGCGGCGCCGTCGTACACGGGGTCGCGGAACAGGGGCTTGGCGGCGACTTCGCCAGCGGCGGCGGGTGGCGCGGTCCGCTCGACGGCGCAGCCGGCGAGCGCCGACAGCGCCAGCAGCAGGCACGCCGACCTGGCCGCGAACGGCCGTAACGTGGACAACAAATCGTCTCCTTTTCCAGTGCGGTCTTCAGCCGCCGTCAATCTGGCGCGATGATAGTGCCGGACCGGGCGGCCGACCAATGAAATTTTTCGCGCCACCGATACGTTTTATACACGCCGGCTTCACTGGGCGGGCGGGCGCCGGCGCCGCGGCCGGTCGTCCATGCCCGCCTCGTCGACGTCGGCCGACGTCGAGCGCGAGCGCTTGTATTCGAGTTCGCCCGCTTCGTCCGGCAGCGCGGGGCCCGTGTACAGCACGGCCACGTCGGCCAGCGCGCTGGCGCGGTCGTCGCCGAAGCCGGACAATGGCGTCAGCCGCAGCCGGCGCGCCGTCACGGTCCGGCCGAAACGCACCGTCTGCGGATCGAACGTGGAGCCCAGCACGGGCCGCGCCACGTCGCGCCAGTCGGCGCCGTCGTCGCTCGCCTGGATCAGCCATTCGTGCACGTCGCCCTCGTGGTCGCGGTGGTTCTGGCGCGGCATCAGCACCAGGCCGTCGAACGGCACGGGGTGCGCGAATTCGATGGTCAGCGGCGGCTGCGGCCGCGGCGCGTCGCCCTTCACGGCGACGAGGCCATAGGTGTTCGGATCGCCGTCGACGACGTTCGCCGCGTCGGGCCAGCCGCTCGCCGTCGCGCCCAGCTTGTTCATCACGCGCGTGTCGAACAGGCTGGCGCGCAGCGCGGCGGGATCGACGGCCGTCGCCGGCTGGAAGCGCGCGCCGGCCATATAGTCGAGCAGCGAGCGGCGCAACTGGCGCGCGGCCGGGCGCTCGTCGAGCCGGTTCTCCAGGTCGAACGTCGACACGACGAGCCGGCCGCTGCCCACCTTCGCCTCGAACACCGCACCCAGCCGGTAGTTGCGGTTCCAGTCGTCGATCGGCTGGACGATGGGGCGCAGGCCGGCCGGCAGGCGCTCCAGGTTGAAGGCGCGGGCGCCCGTCACCAGGTCGCTCCACTGCCAGTCCATGTGGTCGGCCGTCGGGAAGCCGGCCAGTGCGGGATGCGCGCGGTCGACCCACAGGCCCAGCATGCGGCTCCAGCCCGGATTCATCAGGCGGTTCCAGAACACCGGCACGTCCGCGAGCGGCGGCGAGGTCCAGTCCAGGTCCGCCTTGCGCGGCAGGTACAGCACGCTGCCGCCCTGCGCCAGGCGGGCCTCGGCTTCCGGCCACGCCTGCGTCACGAGCACACCGGCGGGGACGGCCGCGTCGACCCGGTCCGGATACAGCCAGAAGTTCCAGTCGTTGGCGATGGCGGTGCCGTCGAGCCCGACGATGAGCTTGTAGTGCGCCGGCGCCGGCAAGCGCGCGAGATCCGTCGCGACCCGGCCCAGCGGGATGTTCTTCCCGATCGGGATGTCGCGCTGCGCGAAGCGCCCTTGCGCGACGGCGCGCCCGCCATCGTCCTCGATGCGCCACCACGGCCGCGAGCCGGCCAGCGGCCGTTGTCCGTAGTGCGCGATCTCGACGGGCACGTCGAACGTGTCGCGCGTCGTGAGGACCGGGCGCGTAAGGCGGGCCAGCGGCACGGTCTCGCCATTGAAGCGGCGGAAGGCTTCCGGCGTCGCATACCCCTTCGATTCCCAGAACGTGTCGAGGATGCCGACCAGCGCCGTGCCCTGGCCCAGGTAGTCGTGCAGGTCCAGCAGCTGGTAGCCGCTCATGCCGCGCGTGCGCAGCGCGGCCTCGATCTCTTCCTTGTAGCACGCGACCTGCCACCGTCCGGATGCGAGCGCGAAGTCATGGTCGCGGTCCAGCACCCCGTGGCGGCGGGCGGACTCGCGGAAGATCTCGTAATTTCCCGGCTGCAGATAGCCCGTGAACTTGTCGATGACGGAGAAATCCGGATACGCGACCCACTGCCCCATCTCGTGCGCGATGACCGGCACCTTGATGCCGTCCAGCGAGGCCGCGTAATCGCGTCCGAACCAGCCGGTCTTGTTGCGCAGCGGCTTGGGGCCGATGCGCTGCACGGCCAGGTAGTCGGTGTCCTTGTCGAGGTCCGGCACGACCTTCTCGGTGTGGCCCGTGCCGTTGGTGTACAGGCGGCGCGGGTCCTCGGCGCGGAAGCGCGCGATCCACTTCGCGAACACTTCCTTCCAGCGGCCCGACGGCTCGTTGCTGGGGCTCAGCAGCAGGAACGACGGATGGTTGCCGTAGGCGCGGACCAGGCGTTCGGTCTCGTCGACCAGCATCGCCGCGATGGGCGAACCGGGTTCGAACCGGTTCCACATGCCGGGTTCGATCTGCAGGTAGATGCCCACTTCGTCCGCCGCCTGGAACGCGGCGTCCGGCGGCGTGAACGAGTGGAAGCGGATGTGGTTGATGCCCCAGGCCTTGTTGATGGCGAAGATCTTCTTCCAGTACGCGACGTCGGTCGGCGGATACCCGGTGAGCGGGAAATCGCCGCCGTCGTGCGTCCCGCGCAGGAACACGGGGCGGCCGTTGACGAGGATGTCGGTGCCGCGCGCGGCCACCTGCACGAAGCCGAACGACACGTTCCGGGCATCGTCGGCGCCGGGTCCGCGCAGGCGCAGCCTGAGCGACTGCAGTGCCGGGTGCCACTCGTCCCACGTCTGCGTATTGCCGGGGTACTGCACGCGGAATTCGGCGCTGCCGCCGGCCTCGGTCCAGCGCACGGCGATGCGCCTGCCGTTGGCCTCGATCGTACCTTGCCCCGCCTTGCCGCCGCCGTTGCCGACCTTGAGCTTCACGAGGACGCTGCGGGTCGCCACGTCCGGGAACACCTGGGCGTCGTCGATGTACACGGGCGACGTGGCGCGCAGCTCGGCGCGGCCGACGATGCCGTTCCAGCTCATGCCGAGCGAATCCGAGATGCTGTGCGAGTCGGGCCGGTAGGCCATCAGCACGCGCGAATCCACGCGCACCGTGATGCGGTGCTTGCCCGGCGCCAGCATGCCGATGTCGTAGTCGTGCGGCGCCACGAGGCTCAGGTCGGACCCGAGCGCGCGGTCGTCGATCCAGGCGCTGGAACCCCAGCGGGGCCGCTCCAGGTGCAGCACGACCCGCTTGCCCCGCCACCCGCGCGGCACCTCGACGTCGCGCTGGTACCAGGCCGCGCCGAGGTAGTGGCGCGGCGGCTGGCTCAGGAACGGCACCTTCACCTGGCCCGGCGTCGTGAACGCCTTGTAGTCCTCGCGCAGGTTCCAGTGCTTGTCGTACAGCGATAGCACCCAGGGCGTGTGCGCCGTGATCTCGTCGCCGTAGCCTTGCGCGTTCAGGATGCCAGGGATGCGGATGCGGTCGGGCAGCGTGCGCGTGTCCCAGTGTTCGGCCACGCCGGCGTCGGCGCGGTCGAGCGCGAAGCGCCACGTGCCTGCCAGGTCGAGGGTGTCGGCGGCGTTGGCGGAAGCAGACGCCCCGAACAGCATGGCGGCGGCCAGAGCAAAACGTAAGCGGGACAGGAAGTTCATGCGGTTCTTCATTCGGTGTCGTGATCGTGCATTGTGGCATGCGTGCCCGCGTCCGGCGGCGCCGTGCCGCCAGGTTGCGGACGCCAGCGGCATGCCGCCAGGCGGTCGAGCGGCACGGCGGCCGCCATCGCGCGATAACCGGCCGGCGACGGGTGCAGGCGGTCGCCGGAATCGAAGGCTTCACGCAACCGGCCGGGCGCGTCGGGGTCGCGCAGGGCGGCGTCGAAGTCGGCCACGCCGTCGAACAGCGGGCTGGCGCGCAGCCAGGCGTTCAGCGTCAGGCGGTCCGCCTCGTTGTCCGGGCCGGGTTGGTAGATGCGGCTGCCGCCGTATGGGACGATCGTCCCCGCGATGAGGCACACGCCGCGCGCGTGCGCCTGTGCGGCCAGTGCCGTCCACCCGTCCTCCAGGTCGTGCAGCAATGCCCGGCGCGCGTCCGGCGTATCCCGTCCGGCACGATGCTGGACGCCGAGGTCGTTCACGCCGATCAGCACGAGCGCATGGGTCACGCCGGGACGATCGAGTACGTCGTGCGCGAAACGGGCCGCCAGCTTCGGACCGTTCCCGTCGGCCAGCATGCGGTTGCCGCCGATGCCTGCGTTCACGACGGCCAGCGCCGGCGCATGCGTGGCGCGCAGGCGCCGCTGCAGGTAATCCGGCCAGCGCTCGTCGCGGTCGAGACCCGCCCCGGTGCCGTCCGTGATCGAATCGCCGATCGCCACCAGCTCGGCCGCGGGCGCGGACGGCAGCACGTCGATCTCGTCGACCTGATACCACGACGTCAGCGCCCGCGCCCCGTCGAGAGCGGGCCGCGCGGCCTGGTCGCCCGGCGCGAGGAATTGCGTCGCGTGAGCCGCGATGTGGACGCTCTGGCGCGCCGGCAGCGCCTCGACGGCCAGCGACACCGCGACGAGATCGCCCGCCACGCTCGGGAAATCCAGCGGGTCGCTCACGATCTCGGCGCCCGGCGCGACGGTCACGCCGGGCTTGCCCCCGAAACGCAGCGGCAGCGGCGACCCGGCAAGGTCGCCCGCGCCGGCGCGCGCGCGGCCGACGGTCGCGGCGCCGATCGCGAGGGGCTCGTCACCGAAGCGGTTGCTGATGCGCACCCGCAGCGCGGTGCCGCCCAGCGACAGGCGCATGGCCTGGCGCAAGGTCGCGTGCGCGGCGGAGGCCGGCGCCAGCGCCACCTTGTCGTTCGGGGCCATCAGCGCCGTGCCCCAGGCGGCGATCCAGTCCGGCGCCGGCTGCGCCTGGGCGGCGGCGGCCAGCAGGCCGGCCGCGACGAGCGTCGTGCGAACCTTCATGCGAACCTCCATGCGATGTTTCCGTGTTCGTGAATGAAAAGAGCGCGACCCGCCCGGCGGATCGCGCTCCAGCCGCCCGCGGGCGCGGGCGGCGTCTCGCTCATCAACCGCCGAAGCGGAAGTTCGCGCCGGCCATGATGCGGCGGCCGGCGTAGCTGTAGTCCAGGACGCTCGGGGCGCCGCTGGAGAACGGCACGTACGAACCCTGGCTGTCGCTGGTCGCGGTGTTGCCCAGGTTGCGGCCTTCGACGAACACCTCGATGTTCGGGGTGATCTTGTAGCTGACCTTCGCGTCGACGTAACGGGTAGCGTCCTTGAAGTTCGGCGAGCCCGGGTTGTAGGCCGGCGGGCGGGTGTTGCCGCTGGCATTCGGGTAGTTGTTCAGGTAGTTGCTGCTCGAACCCGAAATATTGTTGAAGTAGCTGGCCACGCCCTGCACGGCGACGCGCGCCGACAGGCGGCCATCGTCATACCAGATCGCCCAGTTGTACTGGAACTTCGACTCGCGCAGCGGCGGCAGCGGCGTCCCGGTCAGCAGGTCCACGATGTTCTGGGTCGAGGTGACCGAGGCCAGCTTGGTGTAGTTGCCATCGAAGCCGAGATAGCGCAGGCGCCACGGCAGGAACGTGAACGCGGTCTTGGTGTTGAACTCCCAGCCCTTGCGGGTGGTCGGGACGCCGTTCTCGTACGTCGGGAAGGAGAACGGCAGCTCGGCCAGCGACCGGCCGGTGGTCGGGTCGACCAGTGCCAGGCCCAGCGTGCCGTTTTCGGTCTGGACGATCGATGGACCGACGATGCCGCGCTGGTTGAAGTACGAAAGCGAGAACATGGTGTCCTTGCTCGGGTAGTATTCCGCGCTCCAGTTCTGGTTCAGGTTCTTCTGCGCCTGCAGGGCCGGATTGCCGACGGTCTTGGTGCAGGTCTGCGTTCCTTCGGCATCGACGCGCTCGTCGTAGCGGCACAGGCCGGAAGGCAGCAGGGCCGTGACCGGCGGACGGGCGACCGTGCGGGCGCGGTTGTAGCGCACCACGAACTTGTCCGGCACGAGCCACATGGCCAGGTTGTAGATCGGCAGGAAGTCGTGCGTGGTGGCGTCCACCGCGGTGTTGGTCGACACGGTGACGTCGTTGACGCCGCCGGCCGCGTTCGGGTTGGCCGGATCGAAGGCGGCGGTCCGCGTGATCGACTGGAACTGCATGTTGCCGACGCCGTGCACCTTGGTGCGGATATATCGGTATCCCAGATTGCCTTCGAGATCCCAGCCGAACGGCAACGATCGCTCGGTGAAGGGGATGTGGTCGATATTGAAGTCGGTCATGACGTAGGCCGCTTCGGAGCGCTCGCTCATCCGCGTCACCGGGGCGTCGTAGGTTTTGCCGTCGGTGCCCGTGCAGCTGCTGACGCAGTCCAGGTTCGCATTCGTGATGCCGGCCAGCTTGAACACCTTCTGCACGTCGATGTTCGGCCAGTTGGTCACCGCGCTGTCGAACTGGCCGTTGGCGCCGTTGAAGAACTGGGTCTTCGTGATGTTCCCGGTGATCGTCTTGGCGATGATGTCCTGGAACTGCTGCGGCGTCACGGTGACCGTGCCCGAGCCCTGGCTGTCCCAGCGGTTGCTCGGCACGTAGCCGTACTGGCACTTGTTGCCGCCCGTGCCCAGCGAACCCGCCGTATCCTCGCAACCCACGAGGGTGCTGCGGACCAGGCCGCGGTTTGCGTAGATGATCGGATCCGAGCTCACCTGGTAGCCGTTGCCGACCTTGGTGTCGTACTTGGTGTCGCGCAGGTTGAAGCCGGTCTTGAAGCGGGTGAAGAAGGGAACGGCCTCTGGCATCTGGAAGGTGAAGTCCGCCTTGGCGGTGCGCTCCTCGGTACCGGTGATGCCCGGATTGTAGGTCAGCTGCGGCTGCGAATACGTCAGCAGCGGCTGCTGGGCCTGGGTGTACGCCGGTATGTTGTTGATGTACGTGGTGCCGCTCGTCTGTGCGGCTGCCTTGTCCGGCTGGACCATCTGCACGTAGTTGGCCGGATTGTACAGATTGAAATTCGAGCCCTGCGGGAAGTTGTACCCCCACAGGCCGTTCGGCGTCACGGACAGCTGCGCCGCGCCATAACGGGTGGCGAACGTGGTGCGGAATTGTTCGGTCGTATAGTTCGACTTGGCGTCGCCGACCATCCATTCGGCCGTCATCCCATCATGCCGCCATTCGCCGCCGGTCTGGAAATACTTCGTCACGGTATCGGACTTCTGGACGATCTGGTCGACGCCGGCCGCGCCGTCGCTGATACCGAAACCGGTCACGTGGTGGCTCGCATCCACGGTGACGGTCGATGGGTCGACGTTGGTCACCGCGCCCTGTACGGCCGGTCCGTTGCTGAGGTAGCTGACGTTGCCCGGGTACAGGTAGTAGCCTGCGCCGTTCGCCCCGGAGGCGACCGCACGCACGCCGTTCGTGTCCGTGAACGTCTTGGCCGTGTTGACATTCATCCCGCCCAGGCTCAGGAACGAGGTGTTGTTGTCGGTGTGCCGCTTCGAGTAACTGCCCTTGGCGTACACGGTCAACTCGCGATTCACCTTGAAGTCGGCGCGCAGGTCGAGGTCCTGGCGGCGGTCGACCTCGGTCTGGATCTTGTTGCGGATCAGCGAAGGCGTGTAGTCGTTCCACTGGTTCAGGCAGCTGATCAGTTCATTCTGGCGCTCGTTCACCGCATTGGTACGATTCGACGAGCTGAGGTTCTTCAACGTGGCGTCGGTGGTGGCCAGTTGCGGGAAGGCCGTGTAGCAGGCGGCCTTGGTCTGGGCGGCGGCCGACTTGGTCAGGATGTCGTATGGCGAATTGGTGGTGTAGTTGCCGGTGCCGTTCGTGTACGGATAGATGCCCGTCGATCCGGCGGCGGGGCCGGCCGGCGTCGTCGACGCCGGGTCGTCCATGTTCAAGGTGGACGGGTTGTACGTGAACGTCTTCTCGGGCGAATTGTCGAAGTCGATCGCACGCGAATAGCCGGCGGCCGCGCTGGTCGCGACCTGCATCTGGTGTTGTTCGTTGGCGGTCGTCGATTTCGACGCGTTCAAGATCACGCCGAGGCGGTTGTCCATGAACTTGCGCGACAGGATGACGTTCGTGTCGGGCTCCCACTTCTTGTTCAGGTTGTTCGTGGTGCCGGAAATGCGCACGGCGGCGAACGGCTCCTTGAAGTCCAGGCCGGTGCGGGTCTTGATGATGATGCCGCCGCCCAGCGAGCCCTCGACCATGTCGGCGGTCGAGCCCTTGACGACGTCAACACTCTTGATCAGGTCGGCGGACAGTTGGCGGAACTCGCTGCCGCGGCCGTTGGACGCATTGTTGGCCGACTGCACGGCCATGCCGTCGATCTCGACGCGGGTCAGGTCCGGACCGTTGCCGCGCACGGCGACGGTGACGCCCTCGCCGAAGTCGCCGCGGTCGAGCGCGACGCCGGCCATGCGCGAGATCGCCTCGCCGATGTTGCGGTCGGGGAGCGAGCCGACGTCCTCGGCGACGATCGAGTCGAGCGCGGTGGCGGCGTTTTTCTTGCGGGCGATCGACGATTGCTGCGATCGGCGGGTTGAGACGATGACGGTCGCGATGCCGCTCGCGACTTCGTTGTTGCCCTTTGCAGCCGGGGCGGCGCTCGCGCCGGTGCCGGGCGCCTGCGTGTTGGTGGCGTCCTGCGCCGGCGGATTGTCCTGCGCCAGCGCGGCGTGGCTCGCCATCAGCGAGACCGCCAGCGAGACGGCATAGGCAAGGCGGGTGGGACGGATGACGTTGCGGATGTCGTGCATTTTTCTGTCTCCTTGGTGGACCGTGGTGAGCGGTCTGTCTTTTTTCGCGGTGACGCCGCAGGTCTGGTGCTGCGGTCGTTGGCTCTTCGACTCAGGGACAGTGTAGGGTTGCGGACGCCCATCGTGATATATCAGCGGGAAATACTCATCCACGTGAGCGAAGCGTGTGCTCGAATGGCCACACGCACCGATCAAAACCACGATTGCGATACCATTTTTTGCGCGGGATGACGCCGGCGCCCTGCGAACGGTTATCGCAACGCCGCGGGCCGTGCCCGCGCCCCGCCGAAACGATCAATCCGGTGAGCGAATCGCGCGGGGGCGCACGGCGCGATCGCCCTGCGCTATCCTTGCCCGCGCAAGCCGCGCCCACCTACGAGGAGACCCGATGAAGACGACCCGATCACAGACCATCCCCGCTTTGCTTTCGCTCCTGCTGCTGGCCACGGCGCACGCCCAGACGGGCACCGTGATCGTGAACGGGACGAAGGCGCGCGCCGGCGATCCGCATGCGATCAACGCCGCGAAGGACCGGATCCTGAACGGCCGGTCGGCGTCGTCGTGCGCGTTCATGGACCCGCACAACCCGGCCTACGATCCGGTCATGACGACGTACATGAGCGACTTCGGGCTGGACGACAGCCTGTCCAACGACGTGCCGCACTTCTCCGACCTGGCGCCGGGAGGCGACGTGTCGAATGCGGTCGATTCGTCGGGCATCGCCCGCGACCCCGGCATGTCCGGCCAGATCGCGCCGACGAACACGTCCGGCTGCGGTCCCGCCGACCGGCGCTTCGCGGCGGGCCGCAACCGCATCGCGCGCAACGACAAGTCGCTCGCCTTCGGCTACGAAGCCTACGACAACAAGGACTACGCGCGCGCGCTGGAGCAGTTCACCACCGCGTGGAACAAGGTCGGCTACGACGAGGCGGCGCTGATGCTGGCGCGCCTGCACCTGTACGGCCTCGGTACGCCGAAGGACGGCGCGCAGGCCGTCGCGTGGCTGCAAAAGGTGGACAACCAGCGCTACGATCCCGCCGACCGCCTGCACTTCGATCCGGCGCACCCGGACGCGATGACTCCGCGCGTCGAAGCCGCCTTCATGCTGGCGCGGATGTACGACCGCGGCATCGGCGTACCGCGCGACGCGGACAAGGCGCGCTCGTGGTACGACAAGGCGGCCGGCTACGGCTTCGTGCCCGCCCTCGACATCCTGGGCGCGCGCGCCCTGGCCGGCAAGGACGAGCCGCGCGATCCCGTCAAGGGGCTGGCGCAGTTGAAGGAAGCGGCGGACGCCGGCTACCCGGCCGCGCAGTACCATCTCGCACGCGCCTATTACACGGCGGACGGCGTGCCGCGCGACGTCAAGATGGCCGGCGCCTACTTCGAAGCGGCGGCGCACGCCGGCATCCCCGCCGCCATGTTCGCGGCCGGGCACATGATCGACCTGGGCGAAGGCGTGAAGGCCAATCCCGCCAGGGCCATCGTCTACTACAAGGATGCGGCCCTGAAGGGCGACCGCGACGCCCAGTTCGCGCTCGGCACGTATTTCTACAGCGGCGAAGTGGTCGGCAAGAACCTCGCCACGGCAAGGCAGTGGTTCGCCGCCGCCGCGCGCCAGGGCCAGCCGGACGCGCTGTTCAACCTCGGCGCGATGACCGCCAACGGCGAAGGCGGCGCGAAGGATCCGGCCGCGGCGTACGTGCTGTTCAACCTGGCGACCCAGGCGGGCTACGACGGCGCCGCCGGCGTGCTGAAGGCGCTGACGCCGACGCTGACCGCGGATGAGCGCAAGCGCGCGGAGGCCGTGCTGCATCCGCGGGTCGCCTCGTCGCACTGACGGCCGGTTCACGCCGGCGCATAGTCCGCCGGCAGCAGCATGTCGGGAAAGCGCTCGCGCAACACGTCCAGCGCCTGCAGGGTGCCGGACAGATGATCGCGCACGGCGCGCTGGGCGCCGGCCGCGTCGCCGCGCGCGACGCAGCGCGCGATCCGGCCGTGCTGCTGCAGGATCGACAAGGCCTTGCCGTTCAGGGGCAGGTGCAGGCGCCGCAGCCGATCCAGGTTGCCGCTGCAGCTACGCATCATCGCCCACAGGTCCGGCAGCTCGGATGCGTCGTACATGCACTTGTGGAAGTCCATGTCGATGCGCGTAAACTGTTCCAGGTCGCCCGCCGCCAGGCAGCCGCGCTGGCGCGCCGCGAGGTCCAGCAGTTGCTTGCCCAGCTCCGGGCGGGGCGCCCGCGCCAGCACCCACACCATCTCCAGCTCCACGGACAGGCGGAAGAAATGCGCCTGGCGCGCCGCGGCCAGGTCGATGGCGCGCACGCGCGTCTGATGCTGCGGGTAGATGTCGACGAGGCGCTCTTCTTCCAGCCGCAGCAGCGCTTCGCGGATGGGGCTCTGCGACAGCTGGAAGTACTCGCACAACGCCGGCCGCGCCAGCACCGTGCCCGGTTTCAGGGCGAGGCCGACGATCTGCGCGCGCAAGTGCTCGAACACCTGCACGGTCGCGTTGCGCGCGCGGTCCAGGCGGAACGGGACGTCGACGGCGCTCATCGCTTACGGCCGTTCATAGAATTCCGCCTCCACGATGGACAGCGTCGACGTCGACACGCCCTTCGTGCCGGTCGCCGTATTCGCCTGGTTGGCGACCTCCGTCAGGCGCATGCCGCCGCCCTCTTCCGCGCGGCCGGCCAGCGCGATGCGCACCGTGCGGCCCTGCATGGGCTTCAAGGGCAGCGTCACGTAACCGAGGCTCGTGGGCGTGAGGCCGCTCCACGCTTCCTGGCCATCCACGTACACCTTGAGCGGATAACTGCGCTCGCGCCAGCCCGTCAGCTTGAGCACGACGTCCGTCAGGCGCGCGGCCCGGGCCAGCGTGTACGTGATCTCGGCCGCGGCGCCTGCCTTGCTCGTCCACGCGGTCGTCTCGTCGTCGTCGATGGATTTGTTCCCGTCCGGCGCATCGACCGCCGCAACGGGCACCGCCACGCGCGACACGGTGAACGAGGGTGTGGCCGGCGTCGGGCCGCGGTCCAGGTGCGCCGGCGGCGCGGGCGGCAGCGCCGCCAGGCCGTCCCGCACGGTCACCGGCGTTGAGTCCAGCACCAGCTCGGCCGGCGCCAGGCCCTGCGCACGGGCGCGGACGACGATGCGGCCGGCCGTCGGCGTCGTGCGCAGCAGCACGCGATTCACGCCGCCCTCCACCGGCAGCGAGCGCGCGAGGATGTCGTTGTCCGGCCCCTGCGCGATGCCGCCGCGCCATTCGGCCGGGCCCTGCACGTCGAAATCGACGGTGTCGAGCGCGAGCGGATTGCGGCGGCCGGCCGCGTCGACGGCCTCCACCTGCACGAGCGCCATGTCGGCGCCGTCGGCGCGCAGGCCGTGCGGCGAGACGATGGGCGTGAGGCGCAGCGCGACGGGGGCGCCGGCCGTCGCCAGCGTCGTCTCGCAGACCTGCCTGCCGTGCGCGTCGTAGCCGATGGCCTTGAGTTCGCCCGGCTGCCAGGCGACGCCGTCGAACGTGAACAGGAAGCGCGCGCTCTGCCGCGCGGGGCCGAGCTCCTTCCCGTTCAGGAACAGCTTCACGGTGTCCGCGCTGGAGACGACGGTGACCGGCTTGACCGTCCCCGCCGGATAGTTCCAGTGGCCGGCGATGTGGACGCGCGGGTGCTCCACGTCGACCCAGCCGTCCCACATGACCTGGTGCGCGTACCACGCGTCCTTCGGAATGCGCATGGCGTCCACCTCGCCGCTGCGCCGGTAATTCTCGGCACCGCGGTGGTGGGTGTTCGAGTCCGAGAACACGATGTTCACGCCGCCGCTGGACACGCGCGTGCCGGTGCCGGGCCGCTCGCGCCAGTAGTCGTACCAGCGCTTGACGTCCTCGATGGTGAAGCTGTCCTGGTTGCGGTTGTAGGCGCTCGCGTCCTGGCCCTTGTGCAGCGGCCCATCGCCGTCCTTGTGGTAAGGCGGGCTCAGATCGTCCCAGTATTTGCGCAGCGCCTCGTCGCGCGCGTACTCCATCGCCCACATCGGCATGTCCGCGCTCTTGTTTATGTACAGCATTTCGCCGCCGTATTCGGCGACCTGCTTCAGCTCCCGGCTCAGCATTTCGCGGCTGCCCGACGCGCGCCCGCCGTACGGGTCGTACTCGTCGCGCAGCGCCTTCATCGCCCGCATGTGGTCCGCGCTCACGCCCTTGTTGCCGCTTTCGTAGAACACGATGCTCGGGTTGTTGCGGTTGTACACGATGGCGTCGCGCATGACCTCGAGGCGCTGGTCCCAGCGGCGGTCCTTGACGTCGCCTTCCGAATCGCCGGCCGGCATCGCCTCCATCAGGCCCAGGCGGTCGAGCGATTCGACGTCCTGCTTCCACGGCGTCACGTGCATCCAGCGGAACAGGTTCGCGTTGCCGGCCAGCGCCAGGCCGTTGCTGTAATCGGAGAGCCACGCGGGCACCGACATGCCGACCGCCGGCCATTCATTGGTCGTGCGCTGCGCGTAGCCGTGCACCTGGATCACGCGGTCGTTCAGTTCGATCATGCCGTTGCGGAACGCCGTCTTGCGAAAGCCGGTGCGGGTCGTGACCGCGTCGAGCGGCCTGCCGTCGACCTTCAGCGTGGTCACGACGTCGTACAGATAGCCGTAGCCCCAGCTCCAGAAGTGCAGGCCGGCGACGGGCGCGTCGGCCTTCAGCGTGACGGTGGCGCCGGGCGCGATGGCCTGCGCGGGTGCGGCGAAATGCGCGACGCGCGTGCCGTCGCGGTCGCGCAGCTCGACGTCGTATTCCACCTTGCGCGCCCTGCCCGATTCGTTGCGCACCTGCGACTCCGCGTGGACGGTCGCCTTGCCGTGCGCGATGTCGAAGTCGCGCGCATACACGTACACGCCTGTCGTGCCGAGGCTCGCGAGCAGGGGCAGCGTCTGGTACACGGGCTCCGTCACGTGCAGGCGCACGTTCTTCGACAGCCCGCCGTAATTGGCATAGAAATTCTTGTCGTTCCACTGGAAGCGCTGGCCCGTGGCCCGCTCGCGGTAGTCCCAGCTGTTGTCGGTGCGGACGGCCACGACGTTGTCGCCCTTGAGGAGCGCGCCCGAGATCTCGACGCCGAACGCGTTGATGCCGTTCTCGTGCAGCCCGACGGATCGGCCGTTGACGAACACCTCGGCGGCCTGGCGCGCGCCCTCGAATTCAAGGAACACCTTCTGGCCGGGCTTCAGGCCGGGCACCCGGAAATGCTTGCGATACCAGGCCACGCCCGTGGACAGGTCGGCGATGTCCTTGCGGAAGGCGTCGTCCTCGTTCCATGCGTGCGGCAGGCTGACGGGCTTCCACGCGCCGTCGTCGAAGCCGGGACGGGCCGCGTCCCGCGGGTCGCCGACGATGAGCTTCCAGCCGGGGTTGAAGTCGTACAGGGCGCGCGCCGCGTGGGCCGGCGCGGCGGCGGCGAGCGCCATCGCCAGGGCAAAACGGAGATTCATGAAGGTCCAGTCAACGGGAAAGTGGGCACTGAAATATTAGCAGTCCAGTATTCGACCTTCGCGTGCTCCCGCCAATTACTCAACATGCTGAGCGTTCGCCGCGCCCCGATTGACGCCCCTGCCGTTTGGGCAGGTAATGACGGTCCAACAACAACAGCAATCAAGGAGACGGCATGGCATCAAGGCAGCAGTACCTCGTGCGCGGCGCGTTCGCGCTGGCGATCCTGTCCGGCGCGGGCGGCGCGGCGGCAGCGACCTATTACGTGGCCCCTGGCGGCAACGACGCCGGCGCCGGCACGCAGGCGGCGCCCTGGGCGAGCTTCGCGAAGGCGCAGGCGGCCGCGGTGGCCGGCGACACCGTGTACTTCCGCGGCGGCGCCTACGTCTACCACGCTGGCCTGAACCAGTGCGCCAGCATGACGGACACCGTCAACGTCATCACCCTGAACAAGAGCGGCGCATCGGGCAAGGCGATCCGCTATTGGGCGTATCCGGGCGAAACGCCGGTGTTCGACTTTTCGCAGATGAAGGACAACTGCCGCGTGAAGGGCTTCAACGTGACGGGCAGCTGGATCCACCTGAAGGGTCTGGAAGTGACGGGCGCGCCGCAGCAGCCGGGCAATCTGCTGAACAACGAATCGTGGGGCGTGTGGAACAGCGGCAGCAACAACACGTTCGAGGCGCTGAACACGCACCACCACATGGGTCCCGGCATGTTCATCGCGAAGGGCAGCAACAACCTCGTGCTGAACGTCGACTCGCACCACAACTACGACCCGTACAGCAAGAGCGGCCCGGGGCAGAACGCGGACGGCTTCGGCGTCCACATCGGCGCCAACCAGCCCGGCAACGTGATCCGCGGCTGCCGCGCGTGGGCGAACACGGACGACGGCTACGACACCATCAACGCCTATTCGCCGGTGCTGATCGAGAACTCGTGGGCGTGGATGATGGGCTACTATCCCGGCACCACGACGTCGGTCCCGGCCGGCAACGGCAATGGCTTCAAGCTGGGCGGCTACGGCGGCGTGTACGTCGCGAACGCGCCGCAGCACACGGCCCGCTTCAACGTCGCCTTCAAGAACAAGGCCTACGGCTTCTACGCCAACCACCATCCGGTCGCGAACTACTTCTACAACAACACGGGCGTCGCCAACCACGCCGACTTCAACATGCTCGGCATCGACCCGAGCGGCGCCGCCATCAGCCTCGGCATCCTGCGCAACAACCTCGCCTGGCAGGGCACGCTGGTGATGAACATGGGCGGCGCCGACGTCGCCAACAACAGCTGGAACCTCGCCAGCGTGTCGGTCACCAGCGCCGACTTCCAGAGTGCGTCATTGGACGGCTGGGATGCGCCGCGCCTGCCGGACGGCAGCCTGCCCGTGCTCCCTCACCTGCGCCTGGCCAGCGGCAGCGACCTGCTCGACAAGGGCGTCAACGTCGGCCTGCCGTACAGCGGCGCCGCGCCGGACCTGGGCGCGTTCGAAGGCAGCGCGCCGGTGACGCTGTTCACGGATGTCGGTGCGAACATGAAGGTCACGCAATCGGGCCTCACGCTGAACCGCACGACGCAGCAGATGAGCGGCACGCTCAGCTTCACGAACCGCTCGACGACCACGTACGACGGCGTGCTGATGGCGCGCCTCGACACCCTGAGCGATGGCGTCGTGCTGTCCAACCGCAGCGGCAGCCAGGGCGGCGCGCCGACGCTGACCGTGACGTCGGCCCATCTCACGCCGGGCCAGACGGTGACGTTCCCGCTGGTCTTCGCCAACCCGGCGCACGTCGCCATCGGCTATACGCCGCGCCTGTTCGCGGGCCAGCCATGAAGCGGCTCGCACTCGCCCTGTCCCTGCTGTGCGCCTGCGCCACGGCCGCCGCCGGTCCCACCTACCACGTGGCCGTCGACACGCGCGACTACGCCGGCCAATCGGGCTACCTCGACTTCCTGCTCCTCGGCCAGGCCGCCGCCAGCGCCATGCACGCGACCTTGAGCGGCTTTGCCGGTATCGAGCCGGATGGCGGCGCGGCGGACATCGCCGCCGGCGACGTCAGCGGCTCGGCGGCACGCGCCGTGGTGCTCGGCAACGACACCGGCTGGAACGAGTTCGGACTGTGGACCCGCTTCACGGGCCAGCTGGCGTTCGACGTCGCCTTCGACATCGACCCGCTGCCCGGCGCCGGCAGCACGCTCGAGGTGGCGCTGCTGGACGCCGGGCTGAACTACCTGGGCCCGGACGGCGACGTCTTGACGTTCGCCACGCTGCCGGGCGCGGCGCCGGTCGTGACGGCGACGGCCGCCGTGCGCCTGCCGGAAGCGCCGGCGCCGGCGCTGTGCCTGACCGGGCTCGCGCTGCTCGGGCTGGCCCGCCGCCGGCGCGCCTGAATCGGGACGGACTGGTCAACGGGACGGGAACGCTGTTAGCATTGCGGCACGCGGGCCGACCGCGTGTCCGCCTTCCCTTTCCCGTATCAAGTAGATAAAGTAATCGAGCGATGACGAAACCATTCAAACGCATCCTGTTCACCGGCGCCGCCGGTAACCTGGGCCGCCGCCTGCGCGAGCGCCTGCACGAATTCGCCGACATCGTGCGCCTGTCCGACGTCGTCGATGTCGGCCCGGCCGCGGCGCACGAGGAAATCGTCCTGTGCGACCTGGGCGACCGCGACGCCGTCACGCGCATGTGCGAGGGCGTCGACGCCATCCTGCACTTCGGCGGCATCTCCACCGAAGAGGAATGGGCGCCGATCATGCAGGCCAACATCCTCGGCATGGTCAACCTGTACGAAGCCGTGCACAAGCTCGGCATCCGGCGCGTGATCTTCGCCAGCACCAACCACACGATGGGCATGTACAAGACCACCGACCTCGTCGACGCCACGATGCCGCCGCGCGCGGACGGCTACTACGGCGTGTCGAAGGTCTTCGGCGAGACGCTGTCGCGCTATTACTGGGACCGTTTCGGCGTGGAGACCGTGTGCATCCGCATCGGCTACTGCTGGCCGGAAGCGACCAACTACCGCCAGATGGTGACGTGGCTCTCCCTCGACGACCTCGTGCAGCTGCTGCACCGCGCCCTCGCCGCGCCGCGCGTGGGCCACACGATCACGTTCGGCATCTCGGACAACGAGGGCCGCTGGTGGGACGACCGCCACGCCGCGTTCCTGCGCTACCAGCCCAAGGACAGCTCGGCGCAATTCGCGCACAAGCTGCCGCAGACGGTGGAGTATCCGCCGGCCGACGACATCACCACGTTCTACCAGGGCGGCGTGTTCCTGCACAACGGGCCGAAATACAAGCCGTGACACGGCCCTGAAGCACGGGTCGGCACGTCAGATGTCGTCTGACGTCCGACCTCAGTGTCGTCGTCCCCGCGCAGCTATGCTCCGTCGTTCCCGCGCAGGCGGGAACCCAAGTATCGTCGGATCACGGTTAACTTGGGCCCCCGCCTGGGCGGGGGCGACGGGGCTACTTTTTGCGGACTTGCCGGATCAACGGGTCCGCCCGGCCGAACGGCCTCCCACCTGCGCGGCAACCACGGTGTTTTTGTACCGGTGTCCACATTTTTTCGCAGGCTTGTCAGACAAGTGAGGCCGCACAGCTATAATCATGGCCTGGAGCCACTGTTTACCACATGCGCATGAACTCGCCGACCGTCCTGCTGCCCGCCCGCAAGAAATACCGCAACCTCGCCCAGGGCGTCGTGGAAGAACTGAGCGCGCGCATCCGCCGCTCGGAATTCAACCCGGGCGACAAGCTGCCGCCGGAATCGGCCATCATGGAGGCCTACGGCGTCAGCCGCACGGTGGTGCGCGAGGCGATCTCGCAGCTGCAGGCGGGCGGCCTCGTGCAGACGCGCCACGGCATCGGCACCTTCGTGCTGGAGCCGCCCGCGACGACGCTCGGCATCGGCACCGACAGCGTGGTGACGGTGCGCGACGTGCTCGCGATCCTGGAACTGCGCATCAGCATGGAGACCGAGGCCGCGTGGCTGGCCGCGTCGCGTCGCACCGACGAACAGGTGGCGCGGATGGGCGAGGCGCTGGGCGAGATGCAGCGCGCCCTGGTGAACGGCCGCACGTCCGTGGAGGCCGACGTGCGCTTCCACCAGCTGATCGCCGAAGCGACCGACAACCGCTACTTCGTCGAACTGCTGGGACAACTGGGCAGCGCGATCATCCCGCGCGCGCGCCTGAACACGCCGGGGTTCGGCGAGGACAAGCCGGCCGACTACCTCGAACGCGTGAACCGCGAGCACGAGGACATCTACAAGGCGATCCTGCGGCGCGACCCGGAGGCGGCGCGCGCCGCGATGCGCACCCATTTGTCGAACAGCCGCGAGCGGCTCCGCGAAGCGCAGCAGCGCCTGCAGGACCACCCGGCGGGCTGAAACGATCATGGGCGCGTGGGCACCACCGTGCCCACGCGTGACGCCGGCACATCGCCACCGTCGCGCGGGCACGGGGTGCCCGCCCTACGGGATCAACGGTACTGCAGCGCGGCGTTCCGCACGACGGTCAGCCTGGGCCGCGTCGCGCGCGGCGCCGGCGCTGGCGCCGCATCGCGCTCCAGCGTGAAGATGCCGACGGCTTCCAGCAGCGACTGCGCCTGCGCCTTCAGGCTTTCCGCCGCGGCCGCGGCTTCTTCCACCAGCGCCGCGTTCTGCTGCGTGATGCCGTCCATCTGGTGCACCGCGGTGCTCACCTCGGCGATGCCGTGGCCTTGCTCGTTGCTGGCGCGGGCGATGTCGGCGAGGATGCCGGACACCTGCCGGATCGCGTCCATGATCTCGTCCATCGTGTTGCCGGCCTGGTCGACGAGGCGGCTGCCCGTCTCGACGCTCTGCACGGAATCGCTGATCAGGCCCTTGATTTCCTTGGCGGCGCCCGCGCTGCGCTGGGCCAGGCCGCGCACTTCCTGCGCCACCACCGCGAAGCCGCGTCCCTGCTCGCCGGCGCGGGCCGCTTCCACGGCCGCGTTCAGCGCGAGGATGTTCGTCTGGAAGGCGATGCTGTCGATGACGCCGATGATGTCGCTGATGCGCGCCGAGCCGTCCTTGATCTGGCCCATGGTCGACACGACCTGCGCCATCACGTCCCCGCCCTTGCCCGCCACGGTGGTGGCGCGCGCCGCGAGCTCGTTGGCGTTCTGCGCGTTGGCGGCGTTGCGCTGGACGGTCTGGGTCAGCGTCTCCATGGCGCTGGCGCTCTCCTCCAGCGATCCGGCCTGCGCTTCCGTGCGCGCCGACAGGTCGGCGTTGCCGGTGGCGATTTCGTTCGTCGCCGTCGCCATGCTTTCCGTGCTCGTGCGGATCTTGGCGAGCATGTCGTGCAGGTTGCCGTTGATGGTGGCGATGGCCCCCATCAGCCGGCCCACCTCGTCGTCGAATTCGACGGCGATCTCGCCCGACAGGTCGCCGCCGGCGATGCGGTCGGCGGCGTCGACGGCCTTGTTCAGGTTGCGCATGATGTAGCGGTACACCATGTACAGCGCCGCCGTCGTCAGCACGAGCGACACGACCATCAGCGCGATGGCGGCCGTCATGGCGGTGCTCGTCGCGTGCCCGGCGGCGGCGACGGCCGCGCCGGTGCGCTCGTCCAGCAGGCGCAGGAAGTCGTTCAGCGGCACCATGATGCGCGCCTTGTTCCGGTGGTAGGCCGCGTCGTGCATGATGGTGCGGGCGAATTCCGGATTCGGGTCGGCCTTGCGCGTGAAGCCGCCGTGGCCGTCGTCGAACAGGCCCTTGACGGCGTTCATCGCAATGACTTCCGTCTTGACGAGCGCGTCGGAGTCGTCCTGGGCTTCCTTGAGCTTGGCGAACTCCTGGTCGGAAAAGCCGGCCTGGCGCATCAGCTGCTGCAGCGGGATCGTCTGCCCGCTCGACGGCGGGACCGCCACGCCGCCGGCCACGAGGTCCCAGTAGATGCGCTCGTAGTGCTCGGGCCGCGGCTTCGTGCCGTTGCGGATGGCGAGGATGTCCATGTATTGCTGCTCGTAGCGCGCGTCGCCCGTGACGACATAGGTGCGGGCGAGGCGCGTCAGGTCGTCGGAACTCTGGCGCAGTTCGTCGGCCAGCAGGTAGGACCGGTAGCGCGCGTCGCTCGCCGCCGTCGCGCGGCTCTGCGCCGACGAGACCCGCGACAGCGCGACCAGCATGAGGCCGGCCATCAGGAGCGTCAGGGCCAGCAGGGTGATGAACGTTTGTTTGATCGTAAGGTGCCGCATGATGTCTCCTCGGTGGACACCTACAATCTATCCAAATCTATCCACTGGAAACAGCAAAAACTGCACTGAAGTGCAAAATGTTTTCATGACGCAACATATGATGCACTGAATACAATCGCCGGCCGGCGGCGCGGCGTGCCGTCCCCGCGCCGCCGGCCGGTGCTCAGAAGCTCATGCGCACGCCGGCCCGGTAGCTGCGGCCGATCACGTCGTACAGGGCCGGATTGATGCCGATGCTCAGGTTGGTCTGCGGCACGAGCACGGGGCCGCGGTCGGCCAGGTTGTCGATCTTGAAATACAGCATCGAATCCTTGGCAAACCGGTACGTCGCGCCGATGTCGACGTAGGTGGCGCCCGCGATATGGTTGTCGTAGATGGTCGGGTGCGCCGCCGTCGGCAGCGGGCAGTTGGTCTGGCATTCGATGTATTCATTGCTGAACACGCCGGCGCTGACCCAGCGCTCCGTCAGGCTGACGCCCAGCTTGCCGTCGTCCCACGATTCCGTCACGAGCGCCTTCCACTTGGGCGTGCTGCCCGTCATATTGCCCGCGCCTTCGCTCGGCGTGGTGCCGGGCACGCCGGGATCGGACACCGCGTGGATCGTGCGCGTGGCCATGCCGCGCAGCGTGAACGCGCCCGGCAGGCCGTAGTCGCGCAGGTTGGTGCGATACGCGGTCTCGAAGTCGACGCCCTTCGTGTGCAGCGACGCGAAGTTGAAGCTCTGGGCCAGCACGTAGTTCGTGCCGGCCGGACCGTTGATCGACACGGCCGGGCACACGTTCTGGTAGCCGGCGTAGCACAGGTCGACTTCCTGCTGCGGGCCCAGCGAGTTGATCACGTTCCGGACCTTGATGTCGTAGTAATCGACGGAGAGGTTGAAGCCCCGCGCCCATGCCGGCTGGCTCAGCACGATGCCGAATGAATTGTTGCGGGCGACTTCCGGCTTGAGGTCGGGATTGCCGACGTTGCGCTGCTGGACCTGGACCGACGAGCCCTGTGAATTGTTCACCGCCTGGTTGGTGACCGTCATCGCGGCGTACAGCTCGGACAGGTTAGGCGCGCGCACGTCCTTCGAACTCACGGCGCGCAGGCGCAGGCCGTCGACCGGCGTCTTCCACGTCGCGCCGATCTTCCAGGCGTTGGCGTTGCCGGCCGTGCTGTACTTCTCCTGGCGGTCGGCGACGTTCAGGTTGGCTTCGCCCCACGTGGCCGATTTCAGGAACGGGACGTTGAACTCGACGTAGGCTTCCTTGACGTTGAACGCGCCGCGGCCGTTGTGGTAATTCCCCGCGAACCAGTTGTCGCCGCCCGCCGCGAGGGTCGTATCGAGCGGATAGCTGGGGCCGTAGCGCGATTGCAGGTCCACGCCGGCGCCGTACGGGTCGCCGTACACCGAGTAATCCTCGCGGCGCCATTCGGCACCGGCGGCCATCGAGACCGGTCCGGCCCAGGCCTCGACCAGGTCGCCGTGCACGTTGGCGCTGACGACGTTCTGGCTCGAATCGGTGTGCTGCATCGGACCGTTCAGCGGGGCGATGTACGACCAGCCGGCCATATTGATCGGCACGTCGCCGAAGATGTCGATCGGCTGGCAGCCGTTGGCGCGCGCGCCGGCGTCGCGGCAGACGACGGTGCCGCCGGCGTCGCGCACCGCATCGATCGCGTAGTTGTAGCGGCGGTTCAGCGTGATGTCCTGCACGTGGATCACGGTCGTGTTCTCCCCGTGCTCGGCGTACGCGTCGTACGACCAGTCCTTGCCGAACAGGCCAAAGCGGCCGTCCGCGCCCACGACGACGCGGCGCTGGGTGCGCGTCGGGTGCACGGTGATATTGGCGGGGAATTCCGCGTTCGCGGTACCGACCTGCATCACGCCGTTCGGGTAGCCGGACGCGCAACCGGCCGCGATCGACGCCGGCAGGTAGGCGTTGTCGCACTTGATGCCGAGATTGGCCTGCTTGGCCGCGCCCGGATTCGGCGAGAACACGGACGTCACCTGCGCCCAATTGCCCGTCACGTAGATTTCGTTGTCCGCGTCGAGGTCCCACGACACGCGCGTGTACGCGACCTGGCGCCTGAAATTCATCGCGAGGTTCGTGCCCGCGCCCACGCTGCCGGCCAGGTCGCCGCCCACGCAGAAGTTGCCGCCGCAATTCGTCCCGTACTGGAACGGATACGGCGTGCCACCCGGCCCGAACGCCGTGCCCTTGAGCGGACCGTCCGTGATCAGGCCGTATTTCGCGTACTGGACGTGCTGCGCATGCAGGATGCTCTTGTAGCGCGGCGCGCCCGCGGCCTGCTGCGCCTTCGTCGACTCCTGCAGGGCCGGGTTCATGAACCAGCTGCGGCCGTTCGCGCCGACTTCGCCGAAGCCCGGCGAATCGATGCCGTTCTCCTTCGTGAACTCGGCGCTCGCCTCGACGTGCAGGCGGTCGTTCGCGAAGCCGCGCCCCCATGCCGCCTGCAGCGTGCCGTTCTTGTCGTCGTGATACTGCGTCATGCCGCCTTCGGCATTGAACTTGAAGCCATTGAACTTCTTGTCCGTGATGAAGTTGACGACGCCGCCCACCGCATCCGAACCGTACGACGCCGACGCGCCGCCCGTCACCACGTCGACGCGCTTGACGAGCAGTTGCGGGAACTGGCTCACGTCCGTCACGCCCGTCACGTTGGCGCCGACGACGCGCTGGCCGTCCAGCAGGGTCAGCGTGCGGATCGTGCCCAGGCCGCGCAGCGACAGCGACGACAGGCCCTGCACGCCGCTCGACGTGCTGTACGTGAAGGTCGTGCGGCCCGTGCTGCCCTGGAGGGCCGGCAATTCGATCAGGGTTTCGAACAGGTTCGGCTTGGCGGCCTTGGCGAGGTCGTCCGCCGTCAAGGTGGTCGTCGGCGTCGGCTGGCTGAACCCGCGCGCGGCGATGCGCGAGCCGGACACGACGACGGTGGTGACGGCCTCCGGCGCGGCCGGGGCGCTCTGGCCCTCCTGTGCCCATCCCGGCACGGCGGCAACGCCGCAGGTGCTGGCGACGGCGAGGTGGATCAGGGTCTTGCGAAACTGCGTTGGCATATTGTCTCCGTTTTATTGTATCGGTATCGTTTGTTGCCTCTGCTGCTGTTCCTTTGTGGTGCATCGCGCGGTGGTAACGCTATCTGTTAGCGCTATCAAAGCGAGATCCGGATTTTGATCCATTCCGTAAATATGCGTCCAATAACTTTTATCAATCGTACGATGCAAAAATCACATCGAATCCTATGCCGATGGCGGTCCCGGCGGCCAACGCGCGCCGAATTTCCACTTGCCCTTTTCACTCGCCACTTGTACGATGACTGACAATTGTAGAGCGTGCATTCCTGCGCGTCGTGTCATCGCCTTTTTCCTGGAGCCTCCATGAATCCGCAAGAACTCAAACAGGTCATGTCGTCCGGCCTGCTGTCCTTCCCCATCACCGACTTCGATGCCGAAGGCAACTTCCGCCCCAGCACCTACATCGAGCGCCTGGAATGGCTCGCCCCGTACGGCGCCACCGCCCTGTTCGCGGCCGGCGGCACCGGCGAATTCTTCTCGCTGACGCACGACGAATACGCGCAAGTGATCAAGACCGCCGTCGACACCTGCGCCGGCAAGGTGCCCATCCTGGCCGGCGCCGGCGGCCCGACCCGCAGCGCCATCGCGTTCGCCCAGGAAGCCGAACGCCTCGGCGCCAAGGGCGTGCTGCTGCTGCCGCACTATCTGACCGAAGCGAGCCAGGACGGCCTCGTCGCCCACGTCGAGCAAGTCTGCAAATCGGTGAACATCGGCGTCGTCGTGTACAACCGCGCCCAGTGCCGCCTCACCCCGGATTCGCTGGAAAAGCTGGCCGACCGCTGCCCGAACCTGATCGGCTTCAAGGACGGCATCGGCGACATCGAACTGATGGTCTCGATCTGGCGCCGCATGGGCGACCGCTTCAGCTACCTGGGCGGCCTGCCGACCGCGGAAGTCTATGCCGCCGCGTATAAGGCGCTGGGCGTGCCCGTGTACTCGTCGGCCGTGTTCAACTTCATGCCCAAGCTGGCGATGGATTTCTACCACGCGGTCGCCAAGGATGACCACGCGACGACCAACCGCCTGCTGGACGAATTCTTCCTGCCCTACCTGGCGATCCGCAACCGCAAGGCCGGCTATGCCGTGTCGATCGTCAAGGCCGGCGCGCGCCTGGTCGGCCACGACGGCGGCCCGGTGCGCGCACCGCTGACCGACCTGACGGCGGAAGAATCGGAGATGCTGCACAAGCTGATCATCGCCCAGGGCGCCCAATAACCACTACGATCAGGAAGACAACCACATGAGCATCCAAGGTGAAATGATCATCGGCCGCCGCCTCGTGCGCGGCAGCGCCGGCACGACCCGTGCCTTCAATCCCGCGACCCGCGCGCAGATCGAGCCGGAATTCGGCCTCGCGACGGAAGACGACGTCGCCGCCGCGTGCGCGCAGGCGGAACTCGCGTTCGACCCGTACCGCAGCCTGCCGCTCGAACAGCGCGCACGCTTTCTGGAAACCATCGCCGACCGCATCATGGACATCGGCCCGCTGCTGATCGAGCGCGCGTCGGCCGAATCCGGCCTGCCGGCGGCACGCCTGGAAGGCGAGCGCGGTCGCACCTGCAACCAGCTGCGCCTGTTCGCCAAGGTCGTGCGCGACGGGAACTTCCTCGAAGCGACGCTCGATTCCGCCCTGCCGCAGCGCACGCCGCCGCGCTCCGACCTGCGCATGCGCAAGATCGGCCTGGGCCCCGTCGCCGTGTTCGGCGCGTCCAACTTCCCGCTCGCATTCTCCGTCGCCGGCGGCGACACCGCGTCCGCGCTGGCGGCCGGCTGCCCGGTCGTGGTGAAGGCGCACAGCGCCCACCTGGGCACGTCGGAACTGGTCGGCAAGGCCGTGCGCCAGGCCGCCGAGGATTGCGGCATGCCGGACGGCGTGTTCTCGATGCTGATCGGCGAAGGCCGCGTGGCCGGCCAGGCGCTGGCCGCACATCCGGCCATCAAGGCCGTCGGCTTCACCGGTTCGCGCCAGGGCGGCCTTGCCCTCGTGCGCACGGCGAACGCGCGCCACGAACCGATCCCCGTCTATGCCGAAATGAGCAGCATCAATCCGGTGTTCATCCTGCCGGGCGCCCTCGCCGCCGGCGGCGCGAAACTGGCCGGTGCCTTCGTCGATTCGCTCACGCTCGGCGTGGGCCAGTTCTGCACCAACCCGGGCCTCGTGATCGCCCTGGCCGGCACGGACCTGGACGCGTTCCGCGCCGCCGCCGCCGAGGCCTTGGCCGCCAAGGGCGCGGGCACGATGCTCACCGCGGGCATCCACCAGGCCTACGTCGACGCCGTCGGCCGCCGCTCGGGCATCGCCAACGTGGAACTGGTCGCGCAAGGCAGCGCCGAAGGCACCGGCTGCGCCGCGCAGGCCGCGCTGTACGCCACCGACGCCGCCACGTACATCGCCAGCCCGGCGCTGGACGAAGAGATCTTCGGCCCGGCGTCGCTGGTGATCGCATGCCGCGACGAGGCCGAGATGCTGGCCGTGGCGCGCCACCTGGAAGGCCAGCTGACGGCCACCGTGCACGCCACGTCCGCCGACCGCGCACTGGCCGCCGGCCTGCTGCCGACGCTGGAGCGCAAGGCCGGCCGCGTGCTGTTCAACGGCTTCCCGACCGGCGTCGAGGTGTCGCACGCCATGGTGCACGGCGGCCCGTTCCCGGCCACGTCGGACAGCCGCTCGACGTCGGTGGGCGCCACCGCCATCGAACGCTTCCTGCGTCCGGTGTGCTACCAGGACGTGCCGGCCGACCTGCTGCCGGAAGCCCTGCGCGACGACAACCCGCTGGGTCTCGCGCGCATGGTCGACGGCACGCTGCAGGTCGCAAAATAATCATCATGTAGACGTTTAGCAGCACCGGGTGGCTGGTACGATGTGCCGGCCACCCGCCGTCGCCCGCCCATCCGGCGGCGACGGCAACGGCCGGAGGAGACGCCGGCCGCGCACAAGTCGGCACAACCTGATAGAAGGCCTGACCATGACACGCAATCGCACAAGCGACGCCGCCCCGACCGCCGGCGGCAACTTCCGGTGGACCATCTGCGCCCTGCTGTTCTTCGCCACCACCGTCAACTACCTCGACCGCCAGGTGCTGAGTCTTCTCGCCCCTTCGCTGTCGAAGGAATTCGGCTGGTCGAACACCGACTACGCCAACATCGCCGCCGCGTTCCAGTTCGTGTACGCGATCGCCCTGCTGCTCGCGGGCCGCATCGTCGACCGGCTCGGCACCAAGACCGCGTACACGCTCGCCATCGTCATCTGGTCGGGCGGCGCCGTCGCCCACGCGTATTCGATCGAACTCGGCGCCGGCCTCAAGGCCATGCTCGGCCTCGCCGTGCCGGCCTCCGTCCTCGGCTTCATCGTCGCGCGCACGATCCTCGCGATCGGCGAAGCCGGCAACTTCCCGGCCGCGATCCGCGCCACCGCCGAATACTTCCCGAAGTCCGAGCGTTCGTTCGCGACGGGCATCTTCAATTCCGGCGCCAACATCGGCGCGATCCTGGCGCCGCTGACGGTGCCCGTGCTCGCCGCGATCTGGGGCTGGCAGGCCGCATTCATCTGGATCGGCGGCATCGGCTTCCTGTGGGTCGTGTTCTGGGTCTTCCTGTTCGACGAGCCGGCACGCCAGCGCCGCCTGTCGCGCACGGAACTCGACTACATCCGCAGCGACGACGCCGGTGCCGCACCGGTCGCCGCGACCGGTCCCGCGCCGGGCTGGCGTACGCTGCTCGGCCTGCGCCAGACGTGGGCGTTCATCGTCGGTAAATTCCTGACGGACGGCGTGTGGTGGTTCTTCCTGTTCTGGCTGCCGAAATACCTGACCGACAAATACGGCATGGCCACGTCCGACCTCGTGCTGCCGCTGGCCGTCCTGTACAGCATGACGATGGTGGGCAGCATCGGCGGCGGCGCGCTGCCGACGCGCTTCATGCGCCGCGGCGACGCGCCGTACGACAGCCGCATGAAGGCCATGCTCATCATCGCCTTCTTCCCGCTCGTCGTGCTGCTGGCGCAGCCGCTGGGCCACTTCGGCTACTGGGTGCCCGTGATCCTGATCGGCGTCGGCGCCTCGGCGCACCAGGCGTGGTCGGCCAACCTGCTGACGATCACGTCGGACCTGTTCCCGCGCCATTGCGTCGCGTCGGTGGTCGGCATCGGCGGACTGGCGGGCGGCATCGGCGGCGTGCTCGTCACCAAGGTCGGCGGCAGGCTGTTCGACTACTACGGCGGCCTGGGCCAGATCCAGACCGGCTACATGATCATGTTCGCGTTCTGCGCGCTGGCGTACCTGGCGGCGTGGATCATCATGAAGATGCTCGTGCCGACCCAGGCGACGGCCCGCCTGCCGGAGGAGCTGGCGCATGCTTGACGCGGTCGTGGAAAGCGTCGACGGCGTCCGCTGCACCGTCGGCGAGAGCCCGGTCTGGCACGCGGCCGAGCAGGCCTGGTACTGGGTCGACATCCCCGCGCGCCGCATCTGGCGCCTGGATCATGCGACGGGCGCCGCGCGCCACTGGACGGCGGCCGAAATGGTCGCCTGCATCGCGCCGCGCGCCAAAGGCGGCCTGATTGCCGGCATGGAGACCGGCATCTTCGCCGTCGACCTCCAGGATGACGGCACCGTGCGCGCCGAGCGCATGGGCGCACCGCCCGAACTGGCGCCCGGCATGCGCTTCAACGACGGCCGCACCGACCGCCAGGGCCGCTTCTGGAGCGGCACGATGTGGATGGACATGGCCGCCGCGCTGCCGATCGGCCGCCTGTACCGCTACGACGCGGCCGGGCTGTCGGCGCCGCTCGTCTCCGGCCTCGTCACGCAGAACGGCCTCGCCTGGTCGCCCGATGGCCGCACGATGTATCTGTCCGATTCGCATCCCACGCGCCGCCGCGTGTGGGCGTTCGACTACGACGTGGACGCCGGCGTCCCGCACGGCCGGCGCCTGTTCGTCGACATGGCCGCGTACGCGGGCCGGCCGGACGGTGCGACGATGGACAGCGACGGCTGCTACTGGGTCGCCGGCAACGACGGCGGCAGCCTGCTGCGGTTCACGCCGGGCGGGAAGCTGGACCGCGAACTGGCGCTGCCGGTGCCGAAGCCGTCGATGCCGTGCTTCGGCGGACCGGCGCTCGATACCCTGCTCGTCACGTCGATCGTGCAGCCGGGGCGGGAGGACGATCCGCTGGCGGGCGCGGTGCTGCTCGTGCGGCCAGGCGTGCGCGGGGTGGCGGAGGTGGCGTTCGGCGCGTGAATGCGGTGACATCGTTCGATGGAACGATGTCGGTGTCCATTCAAGTGCCGGCGGAACGTCCGGGGTCGGCGACCTCCGCCCTCGCGCACGCATGCGACACGCGAACGTCGCGCGTGCGACATGCGAGCCGCACGCGCGGGCACGGGGTGCCCGCCCTACGAGTTTCGGTGTCGCGGCGCATCGGTTAGTTGCAAACAACCGGGAAACGATGGCACCGCCCACACCCGCGGCCCGATGCGGTATCGTGACGGCCGCACACAGGAGTCCCGATGAACGACAGCACCCATTTCTACGAACCGCGCGCCGGCCACGGCCTGCCGCACGATCCCTTCAACGCCATCGTCGGGCCGCGTCCCATCGGCTGGATCTCGTCGCGCAGCCGCGCCGGCGCCCTCAACCTCGCGCCGTACAGCTTCTTCAACGCCTTCAATTACACGCCGCCCATCGTCGGTTTCGCCAGCATCGGCTACAAGGACACCGTCCGCAACGTCGAGGAAACCGGCGCGTTCTGCTGGAACCTGGCCACGCGCACCCTCGCCGACCGCATGAACGCCACCTGCGCCGCCGTGCCGCCCGACGTCGACGAGTTCGCACTGGCCGGCCTGACGCCCGTGGCGGCGCGGCTCGTCGACGTGCCGCGCGTGCTGGAAGCCCCCGTCTCGTTCGAGTGCCGGCTCACCCAGGTCGTGCGGCTGCAGGGCGCCGACGGGCAAGCCGTGCCGAGCTGGCTCGTGCTGGGTGAAGTGGTCGGCGTGCACATCGACCGGGCGCTGCTCACGGACGGGGTCTACGACACGGCGCGCGCCGGTCACATCCTGCGCGGCGGCGGGCCGGCCGACTATTTCGAGATCGGGCCGGCGCAGCTGTTCCGCATGTTCAGGCCGCAGTGATATACGTAATATCTGGCGAACTAAGCAACATCGCCCGCGATCACGTATGATCGCGTATCGCCGTCGACCACGGCGCCTCCGTCTACGCCTGCGCCAGGAGCGCGCGTACTGCCCCGGCCACCCGTGCCGTGCGGGCGACGGACGGCGCCCACGGTACCGCTTTCGACTCGAAACGCGGCGCATGTCCCGGCACACGTCGCCCCGCGGTCCCTGCCGCGTACGGGAACGGCAGCAACGAATACACAACATCGTCCGCGTCAAGCGGCATAGGAGAAGCAATGAGTACCGAAAGCAGCCTGAACGAGGCTAAAGACACCCAGCTGCGCGCCGACGCGCTCGAATACCACCGCAGCCCCGTGCGCGGCAAGATCGAGGTCGTGGCGACGAAACCCCTGTCCAACCAGCGCGACCTGTCGCTCGCCTATTCGCCCGGCGTGGCCTACGCCTGCGAAGAGATCGCCGCCAACCCGGCCACCGCCGCCGAGTACACGTCGCGCGGCAACCTGGTCGCCGTGATCTCGAACGGCACCGCGGTCCTTGGCCTGGGCAATATCGGCCCGCTGGCCAGCAAGCCCGTCATGGAAGGCAAAGGCTGCCTGTTCAAGAAATTCGCCGGCGTCGACGTGTTCGACCTGGAACTGGCCGAGAACGATCCCGATAAACTCATCGACGCAATCGCCATGCTCGAGCCGACCGTCGGCGGCATCAACCTGGAAGACATCAAGGCGCCGGAGTGCTTCTACATCGAGAAGAAGCTGTCGGAGCGGATGAACATCCCCGTCTTCCACGACGACCAGCACGGCACCGCCATCATCTCGTCCGCCGCCCTGCTCAACGCATTGAAAGTCGTCGGCAAGGACATCGGCCAGGTAAAACTGGTGGCGTCCGGCGCCGGCGCTGCGGCCATCGCCTGCCTCGACATGATGGTGAGCCTGGGCGTGCAACGCGGGAACGTCTTCGTCGCCGATTCGAAGGGCGTGATCTGGCAGGGCCGCGACGCGAACATGGAAGCCAACAAGGCCCGCTACGCGCAGGATACGGGTGCGCGCACGCTGGCCGACATCGTCGCCGGCGCCGACGTGTTCCTCGGCTGCTCGACCGCCGGCGTGCTCACCGGCGACATGGTGAAGACGATGGCCGACCGCCCCGTCATCCTGGCGCTGGCGAACCCGGAGCCGGAGATCCGTCCGGAAGTGGCGAAGGCCGCCAGGCCGGACTGCATCGTCGCGACCGGCCGTTCGGACTATCCGAACCAGGTCAACAACGTGTTGTGCTTCCCGTACATCTTCCGCGGCGCCCTCGATTGCGGCGCGACGCGCATCACGACCGAGATGAAGCTGGCGTGCGTGAGCGCGATCGCCGAACTGGCCGAGGCGGAAGCCAACGACGCCGTCGCCGCCGCCTACGCCGGCCAGGACCTGACCTTCGGCCCCGACTACATCATCCCGAAACCGTTCGATCCGCGCCTGATGGCCGCCATCGCGCCGGCCGTCGCCAGGGCCGCGGAAGCGTCGGGCGTCGCCACGCGCCCGATCGCCGACATGGATGCGTATCGCGACAAGCTGGGCGAGATGATCTACCACACCGGCTTCTTCATGAAGCCCGTGTTCGCGAAAGCCAAGGCCGCGCCGAAACGCGTCGCCTACGCCGACGGCAGCGAACCGCGCGTGCTGCGCGCCGTGCAGACCGTCGTCGACGAGGGCCTCGCGAAGCCCGTCCTGATCGGCCGCGCGGCCGACGTGGAACAGGCGATCAGGCAGTCCGGCCTGCGCCTGAAGCGCGACGTCGACTACACGCTCGTCGAGGCCGAGGGCGACACGACCCTGCAAGGTGCCCATCTGCTGAACGCGGGCCAGGTCGACTCGCTGATCTGCGGCATGCAGGGCAGCTACGACACCCACCTGGCGCACGTGAAGAACGAGATCGGCCTCGCGCCGGGCGCCGACGTGCTGGCCGCGATGAACGCGCTGGTGCTCGACAAGATGACCCTGTTCATCACCGACACCTATGTCAACGACAATCCGTCGGCGCAGGAACTGGCGGCCATCACGAAGCTGGCCGCGACGGAGATGCGCCACTTCGGCGTGGAACCGAAGGCGGCGCTCGTGTCGCATTCGATCTTCGGCTCGTCCCAGCGGCCCTCCGCGCAGCGCATGCGCGACGCGCGCGCGCTGCTGGCTGCGAGCGCGCCGGAGTTGCCGGTGCTGGGCGAAGTGCATGGCGACGCCGCGCTGTCGGAAGACATCCGCCGCGTGTACCAGTCCGACGACGGTTTCGCGGGCAGCGCCAACCTGCTCGTGATGCCGTCGCTGGACGCCGCCAACATCCTGTTCAACGTGCTCAAGGTCACGTCGGGCAAGGGCGTGACGGTCGGCCCGATCCTGCTGGGCGCGGCGAAGTCCGTGCACATCCTGAGCCCGAGCGCGACGGTGCGCCGCATCGTCAACATGACGGCGCTGGCGGTGGCAGAAGCGCGCTAGGACCTTCTGCCAGAAAGAAGCGCGCCAGCGTCCATTTGACTGGCTTGTATCGCCAGCAGTAAGACCGTCGCCCCTGCGCAGGCAGGGGCCCAAGATCGTCGCATCTCGCAGCATGCGAACTTGGGGGTAGAAACTGCGAAAAGAAGCCCGGCAAACACTCGGGGACGCGCCCCCGAGTGCCGGATTCTTTGCTAAGCTGTCGAGCTGAAACCGATTTCACACAGCCCGACACACCATGCCCACTCCACGCAAGACCGCCCTCGCGCTGGCCCTGCCCTGCGCCCTCATGGCCGCCGCCCACGCGGCGTCCGACATTCCCGTCCACACCCTCGACAACGGCAGCGTGCGCGCGACCGTCACGGACGCCATCGGCGGCCGCCTGCTGTCGTTCGGGCTGGCCGGCCAACCCAACTTCCTCAAGGTCGACACCAAGGCCGGCGACCCCGGAGAACCCGTCGACGCGACCAGCGACAACGTCGGCTATCTCGGCCACGAGATCTGGGTCGGCCCGCAAAAGGAATGGTGGTCGCATCAGGACGTGAATCCGGCGCGCGCCGGCGCGCCCTGGCCGCCCGATCCCTGGCTGAGCCTGGCCCGCTACAAGATCGAGGACAAGCGCGCCGACGCCATCACGCTCGCGAGCCCGGCCAGTCCCGTGAACGGCCTGCAGCTCGTGAAGCGCTACAGCCTCGTCGCCGGCAAGCCGCACAGCCTGCGCCTCGACGTGGATGCGGCGAATATCCGCACGAGCCAGGTGGCCTGGGACATCTGGTTCAACACGCGCGCCCATGCGGACACGCGGGTCTACGTGCCGGTCGCGCGCCGCGAGGACGTGCGCCAGCAGGCCATCGAGCCCAAGCCGGACATGGTGCCGCTCACGTGGACGCTGACGGACGGGCTGTTCTCGCTGGACGCCTACCCGGCCGGCAAAGGCCAGCCTCACCGCAACGGCAAGATGCTGCTGCAGCCGTCAGGCGGCTGGATGGCGGGCTTCCACGGCGGCCAGGTGCTGGTGATCCAGTTCGCGCACCAGCCGCGCGCGGCCATCCATCCGGACCAGGGCCAGATCGAGTTGTACAACGACTGGCAGCCGGACGCGCCCGACAAGGGTTTGATGGAGATGGAAGTGCATGCGCCGTACGTCCGGCTGGCGCCGGGGCGGCACATGCAGGCGTCGGAGCTGTGGACGCTGCTGCCTTACGACGGGCCGGACACGCGCGCGGCGCAGGTGGCGTTCCTGCGGACGAACGCGAAGGCGTTGGGGTTGGAAGGACTGTGATCGTATGAACGTCGCCCCCGCGGAGGCGGGGGCCCTATTTTGCATGCGCCAACGAGACGCCCGCAGAACTGGGGTCCCTGCCTTCGCAGGGACGACGGTGTTACATCAGAAGCTGTAGCGCATCTTGGCCGTATAACGCGGCCCCGACACGAACCATGCGCGGCCCTTGAACCCGATACCCTGCTGCATCAGCTGGCGGGTCTTGGAATCCGTCAGGTTCTGCGCTTCCACGCCGAACGCCAGCCGCTCCGTGATGTTGTAGAACACCGAGGCGTCGAGCTGGCCGTAGCCGTCCGACCACACCGGCAGCGCCCACGCCACGTTGTGCTGGCCATAGGTCGGGCTGCTCGGGTTGGTGTCGGTGCCGTCCGTGCCCTGCGTGCCGTTGACGTTCACGTTCTGCAGGTTCTTCGAGCGCCAGTTCCAGGCCAGGCGTGCCGACAGCGGCCCCCTGTCGTACATGAGCGCCAGGTTGTACGTCTGGCGCGACAGGCCGATCAGCGGCAGGTCGCCGAACGTCTTGCCGTCGATGTCGCAGCCGTTCAGGTTCAGGTTGTAGTTGTCGGCCGTATTCCCGCCCGAGCAATACACGGCATGCACCGGCGTGTGCAGGTCGATCTTGCTGTCGACAAAGGTGAAGTTCGCCTGGACGCCGAAACCCGACAGCCAGCCCGGCAGCATGTCGAAGTATTGCTGGTACGCGATCTCGGCACCACGCGCATGACCGTCCGCGCCGTTCACGGGACCCGTCACGGTGAACGTGTACGGCTTGCCGGTGTTGTCCGACACGTTATAGCCGTAGGACTGCTTGATGATGACGTCCTTCAGCTGCTTGTTGAACAGCGCAAAGGTCAGCGAGCCGGACGGCGCGAAATACCACTCGGCCGTCAAGTCAAACTGGTGCGAACGGACGGGGCGCAGGTTCGGATTGCCGGTGCCGGTACCCGTGTAGGTGACGAGGCCGCTGGAATTGTCGACGTTCTGCGACAGCGTCGTATAGCCCTGCAGGTCGCTGAAATCGGGGCGCGAGATGCCGGTGGACAGGCCGAAGCGGAATTGCAGCTTGTCCGTCGCCTTCATGCGCAGGTTCAGGCTCGGCAGCACGTTGTTGTAGCTGTTGCTGAAGTCCTGCTTCTGGGAGAAGCCGGTGAAGACCGGAATGGCCGGGCCGGTCGACGTGCTCGGCGTGAACACCGTGTAGCCGTGCGCCGTCATGTCGGTCTTCACGTAGCGCACGCCGATGTTGCCGTCGACGGGATATTTCAGGTCGTCGAAGCCGAAGCGCAGTTGCGAATACAGCGCGCCGGTCTTCTCCTTCTGGTCGTTGATGCCGGCCGGATCGGTACCGAACGTGGCCGGGTTCCACGACGTGCACTTGCCGCTGCCGTCGTTACACAGCATGTTCGGATACGTGTGCAGCTGGGCATACGTGCCCGGATAGCCGGTCGCCAGCGACACGGCCGGGAAGACCAGCGCCGGCACCGAGGTGTTGTTGTTGAAGAAGTTGTTGAACGAGTGGATCTGCACCTGGTTGTTGAAGCGCGGGTCGCCCAGGTACGCGAGGCTCGACAGCGTGCTGGTCGGACCGACCTGCCAGGTCTGGGTGACGGCCGCCCAGTTGTAGCTCGGGTTCGAGTTCTCGTTGCGCGAGTCGCGGTCCGTCAGGCGCACGCCGAAACGGATGTCGCGCAGCACCGGATGGTCGAAGTCATACTTCGCGTCCGTCCGCCAGGCCCACTCGCCGGCCTTGCTGCGGTCCTGGTGTTCCATCGTGAACGCCCAGTAGTAATTGTTCGGATTCGCGAGGTAGGCGCGGTCGGCGTCGGTGAACGACAAGGTCGGCACGTCGCCGCGCAGGTCGATGGTCTCGCTCGGCATCTGCACGCCGGTGGCCACGGTCGAGTCGAAGCTGCTGGTCGTGGCGCGGATGCGCTGCAGGTCCGTGCTCAGGGTCCAGCGGTCGTTCGGGCGCCAGCGCACGTTCCACGCGATGTCCGTCGTGTCCGACTTGCGGTCGGCCGAGCGCGTGTCGCCGCCGAAGTTGATGCCGTTGTCCTGCGGATCGGTCAGCGTGCCGGTCAGCAGCGCGCCCTTCGAGTCGAACGTGGCGTCCGGGCTGACCTTGATGTTGTAGGGGCTGGACTGGGCGAAGATCGCCTGCTCGTCCCAATGCATCTTGTAGCGCGACTTGAAGAAGGTGAGCGAGGAGCTGAGCGTGCTGTCCTTCTTCCACTGCAGGGCACCGTAAGCACCTTCGCGCTTGCGTTCGAATTGCAGCGTGCGCCATTGCGAACCTTTCGGCACCCACACGGTCTTGCCCGCCACGACGTCGGCGCGCGGATAGTAGGGCTCGACCTGGAACGCGTCGGTACGGTCGCCGTGCTCCGAATACGCGAGGTCGACGAGGGCGCCGACTTCGCCGAAGCCGGTCTTCCAGCGGTTCGAGAACATGAAGGAGGCCGACGGCTGGCGCTTGCCTTTCTTGAGTTCCGAGTAGGTATCCTCCACCGTCAAGGCGAACTTGCGGCCCTTGTAGTCGAACGGCATCGCCGTGCGCAGGTTCACGAGGCCGCCGACGGCGCCTTCGATCTGTTCGGCGGACGGGTTCTTGTAGATGTCGACGCCAGCCATCAGTTCCGGCGGCACGTCCTCGAAGTTCAGCGCGCGGCCGCCGTTGGCGGAGAAGGAATCGCGGCCGTTCAGTTCCGAACGGACGTACGACAGGCCGCGCACGTTCACGCCCGAGCCTTCGACCGAATAGTGTTCCGGGTCGCCCTTGGACATCGTGCGGTCGATGGTGACGCCGACCACGCGCTGCAGCACTTCCGTCACCGAGCGGTCCGGCAGCTTGCCGATGTCGTCGGCCACGACCGAATCGACGATCTCGTCCGAATTCTGCTTGATCTTCTGTGCGGACTGCAGCGCGGCGCGCTGGCCCGTCACGACCACGACGTTGGCGCCGCTCGCGTCCTGGCTCACCTGGGTCTGCGCCAGCGCGACACCGCTGGCGAGCAATGCGATCTGGCCTGCTGCGACGGCGATCGCGGTTCTCTTGAATCGAGTCATGTAGTCTCCTGTGCTCTGTTTATGGCGCCCCGCTTCAACGGACGGGACTGGTTACGACTGCGGATGAATACGGCCACCCTGCGGCGGCCGCATATAACGAGTCAATGCGAATTCGGAGCGCCCCGCCGGGATACGGCGCGGCCAGATCGGCGTTGCAAGGACGCCGGGGAAATGTCCCCGGCCGGGAATGATGGGCAACGGCTGGATGGTGTTGGCATTATTGTCTCCACGCTTTATTTATTGCGTCGGCGATGTAGTCGTTATGGTCTTGTAATCGGTTTCATGAGTGTAGTGATTCAGCGCGTTTTTTGTCAAACGCCATAACATCACTGTTGTACGCTAACATCGTATGTATATTTTATTTGCAGAAAAGTATGCTGAAATTTGATAGCTCGACAATTCGTCCGAAAAGCGCAACACGCGTATGTGGTGTCGTGGTTTCGGCCCGAAATGCGGCGGCGGGAAATTGAACGGGACATGAGCGATAAATCCAATCCGCAGAGCGACGCGGACACGCAGGCGTGACGCCCTGCGCTTCACGAAGCGCGGTTGCGGGCAAATCGCAGCGGTTATCAGGCGTTCGTTGCCCGATCCGGAATGCACGATTTCAGGCTATTTTAGATAGCGCTACCATCACAATAATATGGCCTATCGAAATCGCGCCGTTTTGCCTATAAACAACAACTCGCTTCGCGCTCCAATTCTGAACTTTGTTTTGGTAGCGCAATCAATTAAATCGCCAAATGGATTATGAAAAGATTCCCGCGTCTGTTTTGCTTTTCCGGAAATGGGGAATGGTATCTTGTCGCTATCCATGAGAGCACGTAGAGTCCTGTCAATTCACTTCGATACGCAATTCATTTAAAAAGAGCGCAATAATAGACATGACCGATTTTCAAAAGTTCCCGAACCGCATTTGCCGCGCAGGCCGCCCGGAGGCTGCATGAACATGCCGGCCGAACCGCCGAAGAAGACACGCCGCACGAAAGGCGGACTCACGCTCGTGGACGTGGCGCGCGTCGCCGGCGTGGCGCCGATCACGGTGTCGCGCGTGCTGAATTCGCCGGAAAAGGTATCGCCGGACCTCGTGCAGAAAGTGCGCTCGGCGATCGAGCGCACGGGCTATGTGCCCAACCTGCTCGCCGGCAGCCTGGCATCCACGAAGAGCCGCATGATCGCGGCGATCCTGCCGACCATCGCGGGCTCCGTGTTCCTCGACATGATCCAGTCGCTGACGGAGACGCTGGCGGGCGCCGGCTACCAGCTGATCCTGGGCCAGGCGGGCTATGTGAATTCGCGCGAGGACGAGCTGCTCGAGGCGATCATCGGGCGCCGGCCGGACGGCATCGTCCTCGCCGGCATCATGCGGTCCGCGCAGGGCCGGCGCCGCCTGCAGGCCAGCGCGATTCCGCTCGTCGAGACGTGGGACCTGACGCCGACGCCGGCCGACATGCTGGTCGGCTTTTCGCACGAGGACGCGGGCCAGGCGGTGGCGGAATTCCTGTACCAGCGCGGGCGGCGGCGCGTGGCCGTGATCAGCGCCTCGGACGAACGCGCCCAGCGCCGCAACAATGCCTTCGCGCAGGCGGCCATGCGCCTCGACATGCACGGCCGCGACGGCCAGGTGCCGCTCTACACGATTTCCGCGCCCGGCACGGCCGCGAACGGCCGCGTGGCCCTGCGCGCGCTGCTGGCCGCGCACCCCGACATCGACGCCGTCTTCTGCAGCTCGGACATGGTCGCCCTCGGCGTGCTGACGGAAGCGCGCGTGCTGGACATCGACGTGCCGGGCCGCCTGGCCGTCGTCGGCCTCGGCGACCACCCGTTCGCGGCCGACCTGTACCCTGCCCTCACCACCGTCCGCATCGACGGCCGCGCGATGGGCGGCATCGCGGCGAACTTCCTCATCGACCGGATCGCGGGCAATCACATTCCCGAAGTCGTGCGCGACATCGGCTTCACCATCGTGGAGCGCGACAGCGCGTAGGAAAGTTACGCAGCCGACGCAGGCCATTAGGCAGAAGGCGACCTTTACTTTGGCGAGTTAACGTAGTTTAATTACATCCATGGCGCACCAACAACAAGGAAACCATGGATCTGCAATTCCGCCCCGACCCGGCCCTGCTGCCGCACGCCGTTCCCGGCGGCGTGCGCTTCACGCACGACGCCGCGCCCGGCACCCGCACCGTCGCGCTGGCGGGCACGTTCAACAGCTGGGTGGGCGACGCCTGCATGCTGGAACGCGTCTCTCCCACGCGCTGGCAGGCGGTGCTGCCCGTGCCGGCCGGACGCCACCTGTATAAATTCGTCGTCGACGGCACCGGCTGGATCGCCGATCCCGCCAATCCGTGGATCTCGGAAGACGGCCAGAACAATTCCTGCCTGACGGTCGACGACGCGGGCGCGGTGCTGATGCGCCAGGCCGGCCTCGGCGCCGCCGCGCCCGGCCCGCTGCATGCGCGCGCCGCGCTGGCGAGCCCCGACTGGCTGCGCGACGGCGTGATCTACCAGCTGTCGGTGCCCGCGTTCGGCGGCGACTTCGACGGCGTGCGCGCCAGACTGTCCTACCTGGCCGAGCTGGGCGTCGACATCCTGTGGATCATGCCGATCCACCCCGTCGGCAGCGCCGGCCGGCGCGGCACGGCGGGCGACCCGTATGCGGTGCGCGATTTCGACGCCATCGCCCCCGACCTGGGCGACGCGGCGTCGCTGCGCGCGCTTGTGGACGCCGCGCACGCGCGCGGCATGCGCGTGCTGCTCGACTGGACGATCAACCGCAGCAGCATCGACCACCCCTTTACGCGCACGCATCCGCACTGGTACACGCGGCGCGCCGACGGCAGCATCTATTACGCCGTCCCCGACCGCACCGAATTCGCCGGGTTCGACCTTGCCGACCGCGCGCTGCGGCACACGCTGATCGACAGCATGCGCGGCTGGATCGAGCGCTTCGGCTTCGACGGCCTGCGCTTCGACGATGCCGACATCACGCCCTGCGATTTCCTCGACGAGATCCGCACCGCGCTGGCGGCGGTGCGCCCGGATATCGCCCTCGTGTCCCAATCCTATGACGAATTCCACCACCTGGCCGCATGCGACCTCACGTACGAGGGCGGCACGCGCGCGATGCTGCGCCGCTGCGCGCACGGCACGGCCGACGGCGCCGCGTTCGCGCGCTACTGGAACGAATCGACGTACAGCTTCCCGCGCGGCGCCCTGCGCATGCGCTGGCTGGAAGACAAGGAACAGGGACGCGCGTCGGCCTTCCTGGGCCGCGCCGCCCACCGTCCGGCGGCCGCCGTGCTGCTGGCCATGGACGGCGTGCCGCACATCCTGATGGGACAGGAATTCAACGAGCCCACGTGGACCGGCTGGCAGGTGCTGTTCGACGGCTGGCGGCTCGACTGGGATGCGTTCGACGCCGCCGCGTACGCGCATTACCAGACCCTGATCGGCCTGCGCCGCCGCCACGCCGCGCTGCGCCGGGGCACGACGACGTTCCTGGACGGCGTGCCGGCCGGCGCCGTCGGCTTCGTCCGCGGCCACGAGGACGAGCGCATCGTCGTGCTCGCGAACCTGGCGGCGGCGCCGCGCGCGTTCGACGCGGCCCTGGCACAAGTGCGGCCACTCTACGCGTCGGGCTGGGAAGGCGAATCCGCGACGCTGGCACCGCACGGCTGGATGATCGGCACGCCAGATGCCATCGAAAAAAAGGGCGCCACGAAGGCGCCCTGAAGTGATATCGAGAGTAAGTAAGTCGAGGCCGTGCTGGTGGCCACCACGCCACCGCACGAGTAGCCATGTTAACGCGCCGGCGCATGCCGGGCCCATCACTTATTCGTCATTTGTTATCAGTTTTTAATATAGACCGAACCGGCTCCGGCGCCACCCGAACCTCAATGGCGGCCCGGTGTACAATCGTCGGTTCCAGGACACAGGCGTATCCATCCCGCCCGACAGCGGCGTCGTCGACCGACCACAAGCCGGCGCACGACGTCCGCCGCCGCACGCATGCCGCACCGACACACGGGCGCGCAGCGGGTTGCATCCGTCCAGCCCTGCCCGGCCACGCGTCCCCTTTGGTGCCGTGACGGCGTACCGGGCAACCACCTCAACTTCGAAGATTCAGAACAACATGCAGACCCAATCGACAGAGACAGACAACGGCCTCCCCCTCGACATGATCATCTTCGGCGGCATGGGCGACCTCGCGATGCGCAAGCTGCTGCCGGCGCTGTATATGGCTTTCCTGCACGGCAACCTGCCGCCGACGACGCGCATCCTGTCCACCGGCCGCCAGGATTTCAACCGCGAAGCCTACCTTGCCCACATCGAAGCGAATTCGCGCTCGTTCATCGCCGCCAGCAATTTCAACGAGAAGACCTGGGACGGCTTCCTCAAACTGCTCGAGTATGTGCGCCTGGACGTGCAGGCCGCGCCCGATTTTTCCGCGCTGGCCAGCGCCTCGCGCGCCGGCGCGCAGCGCGTGTTCTACCTGTCGACGGCGCCGTCCCTGTTCACGATGATCTGCGACAAGCTGGCCGCGAGCAACCTCGTCGACGCGAATGCCCGCGTCGTGCTGGAAAAGCCGCTGGGCACGGACCTGGCGTCCGCGATCGCCATCAACGAAGACGTCGGCCGCCACTTCGCCGAATCGCAGATCTACCGCATCGACCACTACCTGGGCAAGGAAACCGTGCAGAACCTGATGGTGCTGCGCTTCGGCAACTCGATCCTGGAACCGCTGTGGCGCGCGCCGAACATTTCCAGCGTGCAGATCACCGTGGCCGAGGAAGTGGGCGTCGGCAGCCGCGCCGGCTTCTACGACGGCGCCGGCGCCATGCGCGACATGGTCCAGAACCACCTGCTGCAACTGCTGTGCATCGTCGCGATGGAACCGCCGACCTCGCTGTCGCCGGACGCCGTGCGCGACGAGAAACTGAAGGTGCTGCGCTCGCTGCGCCGCCTGACCCTGGCCGACATCGCGCGCGACACGGTCCGCGGCCAGTACATCCGCGGCGTGTCCGGCAACCAGGAAGTGCCTGCTTACCTGGAAGAAAAGAATGTGCCGCAAGAGAGCAAGACGGAAACCTTCGTCGCCCTGCGCGCCTTCATCGACACGTGGCGCTGGTCCAAGGTGCCGTTCTACCTGCGCACCGGCAAGCGCATGGCGCGCCGCTCGTCGAAGATCGTGGTCGAGTTCGCGAATCCGCCATTCCCGCTGTTCCCGCAGACGGCCGGCGCCGTCGCCAACCGCCTCGTCATCGAACTGCAGCCGGAAGAAGCGATCAAGCTGCAGATCATGGCCAAGCAACCCGGCAGCGGCATGGAGATGCAGCAGGTCGCGCTGAACCTCGACCTGCAGTCCGCCTTCCAGCAGCGCCGCGCCGAGGCCTACGAGCGCCTGTTGATCGACGTCGTGCGCGGCCGCCTCACCCACTTCATGCGCCGCGACGAACTGGAAGCGGCGTGGGAATGGGCCGACCCGATCATCGAAGGTTGGCAGACGCTGGACGAGAAGCCGCATCCGTACGCGGCCGGCTCGTGGGGTCCGGCCGAGTCGTTCGCGCTGCTCGCGCGCGACGGCCACAGCTGGGTCGAGTAAGCCCGGCCCGGGTGGCGGACGGTGCGCCGCCACCTGTCTTAATCATGCACAATAGCCTGCAGGCATCGTCGACGCTCCCTGTTTAACGCGGCGCAAACCCGGGCCAGATTCCAGTCGCGCGCGATTGGAGCCGGGTGCCGGGTGGCGTAGAGTGCGGTGTCTTCCACTCTCACCTCGGACGAATCGCCATGCAGGCAAGCCACTGGAACACCACGCTGGGCACGCTCGGTGCGCAGGCCCTCAAGAACATGGACCGCAGCCGCCGGGCGCGCGGCGACATGCTGGACCGCGCGGGCTACGGTCCGCAGCAGACGCCGTCGACGGTCCTGCACACGGAACCCGGCCTGAACGTGCGCCGCTACGGCGCGCCGGCCGACATCGCCGCGAACGGCGGCCCCGCCGTGCTGATCGTGCCCGCGCCCATCAAGCGCCCCTACATCTGGGACCTCGCGCCCGACGTCAGCGTCGTGCGGCGCTGGCTGGAGCGCGGCTGGCGGGTCTACCTGGCCGAATGGGTCGCGCTGCCGGACACCCACGACCACTTCGGCCTGGACGACTACGGCGACGACCTGCTGGCCGCCTGCCGCCGCGCCATCGCGGCCGATGGCGGGCCGGACCAGGTCGTCCTCGCCGGCCATTCGCTGGGCGGCATCCTGGCCGCCATCCACAGCGGCCTGCATCCGGACGCCGTGAGCGCGACGATCCTGCTGGAGTCGCCGCTGCACTTCACACCGGCGTCGAGCTGCTTCGCGCGCCTGATCGACGCGACGCCGCACGCCCGCCCCATCGCCGACACGTTCCGCCAGGTACCCGGCGTCTTCCTCAACATGATGAGCGCGATGGCCGAGCCGCAGGCATTCCAGTGGGAGCGCTGGACCGACCGCTGGCTGTCGATGACGGACCCGAAAGCCATGGTCACGCACATGCGCGTGGAGCGCTGGACGCACGACGAATTCCCGCTGCCGGGCCGGCTGTTCACGGAAATCGTCGAATCGCTGTACCGCCGCGACGCGTTCATGCAGGGCAAGCTAACGGTCGGCAACCGCACGATCGGGCCGCACGATGTGCGCTCGCCGCTGCTGAGCGTGGTCGATCCGCGCAGCAAGCTGATTCCGCCGGCGGCCCTGATCCCGTTCCATGACGCCGCCTCGAGCGCCCGCAAGAAGGTGCTGCACTACGAGGGGGACATTGGCGTCAACCTGCAGCACGTGGGCGTGCTCGTGGGGCGCAGCGCGCACGAGAAAATCTGGCCGCGGATTTTCGACTGGCTGGACGGTCGCGACGCATCGTGAATCGTGGGCACGGGGTGCCCGGCCGACGGCATGCGTCGTAGGGTGGGCGGCCTCCGCCCACCATGCGTAACGTGAACGTATTTAGACGCGCTCGATGGCCACGGCAATCCCCTGCCCCACGCCGATGCACATGGTGCACAACGCAAACCGGCCGCCGGTCCGCTGCAACTGGTAAGTGGCCGCCGTGACGAGCCGCGCACCGCTCATGCCGAGCGGATGCCCGAGCGCGATCGCACCGCCGTTCGGGTTCACGCGCGGATCGTCGTCCGCGATGCCCAGCAGCCGCAGCACGGCCAATCCCTGCGCGGCGAACGCTTCGTTCAACTCGATCACGTCGAACTGGTCCAGCGTCATGCCGGTCTGGCGCAACAGCTTCCGCACGGCGGGCGCCGGGCCGATGCCCATCACGCGCGGCGCCACGCCGGCCGTCGCCATGCCCACGATGCGGGCGCGCGGCGTCAGGCCGTATTGCGCGGCGGCTTCCGCATTCGCCAGCAGCAACGCGCACGCGCCGTCGTTCACGCCGGACGCGTTACCCGCCGTGACCGTGCCGCCGGGCCGCACGACCGGTTTCAGCTTCGCCAGCGTTTCCAGGCTCGTGGCGCGCGGATGCTCGTCCCGCGCGAAACGGACCGGATCACCCTTCTTTTGCGGGACCAGCACCGGCACGATCTCGGCATCGTACGTGCCGTCCTGCTGGGCGCGCGCCGCCCTCGCCTGGCTCGCGAGCGCGAACGCATCCTGGTCGGCGCGCGAGATCCCGTAGTCGTCGGCCACGTTCTCCGCCGTCTCCGGCATCGCATCCGTGCCGTACAACGCGTGCATCAGCGGATTCGGGAAGCGCCAGCCGATCGTCGTGTCGAAGATGGCGGCGCTGCGCGCGAATGCGGATTCCGCCTTGCCCATCACGAACGGCGCGCGCGTCATCGATTCCACGCCGCCCGCGATCATCAGGCGCGCCTCGCCGCTCTTGATGGCGCGCGCGGCGATGCCGACGGCGTCCAGGCCGGACCCGCACAGGCGATTGACGGTGGACCCCGGCACCTCGTGCGGCAAGCCGGCCAGCAGCAGCGCCATGCGCGCCACGTTGCGGTTGTCCTCGCCGGCCTGGTTGGCGCAGCCGTAGATCACGTCGTCGATGGCGGACCAGTCGACGTCCGGATTGCGGCGCACCAGTTCGCGGATGGGGATGGCGCCCAGGTCGTCCGCGCGCACGTCCTTCAGCGCGCCGCCGTAGCGGCCGATGGGGGTGCGGATGGCGTCGACGATGAATGCGTCGGTCATGGTCTTTCTCCTTTTATTCGGTGGGCGCGAGCAGCGGCGCGGCCGTCACGGCCTGCAGGTCGGCCAGGGTGAGTCCCGGCGCCATCTCGCGCACGCGCAGGCCGGCGGGGGTGACGTCCAGCACGGCGAGGTCGGTGTAGATGCGGCTCACGCACTTGACACCCGTCAGCGGATACGTGCAGCGCTCGACGACCTTGCTCTCGCCCGTCTTGGTCTGGTGTTCCATCATCACGAACACGTGCTTGGCGCCGATCGCGAGATCCATCGCGCCGCCGACGGCGGGAATCGCATCCGGCGCACCCGTGTGCCAGTTTGCGAGATCGCCCGTGTGCGACACCTGGAACGCGCCCAGCACGCAGATGTCCAGGTGGCCCCCGCGCATCATCGCGAACGAATCCGCGTGGTGGAAATAGGCGCCGCCCATCAGCAGGGTGACGGGCTGCTTGCCGGCGTTGATCAGGTCCTCGTCTTCCTCGCCGGGCGCCGGCGCGGGGCCCATGCCCAGCAGGCCGTTCTCGCTGTGCAGGAACACTTCGCGCTCGCGCGGCAGGTAGTTGGCGACCTTCGTGGGCAGGCCGATGCCCAGGTTGACGTAGGCGCCTTCGGGAATGTCCTGGGCGACGCGCGCGGCCATCTGGTCGCGGGTAAAACGGCTGGTGATGCTCATGCTGCCTCCTTGACGACGCGCTGGACGAAGATGCCGGGGGTGACGATCGCTTCCGGATCGAGGTCGCCGAGCGGCACGATCTCCGCGACCTGCGCGATGGTGATCTTCGCGGCCATCGCCATGATCGGGCCGAAGTTGCGCGCCGTCTTGCGGTACACGAGATTGCCCCAGCGGTCGCCGCGCAGCGCCTTGATCAGCGCGAAGTCGGCATGGATCGGCGTTTCGAACACGTAGTTCTTGCCGTCGATGACGCGCGTCTCCTTGTTCTCGGCCAGCAGGGTGCCGTAGCCGGTGGGCGTGAAGAAGCCGCCGATGCCGGCGCCGGCCGCGCGGATGCGTTCCGCGAGATTGCCCTGTGGCGTCAGTTCCAGCTCGATCTCGCCGGCGCGGTACAGCGCGTCGAAATGCCACGAATCGGACTGGCGCGGGAACGAGCACACGATCTTGCGCACGCGCTTTTCCTTGATGAGGGCGGCCAGGCCCGTGTCGCCGTTGCCGGCGTTGTTGTTCACGATGGTCAGTTCACGCGCGCCGCGGGCGATCAGCGCGTCGATGAGCGCGGACGGCATGCCGGCGTTGCCGAAGCCGCCGATCATGACGGTGGCGCCGTCGTGGATGTCGGCCACGGCCGCCTCCAGCGATGCACAAGTTTTATCGATCATGGAATGTCACCTTGGGTTGTGATGTGCGATAATCGCACAATGATTCGTTTACCGCACAAAAAGTGTACGCCTGCCCGCCGCCTGCGGTCAAGCGCTTCCTGAAGGCCGATCCCGATCGATTACAATTTCACCATGTCATCCACTCCCGCCACCCCAGCCGCACCGCGCACCATCGCGGAAGACATCGACGCCCTCGCCGATCCCGACTTCATGACCTCGCTCGCACGCGGCCTGGCCGTGCTGCGCGCGTTCGCCGACACGCGCAAGCCGCAGACCATCGCCCAGATCAGCCAGCAGACGGGCATCCCGCGCGCGGCCGTGCGGCGCTGCCTGCACACGCTCAGGCAGCTCGGCTACGTCGACGCGGAGCTGAACAACTTCAGCCTGCGGCCGAAGGTGCTGACGCTGGGGTATTCGTACCTGTCGTCGACGCCGCTGACGGCCGCCGCGCAGCCGTGCCTGAACGGCGTCAGCAAGGCGCTCGGCGAATCGAGCTCGCTGGCGGTGCTGGAGGAAGACCAGGTGCTGTACGTGGCGCGCGCGGCGGCGTCGCGCGTGATGTCGGTGTCGCTGGCCGCCGGAAGCCGCCTGCCCGCGTATTGCAGCTCGCTGGGCCGCGTGCTGCTGGCGCAGCTGCCGCAGGCCGAGCTGGACGCCTATCTGGCGCGTACGACCCTCACGCCGATGACGGCGCGCACGGTGACGGACCCCGCGCGCCTGCGCGACGTGCTGGCGCAGGTACGCCGCGACGGTTACGCCGTCAACGACGAGGAGCTGGAGCTGGGCCTGCGCTCGATCGCCGTGCCGGTGCGCGGCGCGTCGGGCCGCGTGCTGGCCGCGCTGAACGTGGGCGCACACGCGTCGCGCGCGACGCCCGAGCGCATGGTGGAAGAATTCCTGCCGGTGCTGCGCCAGGGCGCGCAGGAACTGGCGATGCTGCTGCCCTGACGGCGGCCAGCGCGCTTAACCGGGCACGAGCCCGGCGATGGCGCGGCCGGTTCGCAGCGAATTGAAGCTGAACGGCGCCATCGGCAGTTCGGCGTTGGTGGGCAGGCTGCGCGCGACCTCCAGCATCACGCCGCGCAGCCACACGTGGCAAGGATCGTTTTCCTGGTAGCGGTGCCACTGCAGGCATTCGGCCATCGGCGGCAATGCGTACGGCAGCGGCAGCACACGGATCGGCAGGCGCCGCGCGCACGCGAGCGCGAGACGCGTGTGCATCGTCGCGACGAGGTCCGTGCCGACCAGCGCCGTCGCCAGGCTGCAGAAGTCGCTCGTCGTGACACGGATGCGGCGCTTGACGTTCTGCGCCTGCAGCAGCAGCTCTTCCACCGTCGGCGAACGCGGGCGGCCCAGCATCGGCGCGATGTGCGCCAGGCGCTCGTACGTCGCGGCGTCGAGCACGTCGCCGACCTGCGTATTGCCCTCCCAGATCACGGCGCAGTAATGGTCCTCGAACAGCGTGCGCTGCGGATGCTCGGCGTCGAGGAAGTTGCGCGGGATGATCAGGAAGTCGTTCTCGCCGCGGCGCAGCTTTTCCGCCGCGTCGTCTGCGAGCGGCACCAGGTCCAGCGTCATGTTGGGCGCGTCGCGCAGCACGCGCGCCACCACCTGGTTCAGGAACACCTCGGTCGCGTAGTCGGACACCATGATCTTCATGCAGCGCGTCTCGCGCGCCGGGTCGAACGTCACGCGGATGCCGACCGTCGCATGCACGTGCAGGATCAGGTCGTGCACCGGACCGACGAGCTGGCGCCCGAGCACCGTCAACTCCATGTTGCGGCCGACCGCGGCCAGCAGCTCGTCCTCGAAGAATTCGCGCAGGCGCGCCAGCATGCCGCTCATCGCCGACTGGCTGACGTTCACGCGCGCCGCCGCACGGGTGATGTTCTGTTCCTCCAGCAGCGCGTCGAGCGCCAGCAGCAGGTTCAGGTCCAGGCGGTTGAATCGCATCGGTTGTCTCCTTGTTATCGTATCCCTCGAATGGGCGCGTTATCCTTCACTGTATGTATTTTTGCAGCGCCTGTCATCCAAAAAAAACGGCCCGCCCCGCGCGCCGCGGGCGGGAACGGGCCAGGCCGCACGGCCAAGGAGATCAGGATCGCGGGTCGCGCACGAACGCCAGCAGCGGGCCGGCCAGCGCATCGTCGCCGCTGTTGATCGCGTACACCTGGCTCAGGTGGTTGTGGTTCGCGATCACCTCGATGGTCGGTGCAAAACCGTGGCGCGTGACGAGCCGCGCGAACAGCTCGCCCGCCTGCGCCTGCATCTGGACCGGGTCCAGTTCCGCATACGTCAGCGCGAGCGGGAACGGCGCCGCATCCACCAAGTCCACCGTCGACATCGACCGGTAGGCCGCGAAATCCGTGCCGAAGTACGCCTCGTTGCGCGGGTCCGGCGTCGCGATGCCCAGCTGCGCCCGCGCCAGCAGTTCCAGCTCGGCGTTGTACACGCCCGACGCGAGGAAGGCGCCGGCGATCTTCAGGCCCTCTGCCGGATGGAAGCGCTTGACCAGCGTCGCCGCCGCCACGTGGGCCGCGCCGGCCGACTCGCCGGCCAGCACGATGTGGTCGGGATCGCCGCCGTACGCGGCCACGTTGGTGCGCGCCCACGCCCGCACGGACGCCGCGTCCTCGGCGCCGGCCGGCCAGCGGTGACGCGGTCCAAGCCGGTAATTCGGCAGCACGGCCAGCACTCCGTGGCGCGAGAACCAGTGCCCGACGGCCTCCCGGTCCGCCTTGTCGCCGCGGATGAAACCCCCACCGTGCAGGAACACGACGACGGGCGCCGGTCCGGTCGCGCCGACCGGCGGGTACACGTCCAGCCGGTGGCGCTCGTCGGCGCCGTAGGCGATGTCGCGCACCGGTTCGTGCCCGCGCGGCATGTCCGCGAGCAGTGGCGCGTACAGGGCCTTGGCGGCCGGCGGATCGATCGCGCGGCCGGCGGCGCGCACGGCGCGCAGGATGGCCGCATGCTGTTCACTGTGCATCATCGCTGCTCCTCACAGCGCGGCCAGCGCCGGGTCCTTGTGGAAGCGCCCGTCCTTCATGATGACCAGGAAGCGCTTGCGGTCCTGCAGGATCGTCACATCCTGCGTCGGGTCGCCGTCGACGAGCACCAGGTCCGCGAGGAAGCCCTCCTTGACCTGACCCAGCTCGTCGCCCATGCCCATCAATTCGCCGCCCAGCAGCGTGGCCGCCGACAGTGCCTCTTCCGGCGTGTAGCCCAGCAGGTTCACGAACAGTTCCAGGTCGCGCGCGTTGCGGCCGTTCGGGTTGAACGGGAAGCCGTAGTCGCCGCCCGGCAGTACGCGCAGGCCACGCCGGCGCAGTTCCGGCACGAGCTTGCGCTGCAGCTCCAGCACCTCGGCCGCGCTTTTCTTCATATGGCTCATGTCGAAGTGCGGCGGCGGCGCCGCGTCCAGCGTGGCCTGGATGATGCCGATCGCCGGCGCGATGAAGATCTCGTCGCGCTGCGCTTCCAGCATGTCCAGCGCCTCCTCGTCCGCGTACGTGCAGTGGTACAGCACGCGGAAGCCCGCGCGCAGGCCCATCTTGACGGCATCCGACGCCTGCGCATGGCAGGCGAGCCACACGCCCGATTCACGCGCCTGCTCGCCGGCGGCGTCGGCTTCTTCCTGGGTGTACATCAGCTGCTGCGACGCGCCCGGCTTCAGCGCATCCTCCCCCGACAGCAGGAACTTGACCGACTTGGCGCCGATCGCCGCGCACTCCTTGACGAAGGCGCGCACGGCGTCCGGGCCGCGGCCATGCTCGGCCACCTTGCCCGGATCGAGTTCCTCGACGGTCGGCGGTTCGCGCTCGATCGACGACGCGACCAGGCGCGGCCCCGGCATGCCGCCGCTCGTGATGAAGGTGTTCAGCACCGTCTCCACGGATTTGCTCAGCGAGCCGGCCGAATACGCGCTCGTGAAGCCATGATCGAGCAGGATGCGCGCATTGCGCGCCGTCGTCAGCACCAGGTCTTCCGGCGGCAGCGCCATGCCGGGCACGAAGCGCTCGACGGAGCTGGGCCAGGACAGGTGCGCATGTGCCTCGACGAGGCCCGGCATCAGCGTGCCGCCCTGGCCGTCGATGATTCGGTCGCCCGCCAGCGCGGCGACGGCGCGCGTGCCGTCCGCCACCTCGACGATGCGCTTGCCTTCCACGCGCACCGCGCCGATCCCCTGGCGCATCTGGCGGCCGTCGAAGATCCTTACGTTTTCAAAAATGATACCGCCCACGTTGTGTCTCCCTGTTGTTCACTTCAGATAGGCCCAGCTTACCGTCGGGATTGGTCCGACCAAAGCCTATTTTGGCGATACCTGCTATCGCCGCTTCACGCCGCAGCGCCGTTCGCCTGCGCGATCTTCCCGAGTACGCGCGCGCTCGGTTTGACGGTGCGCTTCATGGTCGCGCGGTCGACGGCAATGAGGCCATAGTGCGGGTCGAAGCCGAAGATCCACTCGAAGTTGTCGAGCAGCGACCAGTGGATGTAGCTCTTCACCGGAATGCCGTCCTTCAGGCAGTTCGCGACGCCGCCCACGGCCGTATGGATGTAGGCGATGCGCTGGCTGTCGTCGTCGGTCGACATGCCGTTTTCCGTCACGTAGACCGGCAGCTTCACGTGCTGCGCCGTGTAGCGGATCGTCGCCTCCAGTGCCTGCGGGTAGTACTCCATGTGCGCCGACGTGAACCGGGCGTCCTTCGGCGGCGGGCGCACGCCGTCCGGCCCGATCAGCTCGCGCGTATAGGTCTGCACGCCGATGAAGTCGCCGTGTTCGGAAATCGCCCGGAACCACGGCGCGTACGCGATGGCGCGCTTGCGCTCGACCATGGCTTCGCCGCCGTCGACGGCCTGGTCGTCCGCGATCGCGATCGAAAAGCCGACCGGCAGCTGCGGGCGCACGGCCTTGATGGCCTGGTACGCGGCCGCGTGTCCCTTCAGCAGGCCTGCCTCGATCCTGGCGAAGTCGCCGAAGATCCACGACGACCACGTGCCGGTGCCCGCCAGCTGCCCCGCCTTCGCCAGCATCGCTTTCATGCGCGGGTTGCCGGCCATGCCCGACAGCGGACCCGGAATGCCGAACAACAGGCGCGGCAGGTTCGGTTCGTTGAACGTGGTCGCGTAGTCGATCAGGTCGCCCAGGTGGCGCGCCGCCTTGTCGCAGTAGCGCGCGTACAGCTTGTCCGCGCCGTCCGCCTCCCAGCCGCCGCGCGCCGCGAACCACGCGGGCGTGACGAAGTGGTTGAAGCTGACCATGGCCTTGACGCGGCGACGCCGGCAGGACAGCAGCACGTCGCGGTAATGCTCCAGCGCGGCCACCGAGAACATGCCCTCGACCGGCTCCACGCGCGCCCACTCGATCGAGAAGCGGAACGTGTTCAGGCCCAGCGCCGCCAGCGTCGCGATGTCCTGGTCGTACAGGCGATAGTGGTCGACGGCGGCGCCGGACGGCTCCTTGAATTCGGTCGGCTGGATGTTTTCCAGCAGCCAGGCGTCGCTCGCGACGTTGTCGCCTTCGGCCTGGTGGCCGGCGATGGCGGCGCCCCACAGGAAGCCTGGCGGGAAAGGCCCGCCGGTGGCGGCGCGGGCGGCGCCGGCCGGCAGCAGCGCGGCGCCGGCCAATGCCGTCCCCAGGCCCAGCAGCGTGCGGCGGCGGGCGTCGTGTTCTTGGTGATCCATGTCGTCTCCTTGTTTATTGTCTTGACGCCGGGTGGGCACGACGTGCCGACCCGACCTGTTCATTGCAGGGTGCCGGCCAGGCCGGCCACCAGTTCGTGCAGCGCCGGCCCGCTGTCGGCCACGCCGTACACGTAATGGTCGGGGCGGACGACGGCCGCGCGGCAGCCGTGGCGCTCGAACCAGCGTGCCAGCACGCCATCCAACTCGTCGGCCTGCATGCGGTGCGGTCCGCTCGAGAAGCCGTGCGCGTCGGACGGAATACTGATCAGGATGCCCAACCGCTCGGCCAGCACCAGCAGGCCAGGCGGCAGCTGCGCCGTGCGCAGGTCCGTCACGATGCGCCAGCCGGTGCCTGCCAGCTCGTCCAGCAGCGCCGGCCCCACGGGGCCGTTCACGCGCGGCTGCGGGAACAGCGTGCCCGTGCCGCTGCGGCCGACGGATCCCAGCAGGCCTTCCATCAGCGGCGGGATGATGTCCTGGCGCGGCACCGTGCGGATGGTGCCGCCGGCCGCCGCGAGCAGCGCCTCGTCGCGGTCGCACGCCGCCTGCGGATCGCGCTCGCAGATGACGGCGCCGATCTCCTTGATGCGCGCGGTGAGCCTGCGTACGTGCTCGCGCCGTTCCGCCGAATAGGTGTCGAGCAGGCGCTCGGCCGCAGCGCCGCCCACGTCGGCGGCGAGCACCGCGCGCAGCTTCCACGTGAGGTTCGCGACGTCGCGCACGCCCTGGCACATGCCCTGCCCCAGGAACGGCGGTTGCTGGTGCGCGGCGTCGCCGGCGATGAACACGCGGCCCACGCGCCAGTCACGCGCCACCAGCGCGTGGAAGCGGTAGCTGGCCTGGCGCCACAAGGTCGCATCCTCCGGACCGATCCAGCGCCGCAGCACGCTCCACGCACCCTCCTCGGTCGCCATGTACGCCGGGTCCTCACCCGGCAGCAGCGAAATCTCCCAGCGCCGGTGGTTGCCCGGTCCGATGACGTAGGTGCACGGCCGCGCCGGTTCGCAGTACTGCACGCTGGTCTTCGGCAGCTTGGCCATACCTTGCTCATTCACCTGCACGTCGACGACGAGCCACGGTTCGTCGAATGCCAGGTCTTCCAGCTCGATGCCGACGGCGTCGCGCACGGCACTGGACGCGCCGTCGCAGCCGATCACGTAGCGGGCCCGCACGCTCGACGGATTGTCCTCCCCGTCATCGAAGCGCACCGTCGCCCCGTCCGCATCCTGGTCGACGCCCGTGAAGCGCCGGCCCAGCACCACGTCGACGACGGGCAGCGCCTTCACGTGGCGGCGCAGCGCCGCTTCCACCGGCGGCTGCGTGAACACCATCGACGGCGTGTGGCCCAGTGGATAAGGCGGCTCCACGGCAGCGAGGCGCTTGATCAGGCGCCCGTCGGCGCCGTAGTATTCCGACGGCGTGAACGGCTCGCAATGCGGCGCGACGGCGTCGGCCAGGCCCAGGTTCTGGAACACGCGCATGATCTCGTGGTCGAGCGCGATGGCGCGCGGTTTCGGGTAGACGTCATGACTGCGGTCGACGACGAGCGTGCGCACGCCGGCCTGGCCGAGCAGCGCGGCCGCCACGGCGCCGGACGGCCCGAAGCCGACGACCACGACGTCATAGGCCGCGTTCATGGCTGCTCGTCCTCGACGGTGTTGCGCAGCAGGCCCACGCCTTCGATCTCCACCTCGATCGTGTCGCCATGCTTCATCCACACCGGCGGCGTGCGCGACTGGCCGACGCCGGCCGGCGTGCCCATCGCGATCACGTCGCCCGGCTCAAGCGTCAGGCATTCGGTCAGCAGCGCGATGGTCTCGGCCACGTCCCAGATCATGTCCTTCGTGTTCGCGTCCTGCATTACCTGGCCGTTGAGGCGCGACTGGATCGAAAGGCCCGCGCCGCCGGCCGGCAGCTCGTCGGCGCTGACCAGCACGGGGCCCAGCGCGCCGGTGCGGTCGAAGTTCTTCCCGATGGTCCACTGGGGCGTGCGTTTCTGGTAATCGCGCACCGAGATGTCGTTGAAGCAGGCGTAGCCGAACACATAGCCCAGGGCATCCTCGCGCTTGACGTGGCGGGCGCGCTTGCCGATGACGACGGCCAGCTCGGCCTCGTAGTCGAATTTTTCCGACACGCGCGGCCGCGGCGACGCCTCGCCGTGGGCCAGCAGCGACGTCGTCCCGCGCAGGAAGAACCACGGATACACCGGCTTTTCGCGGCCGCTTTCGGCGGCGTGGTCGTAGTAGTTCAGGCCCAGGCAGACGGTCTTGCCGGGTGCCGGGACGACCGGCGCCAGCACGACGCCGGCCAGCGGCTGGCGCACGGCGCCGGGCGCATCGAGGGCGCGGCGGGCGGCGGCCACGAGGTCCACGCCGGCGGCAAGCGCTGCGCGGACATCGGCCGGGACATCGGGCACGGCCCGGTTGATGTCGACGATGGTGTCGTTGTCGAGGACGGCCAGGCGCGATTCATGGCCGTTGCGGTAGGTGACGAATTTCATGTGGTTCTCCTTCAGTGATACGGGTTTTCGGGCCGCTCGCGGCGCGCACGGGTGCGCAACTTACGCGAATCTGATTCTTTTCTGGGCCTGCTTGATGCGGTCGGACGGCGGCTTGGACACGCCCCACTGGTCGAAGCGCCCGGGCGGCCAGGTCCAGTCGGACGGTCCGCCGGTGCGGTAGGCGTCGTCGACCTGCAGCACGTCGGCCGTGTATTCGATGACGAAATCGTCGGGGCCGACGAAATACGAAAAGACGTTGTTGCCCGGTCCATGGCGGCCGACGCCCCATTCGATGGGCCAGCCGGCGTCGCTCATGCGCCCGGCGCCGCGCATGACCGCGTCCAGGTCGGGCATGACGAAGGCGATGTGGTTCAGCGTATCCGCATCGCTGTCGGCCAGCGCGATGCTGTGGTGGTCGCTGTTGCAGCGCATGAAGGCCATGACCTTCGTGCGGTCGGACAGGCGGAACCCGAGCGCGTCCTCGAAGAAGCGCTGCGCGACCGCCACGTCGGCGCTGTTGAACACGACGTGCGTGATCCGGCTCGGCGCGTCGCCGTGCGGCTGCTCGGCAAGGCGCTCGTCGCCGTGCACGAAGCGCAGGATGCGGCCCTGCGGATCGGCGACGGTGACGGCCGTGCCGCCGCCCGGTTCCTCGACCGGGGCCGGCCCGGACACCACGCGGCCGCCGGCGGCCGGCGTGCGTGCGGCGATCGCATCGACGTCGGCGCGCGCCGCCACGCTGAACGTGACGTTGCGCACGTCCGGCGTGTCGGCGCGGTGCAGCGCGAGGATGTGGTGGAATGCGCCGGCGCCGCGCAGGTAGACTGCGTCGCCGGTCCTGGCGACGGTCTGCAAATGCCAGGTATCGTTGTAGAAGCGCTCGGCGGCGGCCAGGTCTGTGACGCCGATGGCGATGCTGCGCAGCTGGCCGGCGGGTGATGCGGACATGGGAACTCCTTAGTCGAGCCCGAGGAATCGGGCGGCGTTATGGGTGACGAGTTGCGCGCGCACGTCCGGGTCGTGCACCGCCTGGGCAATGCCGTCGACCGGGCGCGCGTCGTGGAAGGCGAACGGGTAATCCGTCCCGATCATCAATTGGGTGGGACCGAAGCGGTCGAGCAGGTGGCGCAGCGTCGCCGCATCGAACACCAGGGTGTCGTAGAACAGCCTGCGCGCCTGCTCGGACGGGCTCTCCAGCATCGCGTCGCGCAGCGCCGGGAACACCTGGCGCGCCTGTTCGAGCCGGGGCAGCAGCGACGCGAGCGTGCCGCCGCCGTGGCTGAACGCCATCCTGAGGCCGGGATGGCGGCCGATCAGGTTCGTCGTCAGCACCGAGGCGGCGGCCAGCCCGACGTCGGTCGGATACGCCAGCGCGGGCAGCAGCTTGTCCGGGCCGACCAGGCGCTCGGTGCCGGCCGGCTTGAGCGCGTGCACGAACACCGACACGCCCAGCGCCGCGCAGGCGGCGAAGAACGGCGCGAATTCCGGGCTGCCGATCGCCTTGCCGTTCACGTTGCTGCCCACTTCGATCGCCTTGAACCCGAGTGTGCCGGCGAGGTAGTCCAGCTCCGCCAGCGCGAGGTCGAGGTCCTGCAGCGGCACGGCGCCCATGCCGGCGAGGCGCCCGGCCGACAGCGCGGCCATCTCCGCGATCTGCTCGTTCATGTAGCGCAGCAGCTGGGCGGCGGCCTGCGCCTCCATCCAGTACGACAGCAGCTCCGGCATCGGCGAGATCGCCTGCACCGCGAGGCCCATCGGGTCCATGTCGGCGATGCGGCGGCTGGGACTCCAGGCGCGCTCGGACACCGTGCGGTAGACGCTGCCCTTGATGACCACGTGGCGGTGGCAGGCGTGCGCCGGCATCATCGACGGCCAGTCGGCCGGCATGCGGTTCCCCACGTAGCGCGGCAGGTCGTGCGGGATGACGTGGGCGTGCACGTCGATGCCGCAGGCGCAGCCGGGCGCGTGGCCGTGCGTGACGCTCATGCGGCCACCAGTCCGGCCGCGTTCACGCCGGCCGCGCAGATCGCCTCGTCCTGCGCGCCGGTCCCGCCGCTGGCGCCGACTGCGCCGACGAGGGTCCCGTCCGCGCGCCGGATCGCGACGGCGCCCGCCTGCGGGATGAATTTCCCCTGGCTGGACGCGGCCAGCGCGTTGAAGAACACGGGATTGTCCTGGGCGCGCTGGTGCAGCACGCGGCTGGCCACGCCCATGCCGGCGGCGGCGTAGGCCTTGCCGATGGCGATGTCGACGCGCAGCGGCGTGGCACCGTCCTCGCGCTGCACGGCGACCGGGTGGCCGGCCGCATCGAGCACGGCGACGGCGACCGGCGGCAGGCCGTCCGCGCGCGCGGCCGCGAGGGCGGCGACGACGATCGCGCCGGCCTCGGCCAGGGTCAGGTGGGTGGGTGGGTTCATGGTCGTCTCCTTAGTGATGGGTGGGCGCGGCCACCGGCGCCTGCGCGGCCGCGCGCCGCGCCACGAGGGCGAAGCAGAGCGTGGCGGCGGCGCCGACGATCAGCGCCAGCAGCGCTTGTCCGCCGAAGCCGGTGCGCATGGCGACCGAGCCGGCGAGCGCGGGGCCGATCGCGGAGCCGGTCATCATCATCGCGGGGGTCGACGCCAGCGCGCGGCCGCTCGGGTCCAGCCGCGCGATCAGGCCGAACAAGAATGTGTGGGTGAAGATCAGCACGGCGGGATAAACGCTGCCCGCGATGGCGTAAGGCAGGAAGCCGGCCGACAACGTGACGACCAGCGCCAGCGCGGCCTGCAGCGGCGCCGCGACGAGCGCCACCCGCACCGGATTGACCCGCTTCTGCAGCAGGCCCGCGACGGCGGCCGGCAGCAGGTTGACGAGGCCGCACACGACCAGCACGCCGTTGACCCGGTCCTGGCCGAAGCCGCGCAGCACGCCGATGCGGTCCAGCATGCTGAACGTCAGGGCCTGGTTCAGCGCCATGCAGGCGACGCCCAGGATCGCGCACCATGCCGCGCGCGGCAGCGGCGCCGTGCCGACGTGGATGCGGCCGGCCGCCGTCACGTGCGGGAAGCCGAGCGCGCAGGCCAGCGCCGCGGCGCCCATCAGGCCCGCGAACACGAGGAACAGCGCGGCGCCGCCGTGCGCCGCGACGACGGGCGGCACGGCGCCATAGAAGACGACGGCGCCGATGCCGAGCGCGGTGCCGGCCATGGCGAACAGCCGGTGCGGGTTCAGGCTGCGCCCGATCGTGCCGTGCGTGACGGAGAGCGCGGTGCCGGTGGCGATGCCGGCGACGAGGTGCAGCGGCACCAGGGTGCCGAAGTCCGCCACCCGCGCCGCCGCGAGGAAGGCGAGCGCCGCGACGCCGTAGCCACCGAACGCGCACGCGGCGCGCGGCAGCCTGTTGTACAGCGGGGCCGCCACGAGGCTGGCCGCGACCGCGCCTAGCAAGAAGGCGGTGACGATCATGCCGGCGTGCTCCAGGTCGAAGCCGTACTGCTGGGCGAGCGTGCCGACCCACACCGGCAGCGCGACCAGGTCGACCATGCCGGCGAAATGGCACAGCATGAGCGTGGCGCGGCCGCGGCCCGCCTCGGGGGTGGAATGCATGGGATGTCTCCTGGTTTTTTTGTGTGAAAACGATAGCAGCGCATCCGGCCAACCCGAAGGCCAGAGTTGCGATAGGACGTATCAGGTTTTCCGATCGATCAGCCGTTTGATCATCACGCGCCAACGTCGATAGCAGGTATCACGGAATACGGCTTTGGAATGGCCGAGTTGCGTACCTATACTCGATTCGCCTGTGACACCGCAGCAATCCAATGACAACAGGCCGGCATCTGACCGGCTTAACCTGGAGACAACATGCACACACCCCGCACCCCGCTGGCGATCGGTTCGCTGACCGTCCTGTCCATGAGCCTCGCAGCGATCTGGAACCCGGCGTACGCCCAGAGCGGCGCCAGCGGCGCCAGCCCCGATGCCGGCCCGAAGATCGAGAAAGGCATCGAGACCGTCGTGGTCACCGCGCAAAAGCGCACCCAGAGCATCAAGGAAGTCCCCGTCGCCATCACGGTCGTCAACGCCGCGCAGCTGGAGCGCGCCGGCGTCAAGGACATCGGCGACCTCGCCAAGACGGCGGCGGCGCTGGAGTTCGGCGACCAGTCGACCGGCGGCGCGGGCGGCAGCGCGTCGATCCGCGGCATCGGCACCGCCGTGTTCACGCAGTCGGCCGAGAGCTCGGTCGGCGTGGTGATCGACGGCGTGCCGCAGGGCGCCACCGCCAGCGGCCTGATGTTCGACCTGGCGCGCGTCGAGGTGCTGCGCGGCCCGCAAGGCACGCTGTTCGGCAAGAACGCGTCGGCAGGGGTCCTGAACATGGCCACGCAGGCGCCGCTCATCGGCGACCATGGCGGCAGCGTGCAGCTCGAATATAAAGGCGACCACGGGGAAGCCGTGCGCGCCACCGGCAACATCCCGCTGAACGACATCTCGGCGCTGCGCATCGCCGCCGTCGGTGAACGCAACAAGGGCGTCTACCACAACGTCCTGACCGACAAGGACAGCGTCACGACGAACGGCGGCGCGCGCCTGCGCTACCTCTTGACGCCGAACCGCGACGTGGCGATCAACCTGATCGTGGACGCGTCGAACCAGCGCAACGAGAATGCCGTATTCTTCGCGCCGTCGGTGGCGTACGCGGCCAACACGGCGGGCGACCATCGGCCGGCCGCCGAATTCGCCTCCTGCGGCGTGACCGTCTCGAAGACCAACAACCAGGTCTGTTCGGACGGCGCGGAACTCCAGCACTCCAGGGTGCGCGGCCTGTCCGGCCAGGTCGACTGGACGCTCGGGAGCGGCGACACGCTCACGTCGATCACCGCGTACCGCACCCGCAAGCAGGGCCCGGACAGCGTCAACATCGGCATGTCGAACACCTACGACAAGGTCTACAACTTCACGCCGCACCAGGACGCGCGCCAGTTCTCGCAGGAGCTGCGCATCGCGTCGCCGGGCAAGCAGGCGCTCGAATACGTCGGCGGCCTGTTCTACGCCGACTCGAACAACTACAAGGATTCGACCACGGAGATCCTGCCGAGCACCTTCCTGCCATCGCCGCCCGTGCCGCGCTCGATCGCGACGGACGCCATCCAGCACGCCCGGCTGACCACGAAGGCCCTGTTCGGTCAGGCGACCTACCACCTGACCGACGCCACCGGCATCATCGCCGGCCTGCGCTACACGCGCGACACCGTCACGGCCGACGAGTCGCAATCGAGCGTCGTCGCGTTCGACGGCTTCACCCTGCCCGCCTCCGTCAAGGCGGCCAGCGGCAGCGCGCAGCAGTCCAACGTCTCGGGCAAGATCGGCCTGCAGCACACGGTGTCGAAGAACGTCAACGTGTACGCCACCCTGAGCCGCGGCTACAAGGGCCCGCAGATCGACAACGACACCCCGATCGGCGCCGCCACGGCCGCCGGCAACTTCAGCGGCATGATCGTCAAGCCCGAGCTGCCGACCAGCGTCGAACTGGGCTCGAAGATGTCGTTCCTGAACCGCCGGCTGGACGTCGACGTGGCCGCGTTCCATACGAAGATCAAGGATTTCCAGGAGCAGAACTGCACCTTGACCGCGGTGGGGGCACTGAGCTGCATCCCGCTGAACGTCCCGAGCGTGACCAGCAAGGGCATCGAGGCCGACATCCGCGCGCGCCCGCTGCCGGAACTGCAACTGGGACTCTCGATGGCGATGATCCTCGACACCGCCTACCCGGCCGGCTTCACGTTCGACAATGCCAACGTCGGCGGCCAGCGCCTGTTGTACTCGCCCCGCAACAAGATGACGCTGAACGGCGACTACAGCTGGACGCTGCCGGGCGATTATGAACTCCAGCTGGGTGGCGACATGGTCTACAAGAGCCGCGTCAGGCTGTGCAACACGCTCGATGCCGAATGCGGCTACGGCGGCCATTCCGTCGCCTCGCTGCGCCTCGCGCTGCGTTCGCCGGACGACAACTGGGGCGTCGAACTGTACGACCGCAACCTGGGCGACAAGCGCGTGCCAAACGCGATCATCTATCCGCTGCCGGGCAAGGGTGCCGGCTCCGGTTATGCGTACAGCCTCGGCGAAAACTCGTTCCGCCGCATCGGCGTGACGCTCGACTACCGCTTCTGACCGATGCGCCGCCCCGTGACCACAGCACAACGACACGCCATGCCTGCATATACTCCCGCCCTGCGCCTGGTCGGCTGCGCCGCCGCCCTCGCCTGCCTGTCCGCGTCCGCCGTCGCCGCGCCCGATCCGATCGCGGCCGGCTTCGAGCAGCCGCCGCAAACGGCCCGCCCCCGCGTCTGGTGGCATTGGCTGAACGGGAACATCACGCAGGAGGGCATCGACAAGGACATCGCGTGGATGGCGCGCTCGGGCCTCGGCGGCCTGCAAAACTTCGACGCCGAGATGATGACGCCGCAGCTCGTGCCCAAACGCCTGCCGTACATGAGCCCCGAATGGGCCGCCGCATTCCGCCATGCCGCGCTGACGGCGGAGCGCAGCGGCCTGGAATTCGGCATCGCCGCCTCGCCCGGCTGGAGCGAGACCGGGGGGCCGTGGGTGCGGCCGGAAGACGGCATGAAGAAACTCGTGTGGAGCGAGACGATCGTCCGCGGCGGCCAGGACGTAGCGCTGCTGCCGGCCGCGCCGCGCACCACCGGACCGTTCCAGGACCTGTTCGTCCAGCCGGACATCATGGGCCAGCGCCCCGCCCCGGACAAGCTCGCGCGCGCCGGCGCCGACATCGCCGTGTTTGCGTATCCGGTGCCGGCCGCCGCGCTGCCGCCGCCGGCCGTGCGCGCGGGCGACAAGACTCTCGACGCGCAGGGGCTGGCGACGCCCGGCGAGGACGGCGCGGTGCACCTCGCGGCACCGACGCCGGACCATCCGCTCGTCGTCACGCTGGATTATCCGGCCCCGCAGACCGTGCGCTCCGCAACGATCTTCGCGCTGGGCGCGGCGTCGCTGTTCGACGGCGCCCGCTGGCACGCCGTGCTGGAAGCGAGCGCCGACGGCGCGCTCTGGCGCAAGGTGGCCGACCTGCCGCTCGCTCAGGTGCCGGCCAGCGCCGGCTTCGCGCCGGCGACGGCGGCGCACTTTCGGGTCGTCGTCGGCGTCAGGCCGGCCGCGCCGAATCCGCAGTTCATGCCCGTGCCGGGCGCGGACACGGGCCCATTCGGCGCCATCGGCCAGGCCCAGGACCTGCGCCTGGCGCAACTGGTGCTGTCGGGCGAACCGAAGGTCAACCAGTTCGAGACGAAGGCCGGCTTCGCGACGACGGACGATTACTATGCGCTGGACGCCGGCGTCGATACGCGCGAACCGGGCGTCGACCCGGCCGCCATCGTCGACTTGACGGACAAGCTGCGCCCCGACGGCACGCTGGCGTGGACGCCGCCGGCCGGCACCTGGAAGATCGTCCGCCTCGGCTGGTCGCTGACGGGCACGGAAAACCATCCGGCCACGGCGGAAGCGACCGGCCTCGAAGTCGACAAGTACGACGGCAAGGCGGTCCGCGACTACCTTGAGACCTACCTGGCGAAATACCGTCGGGCGGCCGGCACGGATCTCGTCGGCGCGCACGGCGTGCGCGCCATCGTCACGGACAGCATCGAGGTCGGCGCGTCCAACTGGACGCCGCGCATGCTCGAGCAGTTCCGCCGCCTGCGCGGCTACGACGCGCGTCCGTGGCTGCCCGCGCTGACGGGCGTCGTCGTCAAGGACCGCGCCCGCACGGATGCCTTCCTGTACGACTACCGCCGCACGCTCGCGGACCTGATGGCGGACCAACACTACGGCACCGTGGCGGCGGTCGCGCACGAACACGGCCTGCGCGTGTACGGCGAAGCGCTGGAGAGCGCGCGCGTCACGCTGGGCGACGACATGGCGATGCGCAGCCACGCGGACGTGCCGATGGCGGCGATGTGGACGTACCGCCCCGAATTCGGCCCGAACCCGACGGCGATCGCCGACATGCGCGGCGCGGCGTCGGTGTCGCACCTCTACGGCCAGAACCTCGTCGCCGCCGAGTCGCTGACGAGCGCGATGGCGCCGTGGGCGTTCGCCCCGAGCGACCTGCGCCCGATGATCGACATGGAGTTCGCCAGCGGCGTGAACCTCCCCGTCATCCACACGTCGGTGCACCAGCCGCTGGGCGACGACAAGAAGCCCGGCCTGTCGCTGGCGATCTTCGGCCAGTACTTCAACCGCAACGAGACTTGGGCCGGCATGGCGCGGCCATGGGTCGACTACATGGCGCGCAGCAGCTGGCTGCTGCAGCAGGGCCGCTTCTATGCCGACGTGGCGTATTTCTACGGCGAGGAAGCGCCGCTCGTCGCGTTGTACAAGCACGGCCAGCCGGCCGACGCCCCGCGCCGCTACGCCTATGACTTCGTCGACGCCGACGCCCTGCTGCACCGGCTGTCGGTCAAGGACGGCGACCTGGTGACGGCCGGCGGCGCGCGCTACCGCGTGCTGTACCTCGGCGGCACCAGCAGCCGCATGACGCTCGCCGCCCTGCGCCGCGTGCACGCGCTGGCCGCGCAGGGGGCGACGATCGTCGGCACGGCGCCCGTCGCCTCGCCCGGCCTGACCGACGACCCGGCCGCGTTCGCGGCGCTCGTCAAGACGCTGTGGAGCGGCGCGCCCGTCACCCGCGTCGGCAAGGGCCGCGTCATCGCCGGCCGCGACGTCGAAGGGGCGCTGGCCCGGGTCGGCCAGGCGCCCGACTTCAGCCAGGCCGCAGGGTCGGACGCGCCGCTGCTGTTCGTCCACCGCCGCCTGGCCGACGGCGACATCTACTTCGTCACCAACCGCGCCGCCAGGCCGGTTGCGTCCGAAGTCCGCTTCAACGTGCGCGGCAAGACGGCCGAATTCTGGCATGCCGACACGGGCCGCCTCGAACCTGCCAGCTACCGCGGCGGCAAGGACGGCACGACCGTGCCGCTGGCGCTGGGCGCGAACGACGCCGTGTTCGTCGTGTTCCGCCGGCCCGCCGCCGCGCCGGCGGCCACGGTAGCGGCGCCCGCGTGGACCACGGCCGCCACGCTGGCCGGCGCCTGGACGATCGCGTTCGACGGCCTGGCCGCGCCGGCCGCCATCGCGCACGGCGCGCCCGGGTCGCTGGCGGCCAGCGCCGACCCGCACGTGAAATATTTTTCGGGGACCTCGATCTACCGCCGCACCTTCACGTTGCCAGCGCAGGTGGCGCCGGGCGCGCCGCTGAAACTCGACCTCGGCCGGGTCGGCGACGTCGCGGAGGTGCTCGTCAACGGGAAATCGGCCGGCATCGCGTGGAAGCCGCCGTACGAGGTCGACATCGGCAACCTCGTCGCCGCCGGCACCAACACGGTGGAGGTACGGGTCGCCAACCTGTGGGTGAACCGGCTGATCGGCGACGCCCAGCCGGGCGCGCACAAGGTCACGTTCACGGCCGCGCCCACGTACAAGGCGGATGCGCCGCTGCGGCCGTCCGGCCTGATCGGCCCCGTCACGCTGCGGGTGCGGCAGTGAAGCGGCGCCACCTGCTCGGCGCCATCGCGGCGCTGCCGGTCGCGCATGCGCTGGGCGGAACGGCGGGCGGCATCGCGCAGCGCCCGCTCGCCCGCGTCATCGTCGACAACGACTTCGCCGGCGACCCCGACGGCCTCGTCGCGCTGGCGCACCAGTTGCTGGCGCCGACCACGCGCACGGTGCTGGTGACGTCGTCCGCGCTCGATCCGAAACTGGCGCGCCTGGCCGGCCTCGACCCGGCGCGCAGCGCGGAGGACGGACTGCGGCTCGCGCGCGAACTGCTGCGGCGCGCGCGGCTCGCGGTGCGTCCCCCCGTCGTCGCCGGCGCCGGCGCGGCCCTGGCGATCGTCGACGCCGCCCTGCGTGACGATCCGCTGCCGCTCGTGCTGGCGTGCGGCGGTCCGCTCACGAACGTGGCTGCCGCGCTGCGCGTGCGCCCGGACATCGCCGACCGCATGCGCCTCGTGTGGATCGGCGGGACGGCGGCGGACGCCGGCGGCCCCGAATACAACCTGATGACCGACCTCGCCGCGGCCCGTCACGTGTTCGAGTCGACGCGGCTGCCGATCGTGCAAATCCCCGCCGAGGAATACCGGCGCTTCCAGGTCTCGGTCGCGGTACTGGACACGGACATCGCGCCGATCTCGCCGCTCGCCCGCTGGCTCGTCGACCAGTACCGCCACCTGCCGCCGTTCGTGCGGCCGGGCGCCACATTGACGTTCGGCGACAGCCCGCTCGTCACGGCAACCGCGTTCGACCCCGCCGCAACCCCGTCCGTCGTGCGCCCGGTGCGGCGCCTGCTCGACGATGGCCGCTACGGCGAACCGGTACCCGGGCGCGAGATACGCGTCGCCCATTCGCTCGACCCGCGGCTGAACATCGACGACTTCGCCGCGCTGCTGCGTGCGCACGTGCGCCGCGCCGGCTGAGCCAGCGCCACGAGGACACCGGACGCACCGTATCCCACTGTTCCGCCGCGCCTGCGCGGCAGCCCGCCTGCCGCTCGCAGCCGGCGCGCACACCGCGGACGCAACGCGCCAGGCGCGCCCCGACGCCGCGGTGCGCGCGGCAACGTGGCCCTCGATGACTGCGTGCCGGGCATACACGTTGATCGCCTTGCCCGTCGGTTCCGCCAGATCCGTCAGGTCGATGCGGTGACGGCGTTCGTCGACGCGCCGTGAGGTGAAACGACAAAACGCGGGCCCGCCGCTGCGCCGGCGGCATGGGGTGGTCGGGGACGGCGCATCGGGGCCGACGCGTCACTCCTCGGTTGCATCGTCCTTGTCGTCGCGGCCGAGCAGCTCGCTGGACCATTCCTGCCAGCTGCAGTTGGGGCAACGCCGCCACAGCAGGACAAGGAAAAACGTCGCGCAGCCAGCCGCGAGCACGACGGCGTGCAGCGAGAGATCCGGTTCGAGGCCGTATAGAAAATCGAGCATGGCGCACCTGCCTTCCCGGCGGCATCATTCATGGCGATACCGCACGATTCCACTGTAGACCAAGCGGGTGGCGGTGTCCAGCGCGCGGCGTGCGCGTGTATCAGATCGGCTTCAGGAACAGCCCGGCGGTCAGCGCGACGCCGATGCACACGATCGCCACGCGCAGCGCGCGCTCGTTCACCCGATGCAGCGCCCAAGCGCCCGCCAGCCCGCCGATGATGGCCCCCGCCGCCAGCACGCCGCACTGCAGCCAGTGCAGCTGCGGCGACGTCAGGAACAGCACGACGGCGGACGCGTTCATCACGCCGGCCAGCACGTTCTTGGTGGCGCCAGCATTGCGCGCGGCGAGGCCCGCCATGGTCAGCGCGGCCAGCATCAGGATGCCGATGCCGCCGCCGAAATAGCCGCCGTAGACGGCGATCAGGAATTGCGCGACGCCCGTCGCGACAGGCCCCAGGTGCACGGCGCCCGCGGCACCGGGCTTGCGGAAGAAGCTCCCCCACGTGAACACGGCCGTCGCGAACAGCACGAGCCAGGGCACGAGCCGCGCGAAGACGGCCGGCGACGTATGCAATAACAGCAACCCGCCCGCCGCGCCGCCGGCGATGCTCAGCACGAACAGCGCCCGGAACGGCAGGCCGCCCGCGCCGCTGACCAGCCTGCGCCCGGCGAACCCCGACGTGATCTGCGCGGGGAACAGCGCGACGGTGGACGTGATGTTCGCGGCCAGCGGCGTCATGCCGGACACGATCAGGGCCGGCAGCGTGACGAACGACCCGCCGCCGGCCAGCGCATTCTGGACGCCGGCCCACAGCCCCGCCAGAAAGAGGAGCAGCAGCATCATGGTGCCGCTCCGTATTGACGATCGATGGCGGTGGCTGGGCAGTGACGTGTCGGCATGGCGCGGCAGGCGCGCACGCGCCGGCGATGAACTCGGGGAAGCTCATCTTACACTGCCGGCGCGCGCGGGTCCGCGCGCTCAGTGACCGCCCTGCTCCTCGTGCTTGTGTCCGTGGTCGGCGCCGTGTGCCGGCGCCGGCGCCGCGTGCGGTTGCGGCGGCGCGTGCGGGGCCGGCTGCGGTCCGGCATGCGGTGGGGGCTGCGGATGCGGTGCGGGCTGCGGATGCGGTGCGGGCGGATGCGGTTGCGGGGCCGGTTGCGGATGCGGGGCCGGTTGTGGTGCGGCATGCGGCGCAGACTGCGGATGCGGGGCCGGCCGCGGCATCGCATGCGACGCAGGCTGCGGATGCGGGGCCGGCGGCGATGCCGCATGCGGCGCTGGCTGCGGATGCGGAGCCAACGGCTGCGGTCGCGGCTGCGACTCCGGACGCGGGGCCGGCTGCGGTGCGGCATGCGGTACGGCATGCGGTTCGGGCTGCGGACGCGGCGACGGTGAATGCGGCTGCGGCGCGGGAGTGTTCGACGCCGCCGCCTGCACGCGGGCAGCCCGCTGCACGGCCGGTGCATGCGCAGCCTCGGCTTGTGCAGGCGACGGCGACGCACCGTGCTGCGCTGCCGCACCACGCCCCTGCGGCGGCATCGCGTCATGTTGGTCCGGCCGCGGCAGCCCACCCGGGGCCTGCGGTTGCGGCATCACGCCATGCGCCGCGAAGCGCTGCTGCGCCGGCGCCGGGGGCGCTGGGCTGCGCTGCTCACGCCACGCCGCCGCGCCCGGCGGCAGTGCCGGCTGCGCATGCCGTGCACCGTTCGCCAAGCCGTGCGCAAATTCAGGTGCCTGCGGGCGCGCGCCCGGCTGCGGCGCGAACGGCGCGCCGGCATGACCCGGCGCGACATCCGGCCGTACGCCCGCCAACGCCGCAACCGGATGATCCGGCCGTGGCGCGCGCGCCCCCGGGAGCGCGCCCAGCGGCTGGGCGGCCATCGGGACGGGACCGCGGGCGCCCCGGACGAACTGGCGGCCGGCGGCATTTGCGCCGTGTGCGGGTTGCGGCACGCGCGGCTTGCCGAGCGCGGGCCGCAGCACGCGCAGCGGCGGCACCGGGCCGTGGGCAGCCAACTGCACGCCCGGCCGTCCGGGCGCGGGCACACCGCGCGCGCCGTGCGGGGCGTGCATACCCACCAGCGCAAACGCGGCGGGCGGCAGCGCACGCGTCACGGCGACGCGCTGCATGACCGGCGCCGGCGGCAGGCGTCCGGCCGGCCCGGTGCCGACGCGGCTCCGCGGCAGCGGCCGCGCCTGCGGTGCCGCCAGCACGGGCGCCGCGCGCGCCACGCCGGGCGGCAGCAGCAGGCCCGCGCGGCGCGTCGACGCCGCCTGGGCGAACTGCTGCGCGGGCATCGCCACCATCGCGCCGGGCACGTTGCGGTTGACGTAGCGGATATTGTTGATGTTGTTGACGATCGTCGTCTGGCGGATCACCGTATTGCTCACGTTGACGTTCGTGATGTAGGTCGGACTCGCGTGATACGGCGGCCGGTACGCCTCGTGCGGCGCCAACGGGAACCAGCCGACGCCCGGACCGGACCGCCCGCCCAGCGTCAGCACCGCGCCGACGAACGCCACCAGCGCGGGCGCATAGACCGGACGCGCCTGCGCCGGCGCGGGGACCCACGCCCAGGTGTCCGGCGTGCGGATCCAGCGGCCGTAGTGCGATACGGCATACCCGTACGGCTGGTCGTCGATCCAGGTCCAGCCCCACGGATCGACCCACGCCCAGTGGCCATCGTGGTACGGGGCCCAGTCGCGCGGCGCGCGGTCGGGCACCCACACGGTGCCGTAGTCGGGCACGCTGCGCCAGCTACCGTAGTCGTCGAGATCCTCCGCGCCGACGACGCCCTGCGGCACGTAGCGGCGCGCGACGGCGTGCTCGTAGCGCGCATCGCGTCCCAGTGCCCAGCGGTCGAAATCGTCCGGCGGCACCGGCTGCAGCAGCACGTAGTTGTTCAGGTCCTGGCCGCCGAAGCGATAGCCCTGTCCGGGCGCGAGGGCGAGCGACGTGCCGTCGCCGTACACGTCGCCGGCGCCGCGCAGCACCGTGACGTCCGTGGTGCCGCCGTCCGGCGCGACGGCAAGGCGGTAATCGCCCGGCTGGCGCGCGACGAACGCGAGATTGGGCGTGTCCACCTCCACCGTTTCGCCGTCGGCGAGGCGGCGCACGTGCAGGTCGATGCGGCCCTGCGATACCTGGAGCTGGGTCGTGCGCTCGTCGGCGCCGAGCACGGTCAACAGCGTGCCGGCGTCCATGCGCGCGACGGCCGGCCCGAACTCGGCCTCGTCGCGCGCGCCGGCGTCCGTCCACAGGCGGTCGCCGGGAACGAGCGGACGGTTGAGCGGCGCCTGGGCCCAGTCGGCGGCGCCGGCGGGAGAAAAGCTGACGGGGCCGGCGAGATACGCGATGCGGCCCACGCGCGCGGGCGGGTCCTGCGCCAGCGCGGGCGCGGCGGCGGCAGCCAGCGCGAGGCCGAGTCCAACGGGCCAGATGAATGTACGTGCGGTCATGATCGATGGTGAAGCAGTCAATAATGGCCGATCATAGGCCCCGCACCCCGCGCGCACGATACGGTGTCACACGGTGTTACAGAAGTTTCACGCGGCTCGGTGTGCAAGCGCAGGATAGGTGAACGCGATGAAGTGGACGGCGTTCAGCGCGAAGTGCGTGAGGATCGCGCCCTCGATGCGCCCCGAGCGGAGGTAGGCGGCCGCATTGCCGAGGCCCGCCAGGGTGGCGAATACGACCAGCATCGGTCCGCCGGGCGCGTGCGCGAGGCCGAACAGCACGGTCGACACGACCACCGCGACGGCGGTGCCGTAACGCCAGCGCGCCATGCCGCGCGCCAGTCCTCCGAGCAGGAAGCCGCGGAAGAACGCCTCCTCCGTCACGCAGGTGATCAGGAGGTTATTGGCGAGGAACCAGGGCGTCAATGCCGTCCACTTGACGTCCGGCCGCACGACGCCGAGCGCCATGCCGGCGCCGAGGACGACGACGAGCGTCGCCAGCAGCACGGGCAGCGTACGGCGCAGCATCGGCAGCCATGCCGCGCCCGTGCGGATCGGCGCGCAGAACACGGCCATCAGCACGATGCCGGCGACGGCCTTGTCGAAGTTCGCGTACAGCGTGAACGGGATCGCACCGGCCGACACCTGCACGCGGTCGGCCAGCATGGGGTTGTGGAATCCGGGCAGCCGGTGCAGCGCCAGCAGCAAGGCGCACACGCCCGTCAGCGCGAGCAGCGGGATGCGCAGCCACGCCCGTTCGCTGGCGCGCGCGCCGAACGCCAGCGCGAGATACGCGCCGATGGCGACCAGGGCGCGCCAGTCCAGCACACCGGACGCGAGTCCGGCCAGGCACGCGAGCAGCAGCCCCGCGCACCAGGCCCACGCGCGGTTGCCGCGCACGGGCGGCGCCGGCACCCACAGCAGCACGATGGCCAGCGCCAGCGCGCCGAAGGTCGGCACCAGATGCAGGTCGAGCAGCATGGATCAGTGGCCGCGCTTGTGCATCTGCTTGTGCATGCGGCGCAGCGCGAGCCACACGACGCCCGCCACGACGGGCACCAGCACGCCCGTGAGCATGTCCGGATTGACCGGGACGCCGATGCTCTTCAGGCCCTTGCCCGCGTATCCGAGCAGGCCCACGACGTAGTACGAGATCGCCGCCACCGACAGGCCCTCGACGGCCTGCTGCAGCCGCAGCTGCTGCGCGGCGCGGCGGTCCATCGATTGCAGGATCTGGCGGTTCTGGTTTTCCTGGACGATCGAGACGCGCGTGCGCAGCAGGTCGTTGACGTTGGCGATGCGGCGCGCCAGCGCTTCCTGGCGCGCCGCAGTCGCTTCGCAGGTGTTCATGGCGGGCGTGAGGCGGCGGTCCATGAATTCCTCGACGGTCGGCACGCCTTCGATGCGGGCCTCGCGCAATTCCTCGATGCGCGCCTTCACGAGGCGGTAATACGCCTTCGACGCCGAAAAGCGGTAGCCGTTGTCGAGCGAGAGCTTTTCCAGGCGCGCGGCCAGCCGCGTGATCTGTTCGAGCAGGGCCTGGTCGCCCGCCACCGCTTCGCCGGCGACCATGCGCTCGGCAAGCAGCGCCAGTTCGGCCTCGATGTCGTCGAGCGCGGCGGACACGGCGCGCGCGGCCGGCAGCCCGAGGAGCGCCATCATGCGATAGGTGTCGATCTCCAGCACGCGCTGCGCCAGGCGGCCGGCCTGCTGCGCGCGCATCTCGACGTCGCGCAGCACGAAGCGCGAGAAGCCGTCGGACTGGATCGCGAAGTCCGTCCACACCTCGCCGCCCTGCATGACGCGCGACCCGACCAGGTGGCTGCCCGCGAAGCTCTCCTGCAGCACGGCCGGATCGGCGGCGCCGCGTTCGAGCAGCACGTGGGCGGCGGACATCAAATGGCCGTGCAGCCCCAGGATCCACGCCTGCGGCAGGTACGCGAGCGGCATGCGCGCGAAGGCGTCGGCCAGCGACGGCCCGGGCGCGGCCTTTTCCGTGAACGTGTAGGTGGCGAACTCCGTATGGCACTCCCACTTGAGGCGGAAGCGGCCGAAGTCGTGGTAGAAGTGATTGGCCGTCACGTTCGGCGCGGCCACCCCGAAATGACCGCACAGTGCGGCCAGCAGCGCGTGCTGGTTCGGGCCGTGCGCGCTGCGCGAGCCGGATTCGCTGGCGCGGTACACGGCCAGGTGGGTGATGGCTTCGGGCGCTTCCAGCCGGAGGAAGGGACGCGAATGGATTTCGGCGGCGAGCGGAATGCGCTGGGCATGGCTCAGGCTCGGGTAGGCGGTCGTCATGGTTCGATTCATCGGCTGTCGGGGTGGTGCCGTGCATGATCTGCATGGCAATATTTCCATTGTACATGCGTATGCACACGGGCGTGGCGACGGCGGGGCCGCGGCGGACCGTGGCGCCGCGTCCAACTGTTGTGAAATAGCCCGTGCGATCAGCCCAAATGACCACTTTGGTCTGACCACTTGCAACATTATCCGGACCAAACTAAGATGCGACCTTGGCAATCGCCTCCACATTTTCCTGGACTGCACACAATGAGAAAAATGCCCGCGCCACCCGATGCGATTGCGACCGAACCGCGACTGTATCGCGTGGTGTCGAGCCGGATCGAAGCGCTGATCCGGGAAGAAAACATCAAGCCGGGCGAACGCCTGCCGGCCGAACGCGATCTCGCGACGAAACTCGGCGTCTCGCGCACGTCGCTGCGGGAGGCGCTGATCGCGCTGGAGCTGGGCGGCGTCGTCGAGGTGCGCGGCGGGTCCGGCGTCTACGTCAGCGAACAGGCGGCGCCCAAGTCGGCGCGACCGGCGGCCGGCCCCGGTCCGTTCGAAGTGCTGGCCGCGCGCCGCGTGATCGAAGTCGAGGTCGCGGCGCTGGCCGCGAAGAACGCGACGCCGGCCGCCGTGGACGCGATCCTCGTCGCCGTCGAACAGATGGAACAGAACCAGGACAACCTGGGCGAGAACGAATCGGCCGACCGCGATTTCCACCTCGCGATCGCGCGCGCGGCCGGCAACAGCGCCCTCGTCGGCGTGATCGAATACCTGTGGGCCCAGCGCGGCAGCCTGTGGCACAAGCTGACGGAGCACTTCCAGACCGAGGAACTGCGCCAGTTGACACTCCTCGACCACCGCGCCATCCTGGCCGCCATCGCCTCGCACGACGTGGCCGGCGCGCGCCAGGCGATGCGCGCCCACCTCGATCGCGTCACGCGCACGTTCTCGCGCGGCTGACGGGCGCCGTCATGGACATCTGGGTCGACGCCGACGCCTGCCCCGCCGTCATCAAGGACATCCTGTACCGGGTGGCCGACCGCCTGCGGATCGACGTCACGCTGGTCGCCAACCAGCTGATGCGCGTGCCGGGCTCGCGCTTCATCCGCGCGCTGCAGGTCCCGGCCGGCGCGGATGCGGCCGACGCCGAAATCGTCGCGCGCGTGCAGGCCGGCGACATCGTCGTGACCGGCGACATTCCGCTGGCCGCCCTCGTGCTGGAAAAAGGCGGTTTGCCGCTCAACCCGCGCGGCGAGTGGTACACGAAGGACACCATCGCCCAGCAGCTCACGATGCGCTCATTCATGGAAGAGCTGCGCGGCAGCGGCGTCGATACGGGCGGCCCGGCCGCGTTCAGCCAGGCCGACCGGCAGCGGTTCGCGAATGCGCTGGACCGCGAGCTGGCCCGTACTCAGGCCCGGCGCGACCGGCCGTAAGCCACCCGTCTGGCCACGCGCAGGGTGACGACCGTCCCCGCCGCGCCGCTCTCGATGCGGAGCACGCCCTTGACGACGCGGGCCCGCTCGCGCATGCCGGTCAATCCCCAGTGGCCGTCGCGCCCTCCCCTGGCCAGCACCGCCGCCTCGATGCCGCGGCCGTCGTCGCCGACACGCAGCACGAACGCCGCCGCCGTGTAGTGCAGTTCGACCCCGACCCGGGTACCCTGGCCGTGGTGCAGCGCATTGCGCAGCGCTTCATGCGCGATATGGAACGCCTCGTCCGCAACGATGGGCACGAGGCTCGCGCCGTCCGGATTCACGACGGTGAGTTCGATCGATTGCGGGAAGCGCAGCCGGAACGACTCGATCATGGCCGCCACGCGCGCTTCCAGTGCGGCGCTCGCGTCGCTGCCGGGGCGCAGGCCGACGATCTGGTGGCGGCCCTCCGTCATGACCTCGTTCGCCTGCGCCAGCGTCAGGTCCAGCAGTTGCCTGTCCTGGTGCTGCGCGGGCAGGTCGTCCATGATCTGCTCGAACCGCCAGACCAGGGCCTGGAGGCTTTGCAGGAAGGTGTCGTGCAGCGTACGCGCGATGCGCTGGCGCTCGCGCAACAGCAGGTGCAGGCGCGCCGTCACCTCGCGCAGGCGCCAGCGGTAGAACAGCACGGCCGCGCCGGCCGCCGCCAGCGCGCACAGTACCGGGAACCACCAGGTCTGCGTGAAATAGGGGCGGATCTCGACGCCGATCCGGGCCGTCTGCCCGCTCCATTCGCCGCCCTGGAGCGCGGCCTGGAGGGCGAATGTGTACCTGCCCGGCCCGAGGTTCGCGTACGACGCGTAACGCCGGTCCGAGGGGCCCTGCCAGTCCCGTTCGACGCCGTCGAGACGATAGCGGAACACGGTCCGCTCCGGCACCGTGTAGCTGAGCGCCGTGAATTCCACGTCGATGTGATCCGTCCCCGGCGCGAGACGGATCGTCTCGGTGGGATCGAAACGCCGGCCGTTGGCGATCACGGCGCGGATGACCGGTGGCGGCGGCGTCGTCGCGGGGTGGTCGTGCCCCGGATCGTACAGGGCGATGCCGGTGCTGGCCGCGAACCACATGCGGCCGTCCGGCGCGCCGGCGGCGGTCGCGACGATGCCGATCTGGGCGCCGTCCGGGAAGCCGTCGAGCCGGTCGAGCAATTCGTAGCGCAGCGGCGCGGCGGGCGTCCGCAGCGCCGCCTGCCAATCCTGGGCCCGCACGTGCAGGACGCCCCGGTGCGTGTTGAACCAGCGGTCGCCATCCGGCGCGATCACGAGCCCGTTGATGCCGCCGAGGACATCCGGGTCGGCGGCGCGGACATGGCGAAAGCGCCCGCCGGACAACACCTGCAGCCCGCCGTCCCCGGCCGCGAGCACGTCGCGCTGCACGTCGATGAACGTCGCCACGCGCACGTCCACGCCATCGCGCGCATCGTACTTGCGCGCCCCGGCCGGTCCGAGCCGGACGATCGTGTTGTTGGCATACGCCAGCCAGACGTTGCCCCGCCCGTCGGCCGCGTCGCCCGCCCTGGCCACCGGTGTGCCGTAATCCGCCGGCTTGCTCCAGGCGCCGGCGGCATAGCGCCACAGCCCATGCCGGGTCCACCCGACCCAGAACGCATCGTGTCCTTCCTGGAGCAGGCGCCGGACCGGATCCGTCGGCGCCGGCCCCGGCACCGGATACGGGATCGTGCGTTCGCGCCCGCGCTCGCGCACGACCAGGCCCGCGGGCGTCGCCAGCACGACCGTGCCGTCGATGCCGGACCGCTGCAGCGTGGCGTCCGCGTGCCGCGGCGCAGCCTGCAGGTTCATGCCCTCGATCGCGTAATAACGGGTCGCGACGCCGCCCGCGACGGCCATGACGGTGCCGCCGGCATCGCGCGCGAGCGACGTGCGAAACGACGGACCGCGATAAGGAATCGTGCGCAGACGATTGTGCCGGAAGCGTTCGAGGCCGTTCATCGTCGCCATCCAGATGTTGCCGTCGCGGTCCTCCAGCAACCCGATGACTTTCCGGTCGGCGCGGCGCGGACCGGTGCAATCCCGTGCGGTCAGCAGCGCCGCCGTGGAAAAGGCGGCGGCTGCCGGCAGGCGGGCGCGCGGCAGCATGCACACGTCGTTGTCGTCCGTCGCCAGCCAGAGATTGCCGTCGCGGTCGAACAGCCGGCGGATCGTCATGGCCGGCGGCGTGTTCACCTTGTATGTGGGCCTGGCGCCGCCCGGGTCGACGGCGGCCGGCGTCATCCGGTCGTCCGTGCCGATCCACAGCGCGCCGGCCGGATCGTAGACGAAGTCGGCGCCCATTTCCACGCTGCGCAGCCCCGTCGGACGGAAGGTGCGGCTGGCGCGGTCCAGCACATGCACCCGGGCGCCGTCGCTGACGAACAGCCGGCCGTAGCGGTCGAGCGCCAGGTTGTCGGTCCGGGTGCCCGGATAATGCCATGCCGCGCCGACGCGTTCCCAGGTGCGCCCGTCCAGATGCATCAATCCGTCGATGGCGCCGATCCAGTACGTCCCGTCGACGTCGGCCAGCACGGTGAACGTATTCGCGAAAGGCTGTTCCTTCACGGACGTCATGTGCGCCAGGTGCCCGCTACGCAGGATGCTGAAGCCGCCGGTCAGGTAGGCGATCAACAGGTCGCCGTTGGGCGCCGCGGCGAGCGTGGAGATCGCGCTGTAGGTCAGCGACTCGCCCGGCAACGGCACGAAGCGTTCGAACTGGACGCCGTCGAAACGATACAGGCCACGGTACGTGCCGAGCCACAGCCAGCCGTCGCTGGTCTGCGCGATCGACAGGACGGTCGACGGGGCGCCTTCCTTCGGGCCCCAGACGTCGTGATGGTAGTCGCCGATGCGGAAATGGCCATCGAGCGCACGCGCGCCCGGGACCACGGCCGCATACGATAGGAGGAGTGCCGCAACGATGCGCAGCTGTCGATAGATACTCAATGGTTCGTCGTTCCGCACAGTGGCATGCCGATGGATGGGTTTCGACAGGCAGCGCGGATTCTAGCAGCTCGGCCGGCGTTCGGTATCGACGCGGCCCTGCCGGGTATGCCGGTTTCGCCGCCGGACCGGCCCAGAAACGACAAGACCGCACGGCCCCGCCGCTTTAACCTTGCGTTCGACGCTTCCGACGGCAGACACGCACATGAAGAAAATCGCGATCATCGATTCCCATACCGGCGGCGAGCCCACCCGGCTCATCGTCGACGGCGGCCCCGATCTGGGGCACGGTCCCTTGTCCGCGCGGCTCGCGCGCATGCGCGCCGACCACGACCACATCCGCACCGGCACCGTGTGCGAACCGCGCGGTTCCGACGTGCTCGTGGGCGCGCTGTTGTGCGAGCCGCATGCGCCCGGGTGCGCCGGAGGCGTCATCTTTTTCAATAACGTCGGCTACCTGGGCATGTGCGGGCACGGCACGATCGGCCTGGTCGTGTCGCTGGCCCACCTGGGGCGCATCGCGGCCGGCCACCACCGCATCGACACGCCCGTCGGCGTCGTGACGGCCGAACTCCACGCGGACGGTTCGGTCAGCATCGACAACGTCCCGTCGTATCGCACGCGGCGCGGCGTGGACATCGACGTCGGCGGCTACGGCACGGTGCGGGGCGACGTCGCCTGGGGCGGCAACTGGTTCTTTCTCGTCGAGCGCCACGCCTTCGACGTCGCCCCGGCCAATATCCCGGCACTGACGGCGTTCGCGCAAGCCGTGATGGCGGCGCTGGGCGAACAAGGCATCACCGGGACGGACGGCGCGCCCATCGACCACGTCGAATTGTTCGCGCCCTCCGATACCGCGGACAGCAGGAATTTCGTGCTATGCCCCGGCAAGGCCTACGACCGCTCGCCCTGCGGCACCGGCACCAGCGCGAAACTGGCCTGCCTGGCCGCCGACGGCAAACTGGCGGAAGGCGCCGTCTGGCGCCAGGAAAGCATCATCGGCAGCGTGTTCGAAGGCAGCTACCGGCGCGACGGCGAGCGCATCGTGCCGACCATCCGCGGCACGGCATGGATCAGCGGCGAGGCGACGCTGCTGTTCGACGACGGCGATCCGTTCGCATCGGGCATCCCGGCCGCGGGATAGCCTCATGCGCTGTTTTTCATGTGCATGCCGTATGCGGTCGGGCTCATGCCGACATACGATTTGAACTGGCGGCTGAACGCGCTGTGGTCCGTGTAGCCGCATTCGTACGCGATGTCCGCGATCTTCGCGGCAGGGTTGCGCTCGATGAGCGCGCGCGCGGCGGACAGCCTGCATTGCACGAGCAGCTGGCGCGGCGAATGCTGGAAGACCTTCTGGAACAGCCGCTCCACCCGCGACAACGACAGGCCCGCCTCTTCCGCCAGCGCCGCGAGCGAGATGTTGTGCTGATAGTGTTCGCTGATGTGCTGCGCGATGCGGGCGATCTGCCGGTAGGCGGGATGCAGGTCGTCGAGCAGGCCGAGGTCCTGCGACGTGCCGATCAGGCCGACGACCTCGCCGGCCTTGCCGAACAGCGGCACCTTCTTGGTGATGCACCAGCCGCGGCTGCGCCCCGGGTAGATGTGCAGTTCGAGCTGCTTGTCGATCGGCGCGCCCTGGTCGATGACTTTCCGGTCCTGCGCCAGGTAGGTCTCGGCGAGCGCGCGCGGGAACAGTTCCAGCGCGGTTTTCCCGAGCACGTCCTTCTTGTGCCGAACTCCGCAGCGCCGCACCATCGTGCGGTTGATGCTGAGATAGCGCCCGTCCCGGTCCTTCACGAAAAACGCGACGTCGTCCAGCGCATCGAACATCGCTTCGACGGCTTCCATGCCGATGGTGTCGATCATGTTTCCCTCCATGGCGACAATATAGGCCCAACGCCCCGCCATGGCAAACGGCCCCCGAATGCTGTGCCGATTTCGGCGCGCCCGGCGCGCGGTTCACGCAAGACCCCGCCGCCATGCCGGCCTAGCATGGATGCTTTCAATCGCCCCACGCAAAGGAGACAGACAATATGTGGACAGGTGTTCTTCCGGCCGTCACCACCAAGTTCAAGGACGACGACTCGCTGGATCATGACGAGATGCTGCGCTGCTTCCAGATCCAGATGGATGCCGGCGTGGACGGGCTCATCGCCTGCGGTTCGCTGGGCGAAGGGCCGATGCTGTCGCAGGACGAGCGCATCGAGGTCTTCAGGCTGTGCAAGCAGGTGAGCGGCGCCAAGCCGGCGCTGCTGACGGTGGCCGAAGCGTCGACCCGCGACGCGTGCGCGCTGGCGAAGAAGGCCGCCAGGGCGGGGGCGGACGGCCTGATGGTCGTGCCCAGCACGATCTACCACACCGACCCGCGCGAGACGGTGGCGGCGCTGAAGGCCGTCGCCGCGGCCGGCGACCTGCCGGTCATGGTCTATTCGAACCGCCTCGCCTACCGCGTCGACGTGACGGTCGAGATCATGGAAGCGCTGGCGGACGACCCGCGCTTCGTCGCGGTCAAGGAATCGTCGGACGACATCCGCCGCAGCACCGACATCATCAACCGCTTCGGCGACCGCTTCGACCTGTTGACAGGGGTGGACAATCTCGCGTTCGAAGCGCTCGCCGTCGGCGCGGTCGGCTGGGTGGCCGGCGTCGGACTCGCGTTCCCGCACGAGACGGTGGCGATCTGGCGCCTCGTCCGGGCGCAGCGCTACGACGAGGCCCTGCGCATCTATCGCTGGTTCCGGCCGCTGCTGGACCTGGACGTCTCGACCTTCCTCGTCCAGAACATCAAGCTCGCCGAGCACCTCGCCATCGGTTCGAACGAGCGCGTACGCGCGCCCCGCCTGCCGCTCGCGGGCGCGCGCCGCGCGCAGGTGGAGCAGACGATCCGCGCCGCCCTGGCCTGCCGTCCCGCGCTCCCCGCCTTCGCGTGAAACGGCCGGACGTCATCGTCGTCGGTGCCGGCATCGTCGGCGCCGCCTGCGCGCTGGAGCTGCAGGCGCGCAGGCGCGACGTGCTGCTCGTCGATGCGCGCCATCCCGGCGCCGGCGTGACGGCGGCCGGCATGGGCCATCTCGTTGCCCTCGACGAGAGCGCCGATGAACTCGACCTGTGCCTGCTGTCGCTGGCGCGCTGGGACGAGTACCTGGCCACGCACGCGGGCCCGGCGGAATACGTCCGCTGCGGCACGCTGTGGGTGGCCGAGGACGACGCGCAGATGGCGCATGCGCTCACCCGCGCGGAACGCCTGGGCCGGCGCGGCTGGGATGCGGAAGCGCTGTCGGGCAGCCGGCTCGCCCGGACCGAGCCCGCGCTGCGCGCCGGCCTCGCCGGCGGCGTGCGGGTGGCGCGGGACGGCGTCGTGTACCCGCCCGCGGTCGCGCGCGACCTGGCCGCGCAGCTGGTCGCCCGCGGCGGACGGACGCTGTTCGGCGCGGCGGTGGCCGGCATCGGCCGCGGCGCCGTCACGCTGTCGTCCGGCCGGCGCATCGACGCGGGCGACGTCGTCGTCGCGGCCGGAACCGACGTCGCGCGCCTGCTGCCCGACATGCCCGTCTTTCCACGCAAGGGCCACCTCGCCATCACGGCCCGCTATCCGCGCACGCTGTCGCACCAGGTGGTCAGCATGGGATACGGCCAGACCGCGGCCGGCGGCGACGCCCTCGCCGTCGCCGCGAACGTCCAGCCGCGCATCACGGGCCAATGGCTGATCGGGTCGTGCCGCCAGGACGGCATCGCCGACACCGACGTCGATCCGCGCGTGCTCGCCCACGTGCTGCGCGCGGCCATCGCGCTGCTGCCCGGCCTCGCGGACATGACGATCATCCGCAGCTGGACCGGCCTGCGTCCGGCGACGCGCGACGGCCGCCCGCTCATCGGGCCGCATCCGGCGCTGGAACACGTCTGGCTCGCCGCCGGCCACGAAGGGCTGGGCGTGACGACGGCGTTCGGCACGGCGCGCCTCCTGGCCGACCTGATGCTGGCATGCCCTGTTTCCATCGATGCCAGCCCCTATTCACCCGCGAGATTCGTCCATGAACCAGCCCGACATGATGTGTGAAGTGACGGTCGACGGCGTCGCGGTCGCCGTGCCCGCGGGCGCATCCGTCGTCGCGGCCATCGTCGCCGCCGGATCGCTGTGCACGCGGCGCGCCGTCACGGGCGGGCGCCGTTTCGCGTTCTGCGGCATCGGCCAGTGCCAGGAATGCCGCGTGACGATCGACGGCAACGCCGGCCGGCTGGCCTGCCGCACGGCCTGCCGGCCTGGCATGGCCATCGTGACGGGAGGCGCCTGGTGAAGACCGGCAAGGTATTGCACATCGTCGGGAGCGGCCCGGCGGGACTGGCCGCGGCGCAGGCGGCGCTCGACGCCGGTGCGAAGGTGTGCCTGATCGACGATAATCACGCGCCGGGCGGCCAGATCTGGCGCGGCGGCCCGGCACGCTGGACCGACGCCCGCGCGCTGGACTTCTGGAAGACGCTGCACGGCCACCCGGACTTCACGCACATGCAGGACGCCCAGGTCATCGGCTGCGTCGACGCCAACACGCTGTTGCTGGAGATGGAGGGACGCGGGGTGCCCGTCGGCTTCGAGCGCCTCGTGCTCTGCGCCGGCGCGCGCGAACTGGCGCTGCCGTTTCCGGGATGGACGCTCCCCGGCGTCACGGGCGCGGGCGGGCTGCAGGCCCTCATCAAGGGCGGCATGCCGGTCGCCGGACGCCGCGTCGTCGTCGCCGGCTCCGGGCCGCTGCTGCTCGCGACGGCGCTGACGGCCGCCAGGGCCGGGGCGCAGGTGGCGGCCGTCGTCGAGCACCAGCCGTTGGCGCGCCTGGCGGCGTTCGGCCTCAAGCTGCTGTCGCGGCACAGGAAAAAGTTCGTGCAGGCCGCGTCGCTGTTCGCGGCCCTGCGCGGCGTGCCTTATGTAACGGGTGCGCAGATCGTCGCGGCGCGGGGCGGCGACACGCTCCGCAGCGTCGCCGTCCGGGCCGGGAGCCGGCAAACGGAATACGCCTGCGATTTCCTGGCCGCGGGCTTCGGCCTCGTCCCGAACACGGACCTCGCCCGCGCGCTGCGCTGCGACATCGCCGACGGCGCCGTGCGGGTCGACGGCCTGCTGAGGACGAGCCGCGCGGACGTCTGGGCGGCGGGCGAATGCACCGGGATCGGCGGTGTGGACAAGGCGGTGGCCGAAGGACGGATCGCGGCGCTCGACGCGCTGTGCCTGCGCCCGTCCGCACGGGACATGCCGGGATTGCGCACCGCGCGCGCGTTCGCCGCGCTGCTGGCGCGCACGTTCGCGCCGGACGCTGCGCTGCGCGCGATGTGCCAACGGGATACCATCGTGTGCCGCTGCGAAGACGTCCCCGCGGCCAGCCTGCTGCCGCACCGCGACTGGCGCGAAGCGAAACTGGCGACCCGCGTCGGCATGGGGCCCTGCCAGGGCAAGACGTGCGGTCCGGCGTGCGAATTCCTGTACGGATGGCCGCGGCACGACGTCCGGATACCGATCATGCCCGCCTCGGCGCGGGCGTTGTCGCAAATTGAATGAATCGAGGAGTACCATGACTATCGGTGGAACGGACAAGCAGGCCGCGCTCGACGCGCTGGGGAACATGACGTTAGGCGCGGCGCCGATCACGCTGGAGGAATACCGGTCGCGCATCGCCCGCGCCCAGGCGTTCATGCAGGCGCAGGGCATCGCCGCGACGTATCTCAACGCCGGCAGCAACCTGACGTATTTCACGGGCACGCGATGGAGCCCGAGCGAACGCATGGTGGGCGCGGTCCTGCCGGCGCGGGGCGACCTGGTGTACATCGCCCCCGCGTTCGAGGAACACACGATCCGCAACTTCATGATCGTCGGCGGCGAAATCGCCTGCTGGGACGAGCACGAGAATCCAGCCGTCCTGCTGCGCGCCGTGCTGGAGCGGCCCGGCGTGGCGGCGGGCGGCGCCACGGTGGCCGTCGACGAGAGCACCCCGCTGTTCCTGTTCGACGCGATCCGCGCCGCGACGTCCGGCTACGCCGTACGGAGCGCGCATCCGGTCACGTCCCACTGCCGCATGCGCAAGTCGGACGCGGAGATCGCGCTGATTCAACGGGCGATGGACATGACGATGGCCGTGCACGTCGCGGCGGCGTCGATCCTGCACGAAGGGATCACGACGGCGGAAGTGGAAGAATTCATCCACCTCGCGCACCGCAAGGTCGGGGCGAGCGGTTCGTATTTCTGCATCGTGCTGTTCGGCGAGGCGACGTCGTATCCGCATGGCGTCAACTACGTCCAGGCGCTCGAGCGCGGCGACACGGTGCTGATCGACACGGGCTGCAAGGTCCACAACTATATCTCCGACATCACCCGCACCTATGTGTTCGGCGCACCGTCCGAGCGCCAGCGCTTCGTGTGGCACGCGGAACAGGCGGCGCAGCGCGCGGCGTTCGAGGCCGCACGAGTGGGCGTCCCCTGCGAAGACGTCGACAAGGCCGCGCGCCGCTCGCTGGAGGCGAACGGGTTCGGGCCCGGCTACAAGCTGCCCGGCCTGCCGCACCGGACCGGCCACGGCATCGGCCTCGACATCCATGAAGGCCCATACCTGGTCGGCGGCGAACGACGGCCGCTCGAACCGGGCATGTGTTTTTCGAACGAGCCGATGATCGTGGTGCCGGGCGAATTCGGGATCCGGCTGGAAGACCATTTCTACATGACGGCGTCCGGGCCGACATGGTTCACGGAGCCGGCCGCGAGCCTGGAGGATCCGTTCGGGGCGGGATGACCTTGCGCAGGAACGCATCCGTCGCCTCCACCGTGGGCCCCAGCCACGGATCGAACAGCCAGAAGCTGTGCGGCGTATCCGGCACGAGCACGATGTCGGTCGCGATGCCCAGCGCCTTCAGCTTCGCGACCACGTCGTCCCGCCCCAGGCTGAAACGCCGCTGCGCGCTGCCGATGAACAGGATCGGCGGCATGCCCGGCCCCACGTGGAACAGCGGCGACGCGTCGCGCCACAGCGCCGCCTTTTCCGCATAACGCCCGCCGAACCACGCCCCCGCCGATGACGGCTGCTTGGCCGGATCGTCCTCGTATTTGCGCGCTTCGGCCGACGTGAAATCGGACAGGCCGTCGATGTTGACGATCGCCTGCACGGCGCTCGACACACCGCCCGCGCGCGCGTCCGGATCGAAGCGCGGCTCGGCGTTCGTCACGCCCGTCAGCGCCGCGATCTGGCCGCCGGCCGATGCGCCGGCGACGGCGATGCGGGCCGGGTCGATGCCGTAGTCGGCCGCATGCGCGCGCACCCAGCGGACGGCCGCCTTGACGTCGTGGATGGCGGCCGGATACCTGGCGTCCGACGCCAGCCGGTAGTCGATGGTGGCGGCCGCATAACCGCGTGCGGCCATGCGGATCGCCATCGGCGCGAAATTGGCGCGCACGCCCGCGCGCCAGCCGCCGCCGTGCACGAACACGATGGCGGGCCGCAATGCCGCGCCACCGGCCGCGGGCAGGTAGAGATCGAGCTTGAGGTCATGTGGCCGGGTGTCGCCGTCGCGGCGCGCGTAGGTGACGTCCGTGACGGCGCGCACGGATGCGGGCACGGCGGCGCTCGCGATGCGGATGAACGGATATCTCGGGGCCAGCTTCGCGTACGTCGTCGCGGCCGTGTAACTCCCGGGCGCCGGCGCGGGCGCATTTACCGGCTGCTGCGCGCACGCCGCGAGCAGCAACGCCACGCCTGCCGCCACCCACGCCCTCCTGCGTTCCGATCCAGCCATGCCGTCTCCGCCTCCTCCCGAGTCGACCCAGTATGCCACGGAACAACACGTCGCGGCTAGTCCGCCTTGCCAAAGTGGTCAGACCAACCTAGAATGGTCCGACCAGATTAAGAACGGCCCGGCCGCATGGCGCGAGGACCGTCCATCCGATAAAAACGACTGGAGACTACGTTGCAACCGCCAACCAGATTGCTTGCCATCCTGGCCGCCTTCGCATGCCTCGCCGCACCCGCCCACGCGGACGGCCCCATTCGCAACCCCGACAACAAGAACCGCAACGACGCCGGCGAGGGCACGTATCCCGTGCCCTACAAGAAGCCCGTCGTGGCCGAGATCGCGGCGGCGCTGCAGCGCGTCCGCGGCTACCTCGACAGCCAGACGCCGACCCGCGTCGTGCACAAGGGCAGCGGCGCCCCCATCACCGACTTCGGCACGCCCGTGGCCGACGCGGTCGTCGCGACGACGGACGCCAATTTCAGCCTGCAGGCCTATGAGATGGGCGTCGTGCACGCCGGCCTGCTCAAGGCGGCCGCCGTCACCGGCGACAAGAGCTACACCGCCCTCACCGCCCGCCACCTGCAGTTCTTCGCCGACAAACTCCCGTATTTCCGCGCCCAGGAACAGCGCTTCCACCTCGAACGCGCCAACAGCTTCGCGCGTTTCATCGACCCGCGCTCGCTCGACGATGCCGGCTCGATGTGCGCCGCGATGATGCGCGCGCGCCGTGCCGGCGTCGGGCCCGACCTCGGGGCCCAGATCCGCGTGTGCGGCGACTGGGTCGCGAAACGCCAGTTCCGCCTGCCCGACGGCACACTCGCGCGCCAGCGCCCGCAGGCCGTGTCGCTGTGGGCCGACGATATGTACATGGGGATCCCGGCCCTGGCGGAACTCGGCCGCATGACGGGCGAGCGCGCCTACTTCGACGACGCCGTCAAGAACGTGCTGCAGATGTCGGGCTACCTGTTCGATCCGCAGACGAACCTGTACACGCACGGCTGGAACGCGAACAACCCGGACGCGCCGCGCTTCTACTGGGGCCGCGCGAACGGCTGGGCGGTGCTGGCGATGTCCGACCTGCTCGACGTGCTGCCGCACGACCATCCCGGCTATCCGCAGGTGATGGCGCAGTTGAAGAAATCGTTGCGCGGCATCGCCGAACGCCAGTCCGGCGCGGGCCTGTGGCACCAGATGATCGACCGCGACGATTCTTACCTCGAGACGTCGGCCAGCGCCATCTTCGTGTATGTGATCGCGCACGCCGTCAACGAAGGCTGGATCAGCCCCGCGACCTGGGGATCGATCGCGCAGGCCGGCTGGAACGCCCTGTCCGCGCGCATCGACCCGCAGGGCCGTGTCGAGGGCACGTGCGTGGGCACGACGTTCGCGAGCGACCAGGTCTATTACTACCACCGCCCCACCAGCACGGCCGCGCTGCACGGCTACGGCCCCACGCTGCTGGCCGGCGCCGAGATGATCCGCCTGCTGAACAATCCGGCGATCGACATCCAGTACCGTGTCCGCACCTATCACTACGTGCCGAAGGACGGCGGGCAGACCAGCTACCGCGAACATCCCTGACCCGCTCTCATGGAAGATCGAACCATGCACACCCGATTCCTGCTCTGCGCGGCCGCCGTGCTGCTCCCCGCCTGCGCCGGCGCAGTCGAGCGCCTCACGGTCACCGTGACCCACGACCTCGACGCGGCGCGCCCGTCGGAGACGATCGAGATCCCGTGGAAGGACGTCAATGCCGCGCTGCCCGGCGCGCTGATCCAGCACATCGTCGTGAAGGACGCGGCCGGCCGCGTGCTGCCCTACCAGGTGACGAACGTCGCGCCGCAAGCCAAGGATCCGAAGGGCATCGGCGTGGCGTACGGCGAACTGCTGTTCCAGCACGACTTCGCGCCCGGCGAAAAAAGCGCGACGTTCGTCGTCGAAAAGAACGCCGCGCTCTCGCCGCCGTTCGCGTCGAAGGCATTCGCGCGCTACGTGCCGGAACGCCTCGACGACTTCGCGTGGGAGAACGACGTCATCGGCCACCGCACCTACGGACCGGCCCTCGCCGCGCCGGCGCCGCCCGGCAGCGGCAAGGAAGTGCTGGAGACGAGCGGCCTCGATATCTGGTTCAAGCGCGTGGATTATCCGGTCGTCGACCGCTGGTACAACAAGGGCCACGACCACTACCACCACGACGAGGGCGAAGGCATGGACATGTACAACGTCGGCCGCTCGCGCGGGGCCGGCGGCACCGGCGTGTGGGATGGCGCGCGCCTCGCCACGAGCCGCAATTACGCGAGCTGGAAGGTGCTGGCCAACGGCCCGGTCCGCGCCGTGTTCGAACTGGCGTACGACGCCTGGGACGCCGCCGGCACCAGGGTCACCGAAGTGAAACGCTTCACCGTCGATGCCGGCCACCAGCTGGACCGGATCGACAGCACGTTCACGTTTGCGGGACCGTCCGCGTTGACGGTGGCCGTGGGCCTGAACAAGACCCCGGCGGACAAGAAGCAGGCCGCGCGCGTCGCCCTCGTGCGCGACGACGCCGACCACGCGCTGCTGCAATGGGTCGAGCAGGCGACGAACGGCGCGTTCGGCACGGCCGTCGTGCTGCCCGCATCGACCGGCTATGCGGAAGACGCCATGAACGACCTCGTGCTGGCCCGCGTGGAATCGGGCAAGCCGCTGCGCTACTGGGTCGGCGCCGCCTGGGACCGCGCCGGCCGGATCACGTCGAAGGCGGCCTGGCAGGCCTACGTGGCGGCCGAGGCCCGGCGCATCGCGCATCCCGTGCACGTCGCGCTCGACGCCGGCCCGAACTGACCCGAACGAACGCCGGCGCCCCGGGCGTGTTGATTTTCCAACACATTAATGCGTAAATTTGGTCTGACCACGTTGATATTGTGGTCAGACCACTTTAGAATGATCCCACCAAAGAGCCGCACGCAGGTACGTGCGGATTCAACCCAGCCAGGTTTGGTTTTGCAAGAAGCACCCATCGGCGCCACCGCCCCCCGTGCGGCGCCGAAACGTCATCGATAAAAAACAGGAGACAGCTTCATGAAATACCCCCGCAGCACCCTGCCCCGTCACCACACCCGCCAGTTCGTACTGTCCTCGATCGCAATCGCCGTCCTGAGCCTCACCCAGCAGGCGCAGGCGCAGCAGGCCGACGGCGCGATCCAGCGCGTCGAAGTCACCGGCTCCAGCATCAAGCGGCTCGCCTCCGAGGAAGCGCTGCCCGTCACGACGATCAAGGCCGACGAACTCGTCCAGCAAGGCATGACCACGCTGGCCGACGTCATGATGGCGCTGCCGCAGTCGGCGTCGCTGCAGCCGTCGAACGCCGGTTCCGGCACCAACATCAACCTGCGCGGCCTGGGCGTGAACCGCACCCTCGTGCTGCTGAACGGCCGCCGCCTCGCCAACGAGGCCATCGCCGACGGCTACGCCAACCTCGATACCATCCCGATCAGCGCCCTGCAGCGCGTCGAGATCCTGCGCGACGGCGCGTCGTCGATCTACGGTTCGGACGCCATCGGCGGCGTCGTCAACTTCATCACCAAGCGCGAAGTCGAGGGCGGCAACGTCACCGTGCAGCTGGTGCAGCCGCAACGCCACGGCGGCGGCGACGAGCAGCGCATCCAGGCCACCTTCGGCAAGGGCAACCTCGAACGCGACGGCTGGAACGTCTACGGCACCGTCGACTTCCACCAGCGCAGCCGCCTGCTGCTGTCCGACCGCGCCGGCTTCATTCCGGACGACGCGGCGATGGCCGCGATCGGGCTGCCGCGCAGCGCCGCGAGCGGCGGCTACGCGACGCCGGCCAACTTCACCAGCTCCGCCAACAAGAACGCGGCGAACCCCTACTACGCGAGCGGTTGCCTGAATCCGTATTCGATCCAGGGCGCGAAGAACACCTGCGTCCTGAACGACGACACGTACGGCGCGGCGCTGCACCCGAACAAGCAGCTGACGATGTATGCGAAGGCGACGAAGAAGATCGACGCCGACAACACCATCACGGTGGAATACACGCGCGGCGACGAATCGATCTTCGGCCAGAAGAACCCCACGCAGGCGGTGGCGGTCGGCAGCGCGAAGGCGATCCTGCCATCGACCAGCAAGTGGTATCCGGGCAAGAGCGGCGGCGTGCCGGCCGTCGCCGGCATCACGAACCAGCCGCTGACCGTTTCCTGGGCCGTGGCCGACTTCGGCCCGGCCGTCACGCGCGACAACCAGCTCAACCAGCGCCTGCTGCTGTCCGCGGACGGCACCGTCGGCGGCTGGGACTATAAAGCCGGCATGAACTACGGCCTGTCGCTGCGCAAGGGCTACTACAAGTCGGGCTACTTCTCCGGCATCGGCCTGATCAACGGCCTCGCGAACGGCGTGCTGAATCCGTTCGGCCTGCAGGACCAGGCAGGCCGCGACTACCTCGAATCGATCGCGGCCGACGGCATGCAGAACCGCAGTTCGAAGAGCTCGTACTACGGCTTCGACGGCACCATCAGCCGCAGCCTGATGGCGCTGTCCGGCGGCGACCTCGCGCTCGCGCTGGGCGCCGACCTGCACCGCGACACCAACGAGGACACCAAGCTCGCGCAGGCCGTCGACATCACGTACGCCAAGGCCGTCGCGGCGCACGGCGAAAGCGCGCGCAACGTGGCCGGCATCTACACCGAGATCGATGCGCCCGTCACCAAGACCCTGGACCTGAACGGCGCCCTGCGCATCGACAAGTACAGCGACGTCGGCTCGACCGTCACGCCGAAGATCAGCTTCCGCTGGCAGCCGACCAAGACCATCATGTTCCGCGGCTCCGCCAACACGGGCTTCCGCGCACCGACGCTGTTCGATCGCTACGGCTACCGCACCACCGTCGCCAACACGACGACGGCCGGACGCTGGGACGATCCGGTCCAGTGCCCGAGCGCGACGCCGCTGATCCCCGGCACCGGCACGGCCGTCCCCGGCGCCGTCGCGGCCGACGTCTGCAACGCGAAGCTGAACAAGCTGACCGGTTCCAACAACGCCCTGCAGCCGGAACGTTCGAAGGGCGGCACGCTGGGCGTCGTGTTCGAACCGACCCGCGCATTCACTGCGTCGCTGGACTACTGGCAGGTCAACATGAAGGACATGCTGGCCAACCTGCCGGAGAACGTCTACTTCACCAACTACGCCGACTACAAGAACCTGTTCGTGCGCAACCCCGACGGCTCGCTCGCCTACATCAACAACACGACGATGAACCTGGGCGGCCAGATCGCCGCGGGCGTCGACGTGTCGGCGAACTGGGAGATCGCGAACAGCCGCTACGGCAAGTTCGACGCCGCCATCGACGGCACCTACCTGACCCGCTTCGACAACCAGCTCGTGCCGAACGGCCCGTGGATGTCGAACGTCGGCCAGTTCGGCTGGGCCAGCAACGGCACCACGTCCAGCCTGCCGATCATCACGTTCCGCTGGAAGCACAACCTGCGCCTGAAGTGGCAGAGCGGGGACTACTCGGCCCAGTTGACGAACAACTTCAACAGCGCCTACCGCGACGCCAACACGGCGGTCTCGTCGCAGTACTTCCGCGACATCCCGTCGTTCTCGACGTGGAACCTGACCGGTTCGATCCGCGTGCAGAAGCAGGTCCGCATCACGGCCGGCGTCACGAACCTGTTCGACAAGGCCCCGCCGCTCACCAACAACACGATCTACAGCAACGGCTACCTGAGCAGCGTGGCGAATCCGACCGGGCGTACCTGGAACCTGCGCGTCAGCTACGATTTCGACTGATCGTCGCCGTCCAACCGCCGCAGCGCGTGCCCGGTCCGCCGGACATGCGCTGCGGCGCACGTCATTCCACGAAAGGAAAACGATGCAATTCAATCGTCTTGCACTGGCCGCGCTCGTCGTGGCCGGCCACGCCGCCGCGGCCGCCGCGCCGCATGCCCCGATCCGCGTCATCCTCGTCGGCGACTCGACCATGGCCACGAAGAGCGGCTACGGCGACGCCCTGTGCGCCCGCTTCACGGCCGACGTTTCCTGCGTCAACCTCGCGCGCGGCGGCCGCAGTTCCAGCAGCTTCCGCTACGAAGGCCGCTGGGACGAGGTCCAGCGCATGCTCAAGGACGGCGGCACGTTCAAGGCCACGTACGTCCTCGTGCAGTTCGGCCACAACGACCAGCCGGGCAAGGGCAAGCGCGCGACCGACCTCGTCACGCAGTTCCCCGCCAACATGGCGCGCTACGCGCAGGAGACGCGCGCGGCGAACGGCATCCCGGTCCTCGTCACGCCGCTGACGCGCCGCACCTTCAAGGGCGCGTATCTCGCGGACGACCTGGCGCCGTGGGCCGCCGCCACGCGCGACGCGGCCAGGCAGGAACACGCGGCGCTGCTCGACCTGAACGCCGACAGCGTCGCCGCCGTCCAGGCCATGGGCCAGGACGAGGCGGACACCCTGGCCGTCGTACCGCGCCCGCCCGGCTATGGCCAGCCGGTCGATCCGACCAAGGTCGAACGGGCCGGTCCCGCCAAGACGGCGTTCGACCGCACCCACCTGGGCGCCAAGGGCGCGGACTTCTTCGCCCGCATGGTCGAGCGCGAGCTGGTCGCCGCGCGGCCCGAAACGGCCGCCTACTTCAAGGACGGAGGCAAGCCTTGAGACGCGGCGCGCTCGTCGCGTGCGCGCTCGCGGCCGCGCACGCCCACGCGCAGGACGCGCGCACGGTGCGCGAACCCGTCGTGCCGCCCGCCTGCGCGGTGCTGGTCGGGGAAACCGCCACCACCGGCCGCGACGACGCCGCGCGCATCCAGGCCGCCATCGACAAATGCGCGCCCGGCCACGCCGTCGTGCTCGCGGCCTCCAACGACGCGCGCAGCTTCGTCGCCGGCCCCCTGCAACTGCGCGACGGCGTGACCCTGCTCGTCGACGCGGGCGCCACGCTGTACGCGAGCACCGATCCGCGCCTGTTCGACCGCGGCGCCGGCACCTGCGGCACGAACGACGCGTCGGGCCGCGGCTGCCGTCCGTTCATCACGGCCGACAACGCACGCGGCGCCGGCATCATGGGCGCCGGCACCATCGACGGCCAGGGCGGCCAGCGCATCGACGGCAAGACCGAGACCTGGTGGCAGATCGCCCGCCGCGCGCAAAAGGAAAAGACCCGGCAAAACGTGCCGCGCCTGATCCAGCTCGACAAGGCACGCGACTTTACCCTGTACCGCATCACGCTCAAGAATTCCCCGAATTTCCACGTCACGCTGAACAACGTCGACGGTTTCACCGCGTGGGGCGTCACGATCGACACGCCGCACGACGCCCGCAACACGGACGGCATCGATCCCATCTCGTCGCGCAACGTCACCATCGCGCACAGCGTCATCCGCACCGGCGACGACAACGTGGCCGTCAAGGCCGGCGGCGCCGGGCCGACCGAGAACGTCTCGATCCTGCACAACCGCTTCTACAGCGGCCACGGCATGTCGATCGGCAGCGAGACGAACGGCGGCGTGCACCGCATGCTCGTCGACGACCTGACGATGGACGGCACGACGTCCGGCCTGCGCATCAAGAGCAACGACATGCGCGGCGGGAAGGTCGACGATATCGTCTACCGCGACGTCTGCCTGCGCGACGTCCGCTCCCCGATCGAGATCACGACGCATTACGAACAACCCGCGCAGCCGGGCAGGCTCGTGCCCGACTATGCCGGCATCCACCTGGAACGGGTGCGCAGCACGACGCCGGGCCGCATCCTGCTGCAGGGCTACGACGACGCGCATCCGCTCGTGCTGGCCCTGCGGGACGTCGCCATCGCCGCCGGGTCGGACGTGAAGCAGGAGCATGTGCGCCTGCAGGGCGCGTTCGGCACCGCGCCCGACTGCGCGGGACGGTTCGCGCCGTTTCCCGGGCGCGCCGTCCGCGACCCGCGCCCCCAATTGACGGCCGGACAGGCCCACGCCTACGACTACCGCGAGGTGCTCAAGTACGTGGGCCCGGTCGGCAACGAGCGCGTCGAGCCGTGGGATCCGCTGGCCGATCCGCTCGCGGCCAAGGGCGACATCAAAGCCGACTACACGGTCGACCCGAAGGCGGCGGCCGACGGTGCCACCCGCTTCGCCACCGTGCAGGCCGCGGTCGGCCGCGCCGTGGCGGCGGGCGGCACGCGGCGCATCGTCATCCGCGTCAACCCCGGCACCTACCGTGAACTCGTCTACGTGCCGCCCGGCGCGCCGCCGATCACGCTGCTCGGTGCCGGCGCCGATCCGCAGGCCGTGCGCATCAGCGCCGCGCTGGATGCCTCGACGACGGGCGCCGCCTACCGCGCCCGCCATGGCGCCGAATTCGAACACGCGCCGCCCGCGGTCCGCGCGATGTACGACGCGCTGAAGGATTTGCCCGCCCTGCAGACGACGGGCTCCGCCACCGTGTGGATACGCGCGGACGGCTTCCAGGCCCGCGATCTCACGATCGAGAATGCGTACAACCGCGACGGCACCGTGACGCATCTGGAGTGCAGCGGCGACAACTGCCCGGACACGACCGGCGGCAGCCGCGTGCATCACCAGGCCGTCGCGCTGCGCGTGGACGGCGCCGACAAGGCGCAGTTCGAACGCGTGCGCCTGCTCGGCCTGCAGGACACGCTGTTCCTCGGCTCGAAGGACGGCAGCGCGACGGTGCGCAGCTTCTTCCACGACACGCACATCGAGGGCGACGTCGACTTCATCTTCGGCGACACCATCGCCGTCTTCAAGGACTGCGACGTGCACGCCATCGGCGGCCGTTCCGCGTCGTACGTGGCGGCGCCGGACACGAACCGGCGCGCAAGATATGGCTTCGTGTTCGACGGCTGCCGCTTCACCAGCGATGCGCCGGGCGCGGCGCACACCCGCTTCTACTTCGCCCGCCAGTGGTTCCACAACGAACGCTGCACGCCGTACGGCTTCATCCCCGTCGACGGCTATACATGCCGGCTGGGCGACGTCGACGTGTACAAGGCCCCGAACGGGACGATCCGCAAGCGCACGCTTGAGACAGTCGGCAAGGCCGTGATCCTGCGCTCGCGCATCGGCCCGTATTTCGACAAGACGACGCCGTGGTCGGAATGGAACCGCAACGGCACGCTGGCGCACCGCCCCGCGCAATTCAGTTCCGACGATTACTGGGACAACCTGGCCGGCACCGCCTTCGACCCCGCCACGGCGCTGGGCGACGGACCGCGCCCGGTCCCCGCCGACGTCTATCTCGGCGAATACGATAACACCAATGAATGACGGAGACACCATGAAGCATCCCTTCGACGCCCGCCGTGGCTTCTTGAAGAGCGCCGCCGTCGCGGGCCTCGCGCTGTCCGGTCCCGCCCATGCGCTGGCCGCGGCGAACAAGGCCGCGGGCGCCGGCGATCCGTGGCGGGAAGCGGCGGCCATCGCGCGGCGCCTCGCCAACCCGGTCAAGTTCCGCAAGGCCGATTACCCCGTCACCGACTTCGGCGCCGCGCCGTGCAAGCTCGTGCCCGTGCAGGCCTGGATCTCGTTCGAAGACCAGGCGACCGTGCAGACGCCCGCGCCGGGTGCGCACGACTGCTACGCCGCGTTCAAGGCCGCCATCGAAAAATGCCACGGCGAGGGCGGCGGGCGCGTCGTCATCCCGCGGGGCGACTGGTTCTGCGCCGGTCCCATCGTGCTGCTGTCGAACGTGAACGTGCACCTCGCGCGCGGCGCCCACGTCTATTTCAGCAACGACCCGGCCGACTACGCGAAGTACGGCGACGTCGATTGCGGCGCGAACGGCAAGCTGGTCGTGTCGCGCTGGCAGAGCAACGACTGCCTGAACTTCTCGTCGATGATCTATGCCCGCAACCAGGACAACATCGCCCTCACCGGCGACGACTGGACCGCGATCCTCGACGGCCAGGGTGGCGTGCCGTTCGCCGGCCGCGCCGACTGCTGGTGGACGTGGAAGGGCAAGAACGCGACCGTCAATTCCGTCGCCCAGGACAAATCGCCGAACTACGTGCCCGGCAAGCTGGCGCAGAACCACGTCAACGAACTGAATCCGAAGTCGCTGGCGGACGTCGCGCCCAACCTGCCCGAAGACAAGCGCCGGCTGATCCAGGGCGAAGGCGACAAGTGGCGCGCCGACGACGCCTACCTGCCCGCGCTGTCGGAAGCCGGCGTGCCGCTCGAGAAGCGCGTGTTCGGCCTGGGGCATTACCTGCGCCCGCCGATGATCCAGCTGATCGGCTGCACGAACGTGCTGCTGGAGGGCTACCAGGTGACGCACACGCCGTTCTGGCAGCACCACCCGGTCGCCTGCCGCAACCTCGCGATCCGCAAGGTGCATGCGAACAGCCTGGGCCCGAACAGCGACGGCTTCGATCCGGAAGCGTGCGACACGGTGCTCGTCGAAGGCTGCCAGTTCAACACGGGCGACGACTGCATCGCCATCAAGGCCGGCAAGAACCTCGATACGCAGTACGGCCCGGCGCAGAACATCGTCATCCAGAAGTGCACGATGCAGAGCGGCCACGGCGCCGTCACGCTGGGCAGCGAGATGGCCGGCGGCATCCAGAACGTGTACGCGCAGGACCTCGTGTTCGAGAACATGAACTGGGCGACGAATCCGCTGAACACCGCGATCCGGCTGAAGACGAACATGAACCGCGGCGGCTTCCTGCGCAATTTTTACGTGCGCAACGTGAGCATCCCGAACGGCGTGCAGACGAGCCCCTCGTTCTACGCGTCGCTGCCCGGGTCCCCGATCGCGTCGAAGACGGTCGCCACGGCCGCCGGCGCCGTCGTCACGTTCGACTGCGACTACACGCCGCGCGCGGACAACGTGCGCGTGCGTCCGCCCGAGGTGCGCAACGTCCACATCTCGAAGGTCAGGGTGGGCAACGTGAAGACGAAGGACGGCAAGCAGGCGTCGTGCTACCAGGCCTTCGTCATCCTCGGCCCCGTCGCTTCCGACTACAACGGCCCGGCCCCGGCGCCCGCCGTCCTGCCGGTGCGCGACGTGACGATCACCGACTGCGACTTCGGCACGCCCGTCGACACCGATCACCCGTGGTACACATACAATGTGCGCGGGCTGAAACTGGCCAACGTCATGATTGGCGGGAAGCGGTACGACACGACGCTGTCCGCCTGAGCGTCTGGATGGGCCGTCGGCCCGGCGTCCATCAGCCGCCGTTCCCGCGCAGGCGGGAACGGCGTACATACGTGCGCGCCAGCACGACAACGCCATCGCCTCTCCCTCGATGGCATGGATGACGCCGGCACCGGCGTGACGGGCACCATCGCCCGGCCGCCGCTGCGCCCGCAGCGACAGCGGCCGGCCTTAACATGCCTTTACCATATCAAAACAAGATATATCCCCCAGCATTGGGCATAACTCGTTTCCCGGCGTCACGCTAAGCTTCTTGCCTCAGGAAAAGTCCGCACGCCAGGGCAGCCGTGCGCGCCGCGACCGACGGTAGAATGGCCGCAAACGCCGGCGCCAGCCTCTGCTGCCGCCGGCCTGCGCGTCGCTCCCCGCCCGGCCGGTTGCGGCTTTCCGTCCATCCGAATCGCAGAAGAAGACCATGTTCAATCCATCCGACCATCCGCACCGCCGTTACAACCCCCTCATGGGCGACTGGGTCCTCGTGTCGCCGCACCGCGCCAAGCGTCCGTGGCAGGGGCAGCAGGAAGCCATCGACCGCTCGGCGCGCCCGTCGCACGATCCGACCTGCTACCTGTGCCCGGGGAATACCCGCGTCAACGGCGAAAAGAACCCCGACTACACGGGCACCTATGTGTTCGAGAACGACTTCGCCGCGCTGATGCCGGACACCCCGGAAGCCGCGCCGGGCGCCGACCCGCTGTTCCACACGATGAGCGCGCGCGGCACGAGCCGCGTGATCTGCTTCTCGCCGGACCACGCCAAGTCCCTGCCCCAGCTGTCGCTGCCGGCCATCGAAGGCGTGATCGACACGTGGTGCGGGCAGGCCGCCGAACTGGGCGCCACGTACCGCTGGGTCCAGGTGTTCGAGAACAAGGGCGCCGTGATGGGCTGTTCGAACCCGCACCCGCACGGCCAGATCTGGGCCACGAGCTATGTGCCGAACCTGCCGGCCGCCGAGGATCGCCAGCAGAATGCCTACCACGCCGAGCACGGCCGCCGCATGCTGCTCGACGTGGCCGAGCGCGAGATCGCCGCGGGCGAACGCGTGGTCGTCCAGACCGAGCACTGGGTCGCCGTCGTCCCGTACTGGGCCGCGTGGCCGTTCGAGACGCTGGTGCTGCCGCGCTTCGCCGTGCGCCGCCTGGAAGAGCTGCAACCCGCCCAGCGCGCCGACCTGGCGATCCTGCTGAAACGCCTGACGACCCGCTACGACAACCTGTTCCAGACCTCGTTCCCGTACTCGATGGGCTGGCACGGCGCGCCGTATCCCGTCCAGGGCGCCAGCACCGAAGACGGCGCCGGCTGGCAGCTGCATGCCCACTTCTACCCGCCGCTGCTCCGTTCCGCCTCGGTGCGCAAGTTCATGGTCGGCTTCGAGATGCTGGCCGAGGCCCAGCGCGACCTGACCCCGGAACAGGCGGCCGAACGCCTGCGCGCGCAATCCGAAGTGCACTACCTTGAAACCGAATCCCCTCAATCGACCTGACATGACCGATAACCGCCTCATTTCCCGCACCGACCGTACCGCCGCCGCCTTCGAAACCGCCTTCGGCAGCGCGCCGACGCTGTTCGTCCAGGCCCCCGGCCGCGTCAACCTGATCGGCGAACACACCGACTACAACGACGGCCTCGTGCTGCCCTGCGCCATCGACTACCGCACCGCCATCGCGGCGCGTCCGCGCGCCGACCGCAAGGTGCGCGTGGTGGCCGCCGACTATGCCGACGCGCTCGACGAATACGACCTCGACGCCCCGATCACCCGCCTCGCCGCGCCGATGTGGGCGAACTACGTGCGCGGCGTCGTCGCGCAGTTCGTCGCGCGCGGCCTGCCGATGCAGGGCATGGACCTGGCCATCGCCGGCGACGTGCCGCAGGGCGCGGGCCTGTCGTCGTCGGCCTCGCTGTCGGTCGCCGTCGGCCGCCTGTTCGCGACCCTGCCCGGCTTCGAGGCGCTGTCCCCGATCGACATCGCGCTGATCGCGCAGGCGTCGGAAAACGACTTCGTCGGCACCAAGTGCGGCAACATGGACCAGATCAGCTCCGCCTGCGGCGTCGCCGGCCACGCGCTGCTGATCGACTGCCGTTCGCTCGACGTGAAGCCCGTCCCGGTGCCGGACAACGCCGCCATCATGATCTTCAATTCCAACGTGACGCGCGGCCTGGTCGACAGCGCCTACAACGTGCGCCGCGAACAGTGCGAGGCGGCCGCCCGCCACTTCGGCCTGCCCGCGCTGCGCGACCTCGACCTGGCCACGCTGGAAGCGCGCGGCGTTGAGCTGGACCCGGTCGTGCTGCGCCGCGCGCGCCACGTCGTGACGGAAGACGAGCGCGTACTGGCCGCCGCCGACGCGCTGGCCAGCGGCGACCTCGCGCGCCTGGGCGAGCTGATGGCCGCGTCGCACGCCTCGATGCGCGACGATTTCGAGATCACCGTGCCGCCGATCGACAAGCTGGTCGACATCGTCAAGGGCGTGATCGGCCTCGAAGGCGGCGTGCGCATGACGGGCGGCGGCTTCGGCGGCTGCGTCGTGGCCGTGGTGCCGCATGCGCTGGTCGACGCGGCCCGCACGGCGGTGGAGCGCGAGTACCGCTCGCCGGACGGCAAGCCGGCCACGATCTACGTGTGCAAACCGGCCGCGGGCGCGGGCCAGGTCGTACCGTGACCTGGAAGGCGGCGGCCGGACGCTATGCCTCGATGCCTTACCCGCATTGCGGCCGCAGCGGCCTGCGGCTGTCCGCCGCGTCGCTGGGGTTGTGGCACAACTTCGGCGGTGCCGACGATCTTGACCGCCAGCGCGACATCGTGCGCACGGCGTTCGACCACGGCATCACGTGCTACGACCTGGCCAACAACTACGGCCCGCCGCCCGGGTCGGCCGAAACGAATTTCGGCCGCATCCTCGACCTGGACCTGAAGCCGCACCGCGACGAGATCGTCGTGTGCACGAAGGCCGGCTACACGATGTGGCCGGGCCCGTACGGCGACTGGGGCAGCCGCAAATACCTGGTCGCGAGCCTGGACCAGAGCCTGAAACGCATGGGCCTGGACTACGTCGACGTCTTCTATCACCACCGTCCCGATCCCGACACGCCGCTCGAGGAAACGATGGCGGCGCTCGATTACATCGTGCGCAGCGGCCGCGCGCTGTACGCCGGCATCTCGAACTACGGCGGCGAACGCACGGCCGCCGCGGCGGCCGAACTGCGCCGCCTCGGCACGCCGTTCGTGATCCACCAGATGCGCTACAACATGCTCACGCGCCAGCCCGAGACCGACTTGCTACCCGTACTGGAACGCGAAGGCATCGGCGGCATCGCGTTCTCGCCGCTGGCGCAGGGACTCCTCACCGACCGCTACCTCGGCGGCGCGCTGCCCGCGGATTCGCGCGCGGCGGGGTCCGTCGGATTCCTGAAGCCGGAGCACATCACGCCGGCGCGCCTGCACATGATCGGCGCGCTGAACGACGTCGCGCGCACGGGCGGGCGCACGCTCGCGCAACTGGCGCTCGCGTGGGTGAAGCGCCAGCCGGCCATCGCGTCGGTGCTGATCGGCGCCAGCAGGCCGCAGCAGGTGCTCGATGCCGTGCGGGCCGTGCAGATGGCGCCGCTGGCGGGCGACGAGATCGCGGCGGTGGAGGCGATTCTCGCCGGGCAGTAGCCACGCGGTCCGGACGCCCGTGTGGCGTCGGTGTCCCCCGTACCGGACGACGCTTGGCGAGCGATTGTTCACAAATAAAAAAGTCTGCCATAACCGCTCCAAAGAAATCAAAGAGTTAGACCCGACTGGACTACAGTTGCCCAACAAAAAAGTTCGCCACAAAAGCGTTCGATCGTTAGTATGAGGCAATCATCGCAATAAAAATGTTTGCCACAAAACGGGGCAGTTGTTGCTAGCCCAACGTCTGCTTTTGACCGAGGCTGTGTCAAAACGCAGACCCGGTGAGACGTCCGCGAAGCTCGGCCTTTCAAAACGCTCGCTACGAGGTTTTCACGAGGTCGGGAATGGTAAAGAGACCCCCGAAAACGTCGTGATTTCGCGTTTTTACACAGCCTGGACCCGAAGCGGACAATATCTCGGCAGGTTAACCGATGGGTCTACGAGAACATGCGTTGTGCCAAAGCGAAGGCGAGAGGTAACACTGCGATGGCAGCCAATACATACACCCAACTAGGGTGCGCGAAATTAAGTGTCCATCCCATCACGGGCGTAGCTTTCGGCACTATTAGCCGAGTGTCGCGTTTACTGGAATAGAGGCCGAGCGGCCCGCGCCAAGTCCAATTGGCTGGGTTACGCCATTCCATTTCATTGATATCGTCTTGTTTCATTCGCCGCCACCTCGGGTTCCATCGACTGATGAAATTTTACGCTCGGCTACCGTAAAAGTAGCGTAAAAAGTACACTTAAAACCGTTGCGAGACGACTGCTATTGGCCGATCTCGGCCGTTGGACTCGAAAGCGTGTCGTGACGAAATTTCGGGGCAGCTTACTGGAGTATCCTTAGAATTTCAGCAAGCAAGACATCTAAGGCAGGCTTGAAATCCACCTGTGCGGCGGATGGTAGCACCTCAGATTTCCTAACTTGCTGATGTAAGTGCATATCCGCAACTTTGCGCATAGAGCCGTCCAAGTGTTTCATCTGATCACTAAAAGATCGGGGCGCTGTGTAATTATTGGCTACTTCGGCTTTGTTGCGTAAATTGAGCGAAGGCCGAGCTGACGCTATTTGTGGTTCGTTTTATAACACTGGAACCGTAACCGGGGCGCCCAGCCGAGTAAAGCGGTTCAGCACGGCAGCCCGCACGTGTAGCTCGGCAACCTGACGGTCGAAGTCGCGTGCCATGATGCGTTCGCCCAGCAACTTGAAGCAGCGCATCTTGGTCTCAACGAGGCTACGCCGGTGGTAGCCGCCCCATCTCTTCCATATTGCCCGCCCCAGCCTTTTTGTCGCCCGGAGGATGTCGTTGCGTGCATCGGCACCGCAGCGGTATGCCTTCCAGGGCCTGGCGTTCTTGCGGGTTGGGATGATCGCCTGCGCAGCACGCAACGCGATGGCTTCATGGCAGTCCTTCGTATCGTAGGCGCCGTCGCCACTGACACTGGCAATGCGCTCGTGAGCGGGAATCTGGCCCAGCAGCGCTGGCAGGACAGGTGCGTCGCCGATACTGTTGTCGGTGACTTCCATAGCCCGGATCTCAAGCGTAGACGCATCGATCCCAAGGTGCACCTTGCGCCATTGGCGGCGGTAATCCGCGCCGTGCTTCTTCGTCTTCCATTCGCCTTCGCCCAGCATCTTGACGCCCGTGCTGTCCACCAGCAGATGCAAGCCCGTTGTGGTCGGCACAGCGCCGATAACGACCTGCAGCGTCTTTTGCCGCCGGCTAACCGTGCTGTAATCCGGCACCGGCCAGTCGAGCCCAGCCAGGTGCAGTAGGCTTTGCGTCATCCCCATGGCCTGGCGTAGTGGCAAATTGAAGAGGCACTTGATGCCCAGGCAGAACTGGATCGCCTCGTCGCTGAACGCCTGGCTGCGTCCGCGCTTGCCGCTCGGTCGCCCGTGCCAGTTCATCCTCGGATCAAGCCAGATGAGCAGCGAGCCGCGTGATTTCAACGATTCGTCGTACGTCTTCCAGTTGGTCGTGCGGTACTTCTGCGGGGCTGGTTTCATCCCGCTCAGGCTACCAGACCTGCGCGTTTTACGCCGGTCGGGCCTGATTTACGCAACAAAGCCTCAGGGCAGTACCAACTGCTTGGCTGGGATCCCGACCAATATATTTGCCGGGGCAATGACGACTATAATTCCGTGAATTGCGCTGACTCCGCCGCGTGGTTTGTTATCGACAAGCCGAGCCTGGTGAAGAAAATGGATAACGGCATCTCGCAGGACGACGCCGTTGCTGCGAGCAAGGCAGTCAACGGCGGGTCCACTATTGAAACCGTTAACGGGCTGGACGTTCGACTTCAAAGCATCATGTTCTTGCGCGATATCCTGCTGGACCGGGTCGCCGATGCGCCATCTGAAAGCCTGACATTCTCCTAAAGAAGGAATAGTGCGCGGGAGCCCACTGGCCAATTCAAACAAGATGGTACACCCGTGAAGCGTTTTATATTAAAAGTCCCGCCGTGGCAGATCGTTGTGTCACTTGACAAACAAAGGCCGTAATTCCATGAAGATTTCCGCGTTATTATTTCTAGCCGTAGTCGCAGCAACCAACGTTGCTCATGCCGAAGTCGAGGTCGAGCAAACATGTTGGACGCACGTTTCGCGAGGAAAAACAGATCGAGACATTGCATTCGTCATGAGAACTTATAAGGACACAGAATTGAATAAGGAGGTGGGCGCGGTTATTCAGTACGCGGGTTCCAAGGAAACCATTCCGCTTGTTTTCGAAAATTTTCAGACCGATCTTGACGATCCCGATTCGGGTAATTACGAGCTCGCCCGGATTGAAGTCGTCAACGGCAAAGCCGGTGGAGAATATGTGTTTTCTCAAACGGGCCAAGGGATCAAGCAGGGCAAGGGAGTGGCATACAAGAAGTCGAAGACCTCGAAGCCAATACTGTTCTTCTATACCCCAGAATCGCTAGCAAAGTGCCCGTTTCCAAAACCTCAGAAGTAAGAAGCGGTTTCTCCAATCCACGCGTGCAGTCCCCTGACGAGGAAATTCGCGGTCATCGGCAATAGCAGGTTTGCGCAGACGCGCCGATCACGGCGCCGACACCGCGCTTGCTACGCCAGGTCCGCCGGCGTGCGTCCGGTCAACTTGTCCGATGTGGCGGGGCAAGGTGCGCCTGCCGGGTGTCGGCGTGCGGCCGATCGTTTTCCATGGCCGCTCAGATCGACAGCTTCAATTTCGCTTCTTGCTGGAAGCGGTGCACCACGGGCATATCCGGGGTCGCGGCGTTCTTCGGTCCGAGCAGGCTATTGTCGTTGGCATGCGATCTGAACGACCCACTGGTGCCGAGCTCGATACCTTGAGAATTGAAGGTGGCGTAGCTTCGCGCGCCGTTGATCTGAATTTCTTCCTTGGCGGTGAACGTGATCCGGTTCGCCGTGTGTGTGATGTTCAGCTTTGCCAGCAGGTTGATGCTGTCCGAAAGGGCCTTGACGTCGATGTCGCCTGCAGCGGCGATCAGGCGCATTCCGAGTTCAACTCCGACGTTCAGTTCCGAATTATTCGCTTGAGCGAGGTCGAGCTCGCCAGCTGCCCTCAGCAAGAAGTTTGCGATCAAACGTAGCTCATCCGGTGTCCTATGAAAATCCACGTTAGAGATCGTCATGGGCAGAATACCGCCCTCTGAATCTGATTCTTCAGGCCAGCCCACAATGCGCATGGAATATCCTACGTGTTAGATGACCGCTCCTGGCCGATATCAGTCTCTGTCAAATAGTGAGACACTGCGAGATCTAATTTTAGGTGGACCATGCGCTGCAAGAATGCGCTAGAAAAATTGCTTGTTTGAGTTGCAAATCCTGGCCGCGTTGCAACCGCAAAATCCAGAACAGCCCCAGCCAGACCGGCAGCGGTTGCAAGCTTCCAAATTTCGTCATGATTGTTTGCTAAATACGATTCAGCATCGGCCAGTTGGGCCGGGAAATTATCAATTTCGGCGTCACTTACGACAAAATTAGCGCCTGAATCAACATGAAATCGTCCCTTCAAAGGTCGCTCCTGCCCCTTTTTCCAAGTGCGGAACGGAACCAATTTTAGCCCTGGAAGTAACGCATCAATTTCAAGGTCCTCACCGTACACTCGTAACACGCAACTCATATCTTTTCCCATTTCACGAATGGCCGGTAGTGGCCGAAGCCGGTCTGTCGCGGCAGAATAGCAGGTTGCTCGGCAGGAAAATCCTTGGATTGTCACGACCGGCCGGTCCCGACCCATACCAGACGTTGCTGCGATGGCTTTACCGTTGGAGAAACCTCGTCAGGAAGAGCAGCGCGAACGGGCTGATCAGTAACGTTGCAGTCAGCATCCTCAATCCTAGAGCCACTCGCGAGCGGCTTTGAGGGTTTGCCCGTACCAGATCCCATGACCAAGCCGCACTTGTGCCTGCCACCGCAGCCGTAAAGATAAAGCTCAGAACAAACGGGCCAATCGTGCTGAGCGGATCCATTATTGGGATGATTGTTCGGTGACTGGGTGTCCAGGTCAGGATCCCGATTAGCCACACGACAAAGAACGCCAAAGGAACTATCCCTACGCTCATCAGCCCGTTGGCTATCAGGAGCTTGGTGCGTGTCGACATACCTGTACCTTATTCGGGAGTTGCCATAACGTCTGCGTCTGGCCAATCTACGCCGTCCAGCGTACGGCAACTGTCGACCCAATCCGGACCTTCACAGCCACTACGATCAGGCATCACGTTTAGCGTCGCGGGGCCAGACTATTATTCAGATAGGAAGAGATAACTACCTCGTCTATCTTGTTTGACTACGCCCTGCCAGTGCGCCGCAGGTTGTTGAGCGCACAGGCGTTCCCTTGCCTCTTCTGACATCGAACTAAAAACTGCACGATACCGTTCATGATGGGGAGAGTTTCCTACAATACTCCCAGTAAACTCCTTGATATTTGGTGCTCGACAGCTATCAAGGATCATGCTGCCGAATACCGAGACGGTCTTACCAATGTAATGATCGCCGTATCGCAGCATATACACTGGGTCCACGAATCGATACCCTACAATCAAGGGTTCCGGGTCGCAAGTTTGCGGTTCATCGTTAAGCTGATGTAGGCGTTGCTCCATTCTGCTGGCGAGACAGGTTGCTAGTCCCTCTGCCTTCTCGAAAACACCTGGTATGTTTCGACAGTCCCACCGCTCGCGCAACCAATACTTCTGACCCTGTATCAGCAGTGGGCAAAGCGAAGGGCATGCGCGCCCTAGAGCGTCAAGTCTGTCTGAGATTGCCTTGTCTTGTGCTGTTAGCGAAGGATGAGAGCAAATGGTCTCTTCCACGTCGTACTTTGCCAGTGAACAATCGATCGGTGCTGAAAGCGCAAGTGAACAACTAACGGTTGATGAGACCAGCATCAGTGCAGGCATTAAAACTGGGCGACGTCGTGTTTTATCCATGGCAAACAATTCAACAATCGCAAGTATCGTTATTCGGAGTGAACTGCAAACGTCTGCTCCTGGCCGAACCCGGCCGATGATCCAGCATAGCATGTTGCTGATGCGGAAAAGTTACGGACAGTGATAACCGGCCGCAACCGTCCCCTTGCAGACGTAATCATGTCAAGCACGGATGCTAATCGAGTTGAACAAGGTCGTAATCTTGGTACCGCTTCACCCAAGGGAAAAACCTCGAACGAACTATTCGCTGGCCACAAAGCGCCTGGATGTCCGACAGGTCGAAATCGAAACTCGACGCCCCTGGCGGCACTGGCTCACCGCGAGCGTAAACGAGCGGGTTGAGTAAATAGAGAATCTTGCCGTCACGATTGACCACGAGTTGCACCTTCCTGCCACTGTGAAGACGAAACGCTGTAGCCAGGATGTCGGAACCATTAGAGTCCCGCTGCCAGCCGTCTTGCCAGTGTCCAGCAGCTCTAATTTTTTCGAGTAGCTTTTCGGGGAGATTGCACATGGTTCCTGAAATTTCGACAGTCCGGTATTGGCCGATTTCGGCCGCTCAACGCGGCTTATCCATTGTTCCGTCAACCGGTAAGTAATTTCCATAGAACTGTAGCGCAAACAATCACAAGTAATAGCTGGAACGAAACCACGAACCAAAACCGAATCGGTTGATTTTTCCTTCTGTATAACGTGCCAGCAGCATTCGCAACTCCGCTGCGAAGGGCGAGAACGACGCGCTGGCCAACGTAGAGCCCAAGGCAGGCCACTAGTGTGAATCGAAAAATTGACGCCATGTCGCCCATATTTTCTAAACTTTCGGCACCGCGGTTAATCAGCAAGGAGCCGTCGGTTATTCCGCTCTTGGCCAATCTCACCCGTTCGGTGTACGGCAACTTTCGACCCAGAGCAGAGGTCCAGAAATCGGAACGAGCCGTTGTAGATCCGACATTCGCCGCACTGCGCGCTACAGCACGCGTTCTGAATGTGTAAACCGTAGGTAGATTGTTTCGACTAGGGCGTGCTTGCCCGCAAGCTCGGGATGGCTTGGCCAAGCTCTCACTATCACTCGAACGTATCGCCAGTCGATTACATCCAGCAAATCCCAGTCAAAGAAGGTGACGAACGAAAGCACCGCGTCGCCTGTGAACTCTGTTTGTGCGTGATCCCAGTAGCCAGAATCCAATTCTCGATTGAGCATCCAGGGCGCGAGCTCGCCATATGCCAACGCGAGCGAAATGCGCTCCTGCGGCTTCCCGTAACTGCCGCACGGCAGGCCTGCGGGCATGGTGACCAGTGCATCGAATAGATGCTCTTCGACGAGCGAGAAACGCTCTTGAGCCTGCCATGCTTCGTCATCACGCCCACCTGTGCGGAAATAGTTGTTGAACAGTTCTCGACTTGCCAAGCGAAATCTCATCATCGCCGAGTGAATGTCGAATTCAGGAACCACGAAACTGGTCATGCAGGTCCACCCTTAAACTGGCTCAGTTCTTCGATTAGCTTGCAGACAGAAGCCCCTCGCCCCGCTCCGCTCTTGGCCGAGATCCGTTTGTCGCGATGGACTGCCTTCGACCCGAAGCAGACCAAAAAGAAAGATTTGTAGTTCGCCTGGCGCATGAATACATCAGGACGAGTTGGTGTCACGCATACTCTGCGGCTCCCCCTTCCAGAACGCCATGGCAAGCAAAAAGCCTCCGGCAACGACGCCATTTGTTATCAATGCAAGTACCCCGTGAGGGGCCAAAATTATCGAGCCGCCGAAGAGCAGCACGAAGAAGATCAAGATGACCGCCCATCCTTCCCATACCAAAGGGAGTCCCCATCCCCAGCCATTTCTGGCTGATCGCACGGGGAACCAATAGCGTTTCTCCCTCATTACCATTCTCCAATGGTCGAGTGACCGCTTGTGGCCGAACCCGGCCGATCGAGCCAGCATAGCATGTTGCTGCGCCGACAATCTATCGGACTGTCACGACAGGCCGAGTTTGACCCGAAGCGGACCTTCACAAACGATTTTCGGGTCGCATGCAATTCCTAAACACCTAGGGCCATGCCGCCTTTGATGGTTGCCCAAGTGACGTCGCATTCGACACTCCCTTCGGAACGTACAAGACGTACGGTCTCCGGCAACACGAATGTTGACTCGATCAGATCGAAATCGATGGGCTTTGCCAAGACGCAGAAGAATCCGCTCCGGTTCTCTCCCCATCGGTATGGCCGCACTAGTTCATTCCCATGCTGCAGAAGCAGATCGACTATGGGTTCCAGGTGCGTGTAGATAGGCCGAGTAGACGAGTCAAACGAGATAGTTGTAACCATTGAATTATCTTGCTGCGTTTGAACCGGCGAAGTATCAGTTGCCTACGGACGCTCCTGGCCGAGCTCGGCCGTTCAAGCCAGCATAGCATCTCATGTTCGGTTTCCTTTTTTTTCAGGTCTTGGCCGTCGTGTTGGTGTCTTCAGACTGTTTTTGTTGATTGGAGAACGAGACCAGGGTCGTCACCACCGATACAAGGCACATTCCTACCAGACCAATGCATGACAGTAGATCCGAGGATCCGCCGAAATACCACGGGCCGTAGCTGTCCCTGAATAGGAAACCGTCACCAGGTGATTTGACCGGGCCGAGTAACAGTAGAGAGACAACAACGTTAGCCATAGCAATCGAGACTCCCGAGTGGCCCCGGGCCAGACAACGGGTCAATAGCCAGTTAAGGAAGATCAGCACCGGACCGACCCAATACACGTAAAGGAGAGCGGCGATAAGTATCGCGCTTGAAAAGTCCAGCATCGCTAGTTTCCGTTATCGAACGACCTGATGAGTAGCTGATGTGCGTCCGCTTCTGGCCGAACCCGGCCGTTCGACTCAGCATAGCAGGTTGCCGAGCTGGAAAAGTCGCGAACTGTCACGACAGGCCGGAACCGACCCATACCAGACGTTCCCGCGCAGATCAACCGGGCACTCGAAGCAAAATTCGCCTAACTACATCAGCATCGGCCTTGTAGTGTTCGATCCAGAAGAGGCCCGCTTGCTGAACGTATCGCCAGAACTCGCCCTCGGTAATGATCACTTCGTCATCAGACACGCCAAATGCCACACCATTAAAGTGCATCCTCGCGTCAGGATCGTCGGGGTCAGGAAAGGCGCAGTATTCCTCGTTGTATGCGTATGTGCCTCTCTGCGTAACGACATCGAGGACCCTAACGAGCGCTCGCTGTTCGCAAACGTAGTTGAAAAAGCTCTTGACCGTCCAATGTGGATCGTCACGCCAATCGGCAATAGGGAAAGGAACTTTGTTCACGCTTACTTTCTCGACAGGCCATACTGAAGGGCCGCTTCTGGCCGATAGCGGACGTTCAGAATGGCTCAGCTTACGGCGTTGTTGCTCTCAGAGCAAGTCGACCGCTTGTCATGTGCTCTAAGCACCGCCGCAGTTGTGGCAAACTTTTTTAGTTTGTGGCTAACTTTTTATTTTGTGGCGGACTTTTTTATCGCGCCACAGCGATCCTACTTTGGCCACAGTGGAACGAAGTGGGCGCCGAATTGCAGGATCGTGCAATTTGTTCCCGCGGCGTTGCCGACCGAAGTCATGTTTTGAACTGTCCCACCGTATCCGATCGCGTATATCTGGACGTGCAATCCACGCGTGACCGCCATGAGGTGACCGGTCGTGCCTACGTCGATCGTCGCGCCGGTTGGAAGACCGTAGGCCAGGCGCTCCTGGACGAAGTCCGGCATGACGTTCGGATCATTGGCTTCCAGCTGAGCGAGGGTATGGATGAGGCAATTGTGTCCTTCGGGCGTGGCCTGGCCCTCGTTGAAGTGTTCAAACAGGTTCGCAAGCGAGGCATCGGGCGCCTGAACACCTTGTTGCTGGAGAAACTCGGTGACCGATTTCGGATACGACGGCACTTGCAGTGGTTCGAACATGACGATGTCGTCCGGATTGCCCGAGCCGGGGCCTTGTGGGTCCTCGTCCTCGTCCTCGCCCTCGACCTCGACCTCGTCCGACGCCGCGCCCCATGAAAGGGTTGCGGCGGTACCGCCGACCGAGGAAAAGCCCTTGTTGAATGCCGTAACCTTTCGGGCCAACGCACGCTGGACCTGGACCGACTGTTTCTCGGCGGTGTTGAGGCGGGCTTTCTCCGTCGGCATATTGGCCACGCCGAAATAGGGATTTACCAGGGCAGCGGAAGAAATCGTCGGGAGCGACTCGTAGCCGACTATCTTCCAGCCCAGCTGCTGCGCCTCGCTCGCCGCACAGCCGATGGCGCGCGCGGCCAATTCTTCCTGCCAGTTGTCGAGCTTCGATTGCTTCATCGGATCGCCACCCTCTTCGTCCGGCGCATAGAAGTCGAACCCCGACGCACCGACGAGGAGACGCCCCACGAGGCAGGCCGACGACATACCTCCGAGAACGTTCACCTCGGCCTCGTTGAGGATGCGCGCCTTTATCGACAGGCTCTTCTGCGCCGCGAGTTGCAGCACGTTGTTGAGGCGCAGGATGTTGTCAGGGACGAGTGGAATGAGATAAATGTAGAGCTCGCCCATCATTCCCTGACGGCGCCGTTGCTCGGACTGCTCTTCCGGCGTTTTGATGCCCAGCACGTAGCGGATCGAGTGCACGGGATTGAACGAGAACGATACGAAGGGCGTCAGGCTGAAGTCGAGACCTCGATACAGTGCGGGCGCCTTGTCGGCCTGTTTGATTTCGGTGCTGAAGGCACCATACGTATTGATGTAGCGCTGGATGAGGCTGTAGTATTGGTCGCCCTGCTTGTTCCCGCTCCAGTGCTGCTTGACCGCCTCGCCCTCGAGGGCGCGCAACTTGCGGGCGATGCCCATGGCTTCCTCGTCGAGTTGATCCAGTTGCGCCTGCGATTCGACCAGCCCCGGCTCGACGCTCGCGCGGTGGCGGGCCTCTTCGCTCGAGGCCGGAATCTGGTCGAGCGAGGCAAGACTCTGGTTCAGGATATCGAAATCGCTGAAGTAGTCGCGGCGAAAATGCAGCCCCCGATAGACGGCAATGCATTCGATTTGCTCGGTCGTCTCCGGCAAACCGGCCATGCCGGGCATGCCGGGCATGCCACAGGGGATGATGCTCGTCACGGCGGACTTGCTGGAGGAAAAGGACTGCCCGGCCTGCACCGTCTTCTTCTCGAAGTCCGTGACCTTCTGCGTCCATGTCGTCTCGGCCGCGAGCAGCCGAGAAGCGATTTTCCTCAACCAAGCCGCCGGATTCTTGCCAGCGTTCTTGTGGATTAACTCCAGCGCCTCGCTCGCTGCGATCGACCTGCATCGTCGATGAAATTGCTTGAGTTCGTGACCATGGTAGGCGATCGTTCCAAGCAATTGCTGACCGGTCGCCAGGTCGACCAGGCCGCCGTTGACATACCGGGAGACCGTCTGCGCGAGCAACCGGGTGCGCCGGGCCACGCGCGCCCCGAACGCGGCGTGGCTGCGCAGCGTCATCAATGCCGTGATCTGCGCCTCGAACAACGTGTTTTCCGCGATCTCTGCCGGAAGCAACGGCAAGCCGTGGTTGGCTTGCGCTTGCAGGAGGTCACGCCCGAGCGCGCGCAGCAGGGACGACATTTTCTGGAGCGCGGACTCGAAGGCTTCGATGGCCTTGCGGTCGAGGACATTCCCTTCCATGAACGTCTTGATGGCCACGCAAAGCTGGAGAAGGCACGCCTCGATCCGCTTCTTCACTCGACCTCTCCCGCGCCGGCCACACGTCGCGCCGCTTCCGCATAAAGTGCCGTCATGAGGTCGTTGCCGTCGGCGATCGAACGCGGCACAGGCTCGAGCAGGGGCGCGGCCCAGGACATCGAATCGAACTCGGCGCCGTGGACGAGGACGATCTGCGCCCACTGCCAAAGCGCCTGTTCCGACACGATCCCGCGGGCCAGGGCCCGATCCAGGCCGGTACTCACATGCGCGCGGACGGCCGCCCTGCCCCTCGCTTCGATCGCCTCGGGCCGCAGCGCCGCAAGCGCCTCGAACAAGCGCTGCGCGAAGGCCTGACGCTGGTCGTCTTCGAGAATCGATTGCTGGCGCGCGCGGATCAGGAGCACGGCAGTCCTTCGACGGCAGGATCGCCAGCGCGTGCCGGGCCGTCCGTGAATGCAATGTGCCCGCACCCGCCCCCCGCCTCGACTTCGCCAGAAGCCACAGTCCGCCGGCACCCGGCAAATGGCAGCAAGTGGATAGATCGTTCGAGTCCGAGAATCCGTATGTGCATACGATGGTTCGTTGTCGTTGGACGGTGGCCGTGGCGGCGCCAATATCGGTTGCGCGACGGGAACGTGGCCTTGCCTCCCGCACGTCAGCGCGCTGCAATGTTGACGAGATTGTAAACGATTGCACAGCCGTCTACCGTCAATAGACCGTAGACCGATAAATTTTTGCCAATCGACACGATGCCGGTGCCAAGCATTCCCGTCCCCGTTCCATGGCGGCGTTCTGCACCAAATTCGGGTCAGGCACGACAGGATCGCGGCAGTCGGACCGTTTCCGCCCGGGCCGTGGCGGCTAATCCGTTCTGCGCGCGCACCACGTCGCCAGCGCGGACCCGGACAGGTTGTGCCACACACTGAACAGCGCGCTCGGCACGGCGGCGAGAGGACTGAAATGCGCCGCGGCCAATGCCGCGCCGAGGCCGGAATTCTGCATCCCGGTCTCGAACATCACCGCCTTGCGCTTGGCGAGGTTCATGCCGAACAGCCGGGCAAACCCATAGCCGAGCGCAAACCCGAGCAGGTTGTGCAGGATGACCGCCGCGAATATCAGCAGGCCGTTCGTCAACAGTTTCGGCTGGTTCAGCGCGACGATGATCGCGATGATCAGCACGATCGCCACCGTAGACACAAGCGGCAGCGCCTTGACGCTGGCCGCCGCCTGCCTGGCGAACAGGGTCTTGGCCGCGATGCCGAGCGCGATCGGCAGGATCACCACCTGCACGATGTCCACGAACAGCGAAGTCGTATTAATGTGCATCCACCCGCCCGCGAGCAGCGACACGAGGGCCGGCGTCGCGAACGGCGCGATCAAGGTGGACACCGACCCGATCGACACCCCGAGCGCGACGTCGCCCTTCGACAGGAAGGTCATCACGTTCGACGCGGTGCCGCTCGGGCAGCAGCCGACGAGGATGACGCCGACCGCGATCTCGGGCGGCAGGCGCAGCGCGAGCGCGAGCAGGTAGGCGATGCCGGGCATGATGAGGTAGTGCCCGACGACGCCGATCGCGACATCCTTCGGCCGCCGGAAGACTTCGCGGAAATCCGCCGCCGACAGCGTGAGGCCCATGCCGAACATGACGATGCCGAGCAGCGGCGCGATCCAGGTCTTGTAGCCGGTGAACAGCGGCGGCGCGAAGAATCCCAGGGCGGCGAACAGGAGGACCCACACCGAAAAGGTCTTGCCGACGAAGGCGCTGGCTTTTTCTACGGCGTTCACGCGTGGGTTCTCCTGGTGTCGATGTGCGATGGGTCCGGCATTATATGTCCGCGCCCTGACCTTTGGCGGATGCGGCGCTGCGCAATCCGCGTTAGTATCGCCCCACCATGACCGATACCGCCTCCGCCCCCATCCGCCTGCCGATCGGCACCCTCGACGGCGTCGCGTTCGACGTCGTCGCATGGGGCCCGGCGCACGCCGACGTCGACTTCAGCGTGGCCTGCATGTTCGAGCACGAACTGGGCGGCGCCATGGGCGGCGGGCTGCTCGCCCTGGACCAGGCGCTCGGCGGCCAACTGGCGCGCCTGCGCGCGGCCGGCGCGTTCCGGGCGCAGCCGATGGAAACGCTGCTGGTCACGACGCCGCCGCCGGGCGTGACGCCGCGTGCGGTGCTGGTGATCGGCATGGGCGATCCGGCGGCGCTGGACGGCGACCTGCTGCGGCGCGCCTGCCGCGTCGCGATGCGCGAGGCGATCCGCCACGGCGCGACGTCGATGGCGTTCGCGCCCAGCGTGCTCGATGCCGGCCACACCGACAACGCGGCGCTGGACATGCAGGAGGTCATGCTGGACGGGATGCTCGGCGCCTTGCGCGCGGAGCACGTGCTGGCCGACGCCGGACTGGCGGGCACGCCGGCGCTGCGGCATTGCACGTTCGACGTCGGCGCGCCGCGCGCGCAGGCGGCCGGGCGCGCATTCGCGGCGGCGTTCGCGCGGGCGACCGCCGCAACCCGTCAATGAATCAGTCCCGGTCGGCGCGGCAGCGCATGCCCTGCAACTCCTCAGGCGTCGGCGACGCCAGGGCCGGGCCGTTGATGGCATACGTCGCCCCGTTCGACGCGGTCACGACGTTATGACTCCCGTCGATGGTGGCCGTGCTGTTCGGCCTGCCCCAATGAAAAAACCAGCGCAACGTCCCGTGCGCGCCCGGCTCGACGAGAATGCCGAAGATATCGCGGTAGCCGGCAAGCGTCGGAAAGACCGGCACGTTTTGGTGCAAGCGCTTCCGCGTAAGGTCGTACGCGCGCCGACGTTGGCGGTCGTTGTGCATCGGGACATTGATCCAAACCGGGCTCTGACCCCGGTGGCAAAAAAAACGGCGCGCCGCCCGAAGGCAAGCGCGCCGGTGGCAACGACAGGCCGGCACCGCCGTGCCGTCCCGTCCTACTCGGAAATCAGAAGTGATATTCGGCCTTCACCATCGGCGTGCTGGCCGATGCGCCCGGCACGTGCTTGCTGTCGTTGCCGAACTTGTTGTGCCAGTACTGGTACTCGAAACCGGCGCGGAAGGTCTTCGGCTTGGCGCCCAGCAGCGGGCCGACGTCGTACAGCAGCTGCATGTCGATGTTCGTTTCCGGCGCGGTCTGGTTGCCGAATTCGTCCTTGCCCTTGGATGCGATCCAGTTCGCGAAGCCTTCCCACGACCAGCCCGTGCCGCCGACCGGGAATGCCCACACGGCGCCCAGCATCGGGTGCGTGTCGTAGCGGTAGCGCGGGGTCGAGACGCCCGAGAACTCGTTGGTCGGCGCGTTGCTCTCCCACAGGCCGTAGATGCCCACGTTCAGCAGGCCCGGTGCCTTGAAGGAGAACGTCGGGCCGACGACCAGCATGCGCTTCTTCGAGTTGTAGCCGGCGTCGTCCTTCGTGTTGACGTCGAAGCCGAAGGTCATGCCGACGTCGCTCACGGGGCCGTAGGCGAACGGGTTGCCGGTCGCCTTGGTCAGCGAAACCGTGTTGCGGTACAGGAGGTAGAACTCCTGCGCGCCCGAGCTCGCGCCCGGCGCCGACGGGTCGGTCTTGTTCGACAGCAGGACATCCAGGTTGAAGAAGTTGGTGCCGTAGGCATAACCGCTCACGTGGTTGATGTCGAGGATGTCCTTGTGGATGTCCGCGCCGTTGAACGGCTCGCGGAAACGGCTGCCGGTACGGTAGCCGATCGACGTATCGCTCCATTCGGCGGCCTGGACGGACGTTGCCGCGCACGCGCACAGCGCCATGGTCAGGACGGTTTTCTTCATGCTTTGCTCCCTTGGACGATTGGTTGGTGGTTGTTGGTGGCGCCCGCATCCCCATGGCTCTCGGCAGGGATGTCGCGGGTTCCGTTAAAGAAGAGGTTCAGCGCGACCGCGGCGACGGCGGTCAGCAGGATGCCCGACTCCAGCAACGGATGCAGGCTGTGGGCCATCTGTTGGGCCCAGCGCGGCGCCACAAGCGGGATCAGGCCGAAGCCGATCGACAGCGCGACAATATACAGGTTGTAGCGATTGTTCCGGAAGTCGACGCGGGTCAGGATGCGGATGCCTGCCGCGGCAACCATCCCGAACATCACAAGGCCGGCGCCGCCCAGCACGAATTGCGGGATCGCTTCCACGAGCGCCGCCATTTTCGGCAGCATGCCCAGCACGATCATGATGCAGCCGCCGGCCACGCACACCCAGCGGCTCTTGACGCCGGTGACCGCGACCAGGCCCACGTTCTGCGAAAAGCTCGTGTGCGGAAAGGTGTTCAGCAGGCCGCCGATCAGGGTGCCCAGGCCGTCCGTGCGCAGACCGGCCGCGAGCTGCTTGCGGTCGAGGTCCTTGCCCGTCAATTCGGACAACGCGAGGAACATGCCGGCCGATTCGATCATCACGACGATCATGACGACGGCGAACGTGACGATCATGACGAGATCGAACGTGGGGGCGCCGAACGCCAGCGGCGTCACGAGCCGGAACCAGGCGGCCTGGCCGACCTTGGCGAAGTTCATCTCGCCGAACGCGAACGTCACGATGCAGCCGGCGACGATGCCCAGCAGGACGGAAATATTGGCGAGGAAGCCACGGGTGTAACGCACGAGGCACAGCACGACCGCCAGCACGAACGCGGCGATGCCCAGGTGGTCCAGCGCGCCGTAGTTCGGATTCGGCGTCATCGGCACGGGGCCGGCCAGCTTCAGCGCGGGCGCCGCACTGCCCGGCGGCAGCGCGCTCGCGGCCTGCGCGGCGCTGGCGCGCGCGGCGTCGACCATCGCGGCCAGCTTGACCGTGTCGACGCTCTGCGCCGTGTTGTCCGGACCGCCCATGGCCCAGCCCACGCCGACGCGCATCAGGGTCACGCCGATGATCAGGATGATGGTGCCGGTGACGACGGGCGGAAAGAAGCGCAGCAGGCGGCTCATCAACGGGGCGATGAGCAGCGCCACGGCGCCGGCGCCGATGCCGGCGCCGAAGATCGCGCGCGCCCCGTCGACGCCGGGCACCGCGTTCGCGATGGCCACCATCGGGCCGACGGCCGCGAAGGTCACGCCCATCATCACCGGCAGGCGGATGCCGAACCAGGAAGTCAGGCCGAGGGACTGGATGAGGGTCACGATGCCGCAGCAGAACAGGTCGGCCGAGATCAGCATGCTGACCTGTTCGGGGGGAAGTTTGAGGGCGCGTCCGACGATCAGCGGCACGGCGATGGCGCCGGCGTACATGACGAGGACGTGCTGCAGGCCGAGCGCGGTCAGGCGCCCGAGGGGCAATCGCTCATCCACGGGATGGCGGGAAATTTGGGTCATGCTTGTCTCCTGTGCGGGGGTGGTCCCCCTTTGGTTTTTGAACTGCCGGTGCTGCCGTACTGCGTGTGGTGCGTGTACTGCGTTACTGCGTTCGAAACGAAGGATGCATGCTGCCCGCGGGACGCCGGCCGCGCTCGTGACGCGGCCGGCCGGGGCACGGGGCCCCTGGTGATCAGTTGACTGGGGCGCCCTCCTCGTACCAGCGCTTGATCAGGTTGCGCTCGTCGGGCGTGATCTGGGTCGCGTTATTCAGCGGCATCTGCTTGAGCACGACGGCCTGCTGGTACATCTCCTGGGCGTGGCGCTTGATCGATTCCGGCGAATCGAACGAGATGCCTTTCGACGCCATCGCGGCCGAGTGGCACATCGAGCAACGCTGGGCGACGACGCCTTTCACCTGTTCGAAGCTGACGTTCTGCGCGCTGGCGCCGGCGGCGGCGCCGCTGTTGGCGACGGCCGCGGTGGGCGCGGCGGACGCGATGGTCGGCACGTCGATCTCGGGTTTCGGGACCAGGTAGACGATGAGACCCATCAGGGCGGCGACGCCGAAGCCGGCGAATTCCCACGGCACGCGCTTGCCGTGCACCATCGCCTTGTGGCGGGCCACGAAGCTCTGGCGGATCAGGGCGCCCGTCAGCATCATCAGTACCAGAACGACCCAGTTGTTGTCGCCCGAATAGAGCCAGCCGTAGTGGTTCGACAACATCGCGAACAGCACCGGCAGCGTGAAATACGTGTTATGGACGCTGCGCTGCTTGGCGCGCCAGCCGTAGATCGGGTCGACCGGCTGGCCGGCCTTGAGCTGGGCGACGACCTTGCGCTGGCCCGGGATGATCCAGAAGAACACGTTGGCGCTCATCGACGTGGCCAGCATGGCGCCCACCAGCAGGAAGGCGGCGCGGCCCGCGTACAGCTGGCAGGCCAGCCAGGCGGCGAACACGACGAACACGAAGATGATACCGCCGACGATGGCGTCGCCGTTCTTCTTGCGGCCGAACGTGCGGCAGATCGTGTCGTACACGAGCCAGAACGCGACGAGGAAGCCCAGCGCGGTGCCGACGGCGGCGCCAGCGGTCCAGTCGTGCACCTGCTTGTCGACCATGAAGGTGCCGGCATTGAACAGGTACAGCACCGTGAACAGGCCGAAACCGGACAGCCACGTGGCGTAGCTCTCCCAATAGAACCAGTGCAGGCCTTCGGGCATCGACTTCGGCGCCACGAGGTATTTTTGCGGGTGGTAGAAGCCGCCGCCGTGCACGGCCCACAGCTCGCCGTCGACACCCTTCTCCACCAGGTCGGGAGAGGTCGGCTTGGTCAGCGAATTGTCGAGGAAGACGAAGTAGAACGATGCGCCGATCCAGGCGATCGCCGTGATGACGTGGGTCCAGCGCAACAGCAGGTTGGCCCAGTCGAGCAGATAGGATTCCATAGAGCCTCTTACGAAAGGAAGTACGGCATGAACGACTGCACGTACTGTCCCATCACCACAGCGGGCTCTGTGAGGGGCAAATCATCGCAACCACCGGCGTCGGGCTGGGCCCGCATGCCGATGTGCTCCGCGGCGACATCTACAACTGTATACGATCTTGTCGAAAATGGGGAGATTTTTTATGACAAGAACAAGGCTTGATGCTTACGAGCCACGGTAGGTCGAATACGACCACGGGCTGACCAGCAGCGGCACGTGATAGTGGCCGGCCGCGTCCGAAATACCGAACTCCAGCGGCACGACGTCGAGGAAGGCCGGCTCGGGCAGGCTGACGCCCTTCTCGCGGAAGTACGCCGCGACGGCGAACGTCAGGCGATAGCGGCCGACCGCCATCGTCTCGGCGTTCAGCAGCGGACCGCCGTCGTTGCGGCCGTCGCTGTTGAGCGTGAGCGTCCTGATCGTGCGCGCGCCATTGGCGTCGAGCGCTTCGAGCGTCACGCACATGCCGGCCGCCGGGCAGCCGTTCATGGTGTCGAGCACGTGGGTGCTGAGGTGTCCCATCTGTTTTCCTTTCTTGGTTGACGAAAAAATTGCATACACTTTGTGTTTTCTTTTTTTCGAAAAGTGTATACACTCCAATCACGATGTCAATCACTTATTGTGTAAAGCGACCATGAGCCGAGCCCGAACGCCCCTGAAGATCGTCCCGTTGACCCATGATACGCCCGCGGGCGCGCCGGCCGGCGGCGCCACGCAGCGCATCGTCGACGCCATCACCACCGCGATCGCCGAGCGCCGCCTGATGCCCGGCACCAAACTGTCCGAACAGAAGATCGGCGACATCTTCAAGGTGTCGCGCACCGTGGTGCGCCAGGCGTTCAACCAGTTGTCGCGCGACCGCCTCGTAGTGCTGGAACCGGCGCGCGGCGCGTTCGTCGCCACGCCCACCGCCGAGGAAGCGAACGACGTGTTCGAAGTGCGCACTATCCTCGAGACGGCCGTCACCAGGCAGCTGTGCGCGACGATCACCGACGCCCAGATCAAGCAGCTGCGCGAACACCTGCAGCTGGAACAGGCCGCCGTCGCCAACGCCGAAGTCCCGGGGCGCACCCGCCTGCTGGGCGACTTCCACCTCGTGCTGGCGCAGATGCTCGGCAACCAGGTACTGGTGCAGATGCTGTCCGAGCTGCTGACGCGCTCCTCGCTGATCGCGCTGATGCGCCAGTCGTCGCAGTCGGCGGAGGAATCGCTGGACGAGCACGTGGCCATCGTCGACGCCTTCGAAAAGCGCGACGTCAAGGCGGCCGTGCGCCTCGTCTCGAAACACCTGGCCAACGTGCAGCACAACCTGCACCTCGATCCGCAGCGCGTCGACCTGGCCGACATCCTTCACCCGTGACCCACGAACGAGCCATCATGACCCAACCCTACCCACGTGACCTCGCCGGCTACGGCCGCGAACAGCCGTACGCCGACTGGCCGGGACGCGCCCGCGTCGCCGTGCAGTTCGTCCTGAACTACGAAGAAGGCGGCGAGAACAGCGTGCTGCACGGCGACGCCGGCAGCGAGCAGTTCCTGTCCGAGATGTTCAACCCGGCCTCGTTCCCGACCCGTCACCTGTCGATGGAGAGCATCTACGAATACGGCTCGCGCGTCGGCGTCTGGCGCATCCTGCGCGAGTTCGAAAAGCGCGGCCTGCCGCTGACGGTCTTCGGCGTCGGCATGGCGCTGGAGCGCAGCCCGGACGTGACGAGCGCGTTCAAGGAACTGGGCCACGAGATCGCCTGCCACGGCTGGCGCTGGATCAGCTACCAGAACATGGACGAGGCGGCGGAGCGCGCCGACATGGCGCGCGGCATGGACGCCATCGAACGCCTGACCGGCGAACGCGCCCTCGGCTGGTACACGGGCCGCGACAGCCCGAACACGCGCCGCCTCGTCGCCGACTACGGCGGCTTCGAATACGACAGCGACTACTACGGCGACGACCTGCCGTTCTGGCTCAAGGTGCGCAAGACCGACGGCACGCAGGCGCCGCAACTGGTCGTGCCGTACACGCTGGACACCAACGACATGCGGTTCGCGCTGCCCCAGGGTTTTTCGCACGGCGATCCGTTCCTGGCCTATCTGCGCGACGCCTTCGACGTCCACTACCAGGAAGGCGGCGACCGTCCGTCGATCCTGTCGATCGGCATGCACTGCCGCCTGCTGGGCCGCCCGGGACGCTTCCGCGCGCTGCAGCGCTTCCTGGACTACATCGAGCAGCACGACCGCGTGTGGGTCGCGCGCCGCATCGACATCGCGCGCCACTGGAAGACCGCGCACCCCTACAACCCCGACACCGCTTTCGCGTGGGAGTAATGACAATGTTAACGCTGGAGACACTCAACGCCGCCGACGAGGCGCACTTCACCGCGCTGCTGGACGGCGTCTACGAGCACTCGCCGTGGATCGCGCAGCGCGCCTGGCCCAGGCGCCCGTTCGCGACGCTCGCGCAGCTGAAGCGCGGCCTCGTCGAAGCCGTGCGCGACGCCTCGCACGAGGAAAAACTGGGCCTGATCCGCGCCCACCCGGAGCTCGCGGGCAAGGCGATGGTCAGCAAATCGCTGACGGCGGAATCGACGAATGAACAGAACAAGGCCGGCCTGACGAACTGCACGCCGGAGGAATTCGCGACGATCCAGAAGCTGAACGCGGACTACAACGCCAAATTCGGCTTCCCGTTCATCCTCGCGGTGCGCGGCCCGCGCGGCCTCGGTTTGCAGAAGGCCGAGATCATCGCCACCTTCGCGCGCCGGCTGGGCAACGGGCCCGACTTCGAATTCGCCGAAGCGCTGCGCAACATCCACCGCATCGCCGAGATCCGCCTGGACGACAAGTTCGACCAGCACCCGGCGCTCGGCAACGACGTGTGGGACTGGCACGAACAGCTGGCCACCCACACCGAACCCGGGTACGCCGAGCGCGGCGAGCTGTGCGTGACCTACCTGACCGATGCGCACCGCGCCGCGGCGCTTCATCTGGCGCAATGGATGCGCGAGGAATGCGGCTTCGACGACGTCACGATCGACGCCGTCGGCAACGTCGTCGGCATCTATCATGGCGCCGATCCTGCCGCGAAGCGCCTGCTGACCGGCTCCCACTACGACACCGTCCGCAACGGCGGCAAGTACGACGGCCGCCTTGGCATCCTCGTGCCGATGGCCTGCGTGCGCGAACTGCACCGCCAGGGCAAGCGCCTCGCCTACGGCATCGAAGTCGTCGGCTTCGCCGAAGAGGAAGGCCAGCGTTACAAGGCCGTGTTCCTCGGTTCGGGCGCCCTGTGCGGATCGTTCGACATGGCGTGGCTCGACCAGAAGGACGCGGACGGCATCACGATGCGCGCGGCGATCGAACACGCTGGCCTCAAGGTCGAGGACATCGCCGCCCTGAAACGCGATCCGGCGCGCTACCTCGGCTTCGTCGAGACGCACATCGAACAGGGGCCGGTGCTGAACGACCTCGACCTGCCGCTGGGTGTCGTTACCTCGATCAACGGCAGCGTGCGATTCGTCGGCGAGATCGTCGGCGTCGCCAGCCACGCCGGCACCACGCCGATGACGATGCGCCGCGATGCCGCCGCCGCCGCGGCCGAACTGGTGCTGTTCGCCGAGAAGCGCGGCGGCGCGGTCGCCGATCTCGTCGCCACCGTCGGCATGCTGGACGTGCCGAACGGCTCGATCAACGTGGTGCCGGGCCGCTGCCGCTTCTCGCTCGACGTGCGCGCCACCACCAACGACGTGCGCGACGCCGCGGCCGCCGACATCCAGGCCGAACTCGCGGCGATCTGCCAGCGCCGCGGCCTCCAGTACGCGCTCGAGGAAACGATGCGCGCGGCCGCCGCGCCGTGCGCCGCCGAATGGCGCCAGCGCTGGGAGCGCGCCGTCGCGACGCTCGGCCTACCGGTATTCCGCATGCCCAGCGGCGCCGGCCACGACGCGATGAAACTGCACGACATCATGCCGCAGGCGATGCTGTTCCTGCGCGGCCTGAACGCCGGCATCAGCCACAACCCGCTCGAATCCATCACCAACGACGACGCCGAACTGTGCGTCCAGGCGTACCAAGCCCTTCTCGACCAACTCGCATCGGACTTCTGACATGACCATGACCGCCACCAACAACACCGCCGCCCCCTACGAAGCGCTGGACGCCTGGATCGACGCCCATTTCGACGAGGAAGTGCGCTTCCTGCAGGAGCTCGTGCGCGTGCCGACCGACACCCCGCCGGGCAACAACGCCCCGCACGCCGAGCGCGCCGCCGACCTGCTGCGCGCATTCGGCTTCGACGCCGAGAAGCACGCGGTGCCGGCGCCCACCGTCAAGGCCGCCGGCCTGGAGACGATCACGAACCTCGTCGTGCGCCGCAAATACGGCGCGGGCCGCACCGTCGCGATGAACGCGCACGGCGACGTGGTGCCGCCGGGCGACGGCTGGAGCCATGATCCGTACGGCGGCGAAGTCGTCGACGGCCAGCTGTTCGGCCGCGCCGCCGCCGTCAGCAAGTGCGATTTCGCGACCTTCACGTTCGCGACCCGCGCCCTGGAAGCGCTGGGCGCCCCGCTCAAGGGCGGCGTCGAACTGTACTTCACGTACGACGAGGAATTCGGCGGCGAACTGGGCCCGGGCTGGCTGCTGCAGCAAGGCCTCGTCAAGCCGGACCTCCTGATCGCCGCGGGCTTCAGCTACCAGGTCGTCACCGCGCACAACGGCTGCCTGCAGATGGAAGTGACGGTCAACGGCAAGATGGGCCACGCGGCCGTGCCGGAAACCGGCGTCGACGCGCTGCAGGCCGCGACCCGCATCCTCGTCGCGCTGTACGACCAGAACACCCAGTACAAGCAGGTCAAGAGCCAGGTCAAGGGCATCAACCACCCTTACCTGAACGTGGGCCTGATCGAAGGCGGCACCAATACCAACGTCGTGCCGGGCAAGGTCGTGCTGAAGCTCGACCGCCGCATGATCCCGGAAGAGAACCCGCTCGAGGTCGAAGCGACGCTGCACAAGGTGATCCGCGCCGCCGTCGCCGACTGCCCGGGCATCACCGTCGAGATCAAGCGCATGCTGCTGGCGAACGCCCTGAAACCGCTGGACGGCAACCAGCCGCTGGTCGACGCCCTGTCGCGCCACGCCACCAGCGTGTTCGGCGAAGAGATCGGCGCCGCCGGCACGCCGCTGTACACCGACGCGCGCCTGTTCGGCGAGGCGGGCGTGCCGGCCGTGCTGTACGGCTGCGGTCCGCGCACGGTCGGCGAGAGCAACGCCAAGCGCGCCGACGAGCACATCGACCTGGAAGACCTGCGCCGCGCCACCAAGGTCATCGCGCGCACGCTGTTCGACCTGCTCGACTAAGACTTCCTCCGCCCTCGTGGCAGCGGGCGCTCCGGCGCCCGTTTTCATTGGCACGCCGCCCACGCGTTCGGCCGACGCGTGAATGACCGGTATCCGTCCGTGTCGGAGCCGGCTGCGCGTGGGCACGGGGTGCCCACCCTACCGGGCCGTCAGGCGCAGCGCCAGCGGCGTCTCCGGCCTCAGGGTGATGTTGAAGACCGGTCGCGGCGGCGCCATCCCGCCCGGCACCGCGACCGTGTAACGCTGCAGGAACATCGCCGCGAGCAGCGTCATCTCGGCCAGCGCGAGATGCTGGCCCAGGCACACGCGCGGCCCCGTTCCGAACGGCATGAACGCGCCGCGCGGGATCGAAGGCGCATCCGCCGCGAACCGCTCGGGACGGAACGCCTCCGGTTCCGGGAACCAGCGCGCGTCGTGGTGCATCAGGTGCAGCGGCACCGCGAAGATCGTCCGCGCCGGCAACTGCCAGCCGCCCAGCGTGATGGGCCGCAGCGCGCGCCGCGAGATCAGCACCGGCGCGGCCGGATACAGGCGCAACGTCTCCTGCAGGGTGCGCCCCAGATAGTCCAGCACGGGCAGGTCCGCGGCCGTGGGCGCCCTGCCCTGCAGCACGGCGTCGACCTCCGCGCGCGCGGCCGCCTGCGCGTCCGGATGCGCGGCCATGCACCAGGACCACCACGTCAGCGTCGCCGCCGTCGTCTCGTGCCCTGCCAGGAACGCCGTCATGCACTCGTCGCGCACGGCCTTGAGCGGCCACGTCGCCGGGTCGTCGACGTGCAGGGTCAGCAAGCGGGTGAGCAGGTCCTGCGGCCAGTCCGCCCGCGCCATCGCCATGCGGGCGTGCACCTGGCCATCGATCAGGCGGTCGAGCGTGGCGATGGCGCGGCGCTTCGTGCGCTTCCACGGCATCCAGTCCGGCCAGCTGGCGGGCCAGTACATCTCGGCATTCCCGGCGACGGAGCACACGTGTACGGCCCGCTCGGCCTCGCGCGCGTCGGCCGCGATCCCGCTGGAGAACATCATCCGCACGATCACGTCCATGCCCAGCGACGTGAACGCGCTCTCGATCGGCCACGCATCGTCCGCCTGCGGCCAGTGCGCGAACGCGGCGGCGGCGGCGGACGCGATGGCGGGCGCGAACGCCTGCACGGCCTTGGGCGTGAACGCCGGCTGCAGCGCCTGGCGTTTCGTGCGCCACGCGGCGCCCTCGGACGTCAGCGTGCTGTGCCCGTGCACTTGCGAGAATACCTCGATGCCGCGCTCCCAGCGGACCAGCGCGTCGTGCTGGTCGACGAGCAGTTCACGCACCAGTTGCGGGTCGGTGACGATGACCTGGTGCTCGGGCCAGATGGGCAGGTGCACCATGTCGCCGTACTCGCGCCGCCAGCCCGACAAGGTACCGAGCAGGTCGCCCGACATCTGGCGCAGGAAGCGCCAACCGGTCAGGCCGGACGGCGGGCCGGGAGGCCAGGTGCCGAGTGGATGGGATACCGGGGCCGCATGCGTCGCGCCGGCATGGAAGGGGCAGGATGGGGGCGTGGTCGTTTTCATGGCGCCCATTGTCGAACCGGGCCGGCGTGCGGTATTGAACGAAAACGACATCGGGGGGATTTTGTGTGAGTATGTCGACCGGTCCGCGGACGTATACTAGGGCTCCGCTTCTCGCCGAAAGATCGCATGGATATCCATACCCGTATCGCCGCCGTCCTCCACGTCGTCCTGGGGCTCATCGGTGCAGCCTTCCTGATGTTGGGCGGGCTCGCGTTCGGCGGCTTCGCCGCCTTCGTGAAGGATGCGCACGTACCCGGCTTCATCCTGGGGCTGGGTGTCGTGTTCCTGACCCTGTTCATCCTCATCGCCCTGGCCGACGCCGCCGCCGGCATCGCGGTGCTCAGAGGGAGCCGGAATGGCCGCGTCTTCCTCATCGTATTCAGTGTACTCGACCTGTTCAAGTTCCCGTACGGGACAGCGCTGGGTGCCTACACGCTGTGGGCGCTGCTGCGCAAGCAGCCAGCGCCCATTCGCACGCCGTGATCCCGACCCGGCGCCCGCCCTGCCCCGATCCACTCGCACGCGCACCCCGCGCCGCCGCGCCCTCCGGCCGGCCGACCGACTGGCTGCGCCTGCCCCCGCCGTCGCTGCAGGGCGCGCTCGTCGCGCTGGCCGGGCGCGACACCCGCGGCCTGCACCTCGACGACGTCCAGCGCCTGTCGCATTTTCCGTCGTCGCCGCTCGTCACGCTGTCGTGGTTCCGCGACGTCGACGTCGGCCAGGTCAGGCAAGGCGCGCACGGCGTGGAATGGCAACCGTTCGGTTCACCCTGCGTCGTCTCCGGCACGCAGGCCGATCCCTGCACGAGCTGGGCGCCGACGACGGGACACGGCTGCATGGCGCTCTTCCGCGCCGACGCCGCGCAAGCCCTGTTCGGGCTGGACCTCGCGCGCATCCAGGACCGGTTCGTGCCGGCGGCAGACGTCATGGACGCCGCATGGACGCCGTTCTGGGACGCGCTGCGCGCCAGCGCCGACGCGGATCTGATCGACGTGCTGGAGCGTCACCTCGCGCGCCGCTGGCAGGCGCTGCGCGGCCGCGATTCCGGCCAGGCCTCGCTGCGCCAGCTCGGCCGGCACTGGGTCGAACGCCTCGCGTGGCAGGCGCACGAATGGCGGCGCGAACACAGCCCGCGCCACGTCGAGCGCCGCATCAAGTCGTTCAGCGGCCGTTCGCTGCGCGAGTGGCAGGCGATCGTGCGCACCGAAGGCCTGTTCTTCGCCGCGCGCGACCGCCACGACGCCGGCCAGCCGTTCGACTGGGCCGCCATGGCGCTGGACGAGGGCTTCGCCGACCAGGCCCACATGACGCGGGCCGTACGCCGCATCACCGGCTTCGCGCCGGCGGAATTCGCACGCCGCTTCGTCGACGACGAGTCGTTCTGGATGTACCGGCTGTGGGTGTGAAGCGTGTGCGGACTCAATCGAACGTGCAGCGCACGCCGAAACGGATCGTGCGCGGCGCGCCGGGCGCGTAAAAGGTCGAGTGCACGGGGCGCGCGCCGTCGCCCCGCGCCATCGGCGTGCCGTCCGCCGTGAAGCCCGCCACGCCCAGTTGCGCCGCCGTCGCGTAGCGCCGGTCGAACAGGTTGTCGACCTGGACGAACAGGCGTACGCGTGGTGCCGGCGCAAAGATCGTCCCGAGGTCGAACACGGCATGGCCCGCGGTCAAGCCGCCGCCCAGGAACCCGGTGCCGTCCGGGCGATGCAGCCCGTTCTCGTTGCCGCGCGCCGTCGCATCCGACACCGCCTGCATGCCCAGTTCCGCCGACCACGCGGGCGCGACGTGCCACTCGGCGCGCGCCTTGAACACGTGGCGCGGCATCAAGGGCAGGCGGTCGCCAGGCCGCACCGCGATGTTGCCGTCCGCGTCGGCGCCGCTGTTGCCGGCACCGTTGATGGTCTCTCCGCTTTCGAACGTCGCGGCCAGGTAGGTGTAATGCACGGACATCACCACCGCACCGGCATGAGTGTCGGCACCCAGCTCGGCGCCCTGGCGGCGCGTGCGGCCGACATTGCGGAAGTAGCCGAAGCCCGCCGCGTCGTCGGCGACGAACAGGATGTCGTCGGCGTTCGTCGCGCGAAACACACCGGCGTTCCAGTGCACGCCGCGGAGCGTCCCGCGCAGGCCCGCTTCCCAGGTGCGCGTGACGACCTGGCGCAGCGGCGGGTCGCCCGCCATCGCGTTCGGCAGCTTGCATGGAGTCGCCGGGTCGGCGCAGCCCAGTTCCACGGCCGTCGGCGTGCGGCTGCCTTCGTTGTAGCCGGAATAGGCATGCAGTGTCCGCGCCGGCGACCACGTGATGCCGGCCGCGGGATTGAAGCGGCCGTAGCGATCGTCGCCGTCCAGCGAACCGCTGCCGCCGCCGGGATGGATGCGGTCGCGGTTGTGGACGGCCGTGCGGTTGTAGCGGCCGGACAAGGTGACGTGCAGGCCGTCGCGCAGGCGCAGCGTGTCCATCGCATACACGCTCCACGTGCGCGTGCGGCCGCCGAGGTCGACCGCCCTGGCGCCGTCGAACAGCTCGACCGGCGCGATGGCGCGGTCCGAAGTCACGGTGCCGAATTGCGCGCGCTGGCGGAAGTCCACGCGGCTCGCGTCGAACGCCGCGCCGGCCGCCAGCCCACCGGACAGCGACGCCTGTGCGCTCAATCCGGCACTCGCCTGCGTGCTGGCCGTGCGGTTGACGAGTCCATTCGGCGCGTCGTCGACGAGCGCATCGTCGTTCAAGTCCCCGTTGACTGTCGATGTACGGATGTGGCGGTAGTACGCGTTCCCCGACAGCAGGACGCCGGCGGCGACGTCGCGACTCCCCGCGAGATTCAGCAGCGCGGCGCGGTTCCCGGTCACGTCCGGCTTCGTGTAGACGCTGGCGTAGTCACGCGCCAGCAGCCGCGACTCCTGCAAGCCGTTGCCGGCCAGGTGGCTGGACGAGAACGCGGCACTCAGCGCCACGTCGCTCGACCCGCCGCGCCAGCCCACCTTGCCGAACAACTGGCCGAGGCGCGTGGGCGAATCGTCGCGCCAGCCGTGGTCGCGAAACTCCGTGCCGGTGACATACCAGTGCAGTCCCCGCCCGTCATGGCCGCCGTGTTCGAATCCGGTCTCCGCGCGGCCGTAGCTGCCCGCCTGCGCATCCACGACCGTGCCGGGATCGTGCGCGCCATCCTTGGTGCGGACGACCAGCGCGCCGCCCAGCGTGTTCAGTCCGAACAGCGGATTCGAGCCCGGCATCAGGGTCAGCGCCGCTATGGCCGCGCGCGGGATCAGGTCCCAGCCGACGACGTCGCCGAACGGTTGATTCATGCGCACGCCGTCCATGTACACGGACAGTCCCTGCGGCGTGCCGAGCAGCGGCGACGCCGTGAAGCCGCGGTAGTTGACGTCCGGCTGGAATGGATTGCCCTGGATCTCGTTGACGAAGACGCTGCCCAGCCGGCGGTTCAACGCGTCCGGCAGCGTGGCGCCGTCCGGCGCGCCGATGGCGCCGGCGTCAAGCGCCTGCACGTTCGCCGCGATCCGTTCGCGTGCGACGCCGGGTCCCTGCAGCGGCGTCGTGCCGACGATTTCGACGACGGCCGGCGGCGTGTCGGCGGCCGCGATGCCGTGCCAGGCCGCGGCAACGGCGAGTACGGTCCGCCGCAGGTGCTTGCGATATGCCATGGTCGATGGGGTCCCTGTCTCCGTGATGGTCTGTTGCTGCCATCACTGCAGGAACCATTCCAGGACGCGGCGCCACGACATCGGCCGGCGCGGGCACGCCGTTGCGCCACTTCGGATCAACCGGGTGTTCCGTTCCGGTACAACTCAGGCTGGCGTGAAGATACGGTTCAGGGTCGCGGCGTCGAGCGCATCGTCCGCGTAGGCGAACGTCCCCTGCTCCAGCACTTCGCGCGCCGCGCGCATGAGCGCCCCGTACGCGGCGCGCGCGAGCGACGCGCCCAGGCTCACGCGCGTGACGCCGAGCCGGGCCAGTTCGGGAACGGTGAGCGGCATGCCGGGCATGCCCATCATGATGTTGACCGGGCGGTCGACCGAGCGCACCACTTGCGCGATGTCTTCGGCGGTCCGCAGGCCCGGTGCGAACAGCACGTCCGCGCCCGCTTCCTGATAGGCCTGCAGGCGGCGGATGGTGTCGCCGAGATCCGGCCTGCCGACGCGGAAGTTTTCGGCGCGGCCGGTGAGCACGAACTTGAAGCCGAGCGAGCGCGCCGCCTCGGCCGCCGCGCGGATACGGTCGGTGGCCAGGCCGATGTCGTACAGCGGGTCGTGCGGATCGTCGGTCGCATCCTCGATGGAGCCGCCCACGATGCCGGTCGCCGCCGCCTCGACGATCGTGCGGGCCGCGTCGTCGGCGGACGCGCCGAAACCCGACTGCAGGTCGGCGGACAGCGGCAGGTCCGTCGCCGCGGCCAGTTCGGCCAGGTGCGGCAGCATCGCGCGCACGGTGATGGTCGGATCCGTCTTCCCTTGCGAGAACGCGAAGCCGGCGCTCGTCCCCGCGAGCGCCGGCACGCCCAGGTGCTGGAGCAGCTTCGCCGATCCGGCATCCCACGGGTTTGGGATGACGAAGCAGTTGCCGCGCCGGTGCAGGTCGGCGAACGCCTGCGCTTTGTCCAGCCGGGTCTTCATGTGTTCCATGATGCGCATCTCCTGTCGGTGGTGGAACGCTACGTTACCAGACACGCGACGCGGCAAGATGCGCGGAATATCACATGCCGGGTTCCTCACCCACGCGCACCACGTGCAGCAGGTTCGTGCGGCCCGGACGGCCGGACGGGAAGCCGGCCACCACCACGACGTCGTCGCCCACGTCGGCCAGGCCGTGCTGCTGCGCGGCCGCGACGCCGTCCGCCACCATGCGCTCGAAGCCCTCGGCTTCCTGGAACGCGACCGGATGCACGCCCCATACGAGCGCCAGGCGGCGTGCGATCTCGGCGCGCGGCGTCAGCGCGAGGATGGGAGCGGACGGCCGCTCGCGGCTCGCGCGCAGGCACGTGGCGCCGCTGGCCGTGTACGTCACCGTCGCGGCGGGCGCCAGCAGGTTCGTCACACGCCGCAGCGCGCAGCAGATCGCATCGGCCGTCGTCTTGTCGGCCGGCTGGTGGCTCGCGTCCAGGCCTTCGCGCCAGCGCGCGTCCTGCTCCACTTCGCGGATCACATTGTCCATCACGGCCACGGATTGCACCGGATACTGGCCCGACGCCGATTCGGCCGACAGCATGACGGCGTCGGCGCCCTCGTAGATCGCGGTGGCCACGTCGGACACCTCGGCGCGCGTCGGCACCGGCGCGGACGTCATCGATTCCAGCATCTGCGTGGCGACGACGACGGGACGGCCGGCGGCACGCGCGGCATGCACGATCCGGCGCTGCAGCACGGGCACCTGTTGCGGCGGGAGTTCCACGCCCAGGTCGCCGCGCGCCACCATGATGCCGTCGGCCAGGGCGACGATGCCCTCCAGCGCGTCGATGGCGGCCGGCTTTTCCAGCTTGGCCATGATCCAGGCGCGGTCGCCGATCAGGGCGCGCGCCTCCACGATGTCTTCGGGGCGCTGCACGAACGACAGTGCCACCCAGTCCACGCCCAGCTCCAGGCCGAACGCCAGGTCGGCGCGGTCCTTGTTCGTCAACGGCGAAATTGGCAGCACCACACCCGGCACGTTGACGCCCTTGCGGTCCGACAGCGCGCCGCCCGCCATGACGGTCGTCTCGGCGAAGTCGGGGCCGCAGGCGTCCACGCACAGGCGCAGCTTGCCGTCGTCCAGCAGCAGATCGGTGCCGGGCCGCAGCGCGGCGAAGATTTCCGGGTGCGGCATGCCGGCGCGGGCCGCCGTACCCTCGGCGGTGTCGAGGTCGAGGCGGAAGCGGGTACCGGTTTCGAGCATCGCCTTGCCGCCCGCCATGCGGCCGACGCGCAGCTTGGGTCCCTGCAGGTCCATCAGGACGCCGATGGGCCGGACGATGTCGCGCTCGACGGCGCGGATCGTGTTGAAGCGCGCGGCGTGATCCTCGTGGCTGCCGTGGCTGAAGTTGAGGCGGAAGACGTCGGCGCCGGCCAGGGCCAGCGCGTAGATTTGATCGGGGGTGGAACTGGAGGGGCCGAGAGTGGCCAGGATGCGGGCGCGGCGTTGGCGTAGCATGATCAATCCTTAATATTCGGGGTCGAGGCTCGTAATATTCGGGGTCGGAGCTCGAATTTCACGGGTGAGCTCGGACCCCGACTGACTAGAGGAATAAAAAAAGCGGGTACGCCGCCGCCGCGGCGTACCCGCTAAAGGGAAGTCTCTTTTCTCGGGGACGGCGCCCGGTTTTCAGGGTGGGCTCCGACCCCGACCGACTGACAGCGGATGGTCAGGCCACGTAGATCGCGCGGAAATCGTTCACGTTGGTCAGCGTGGGACCCGTGATGAGGGAATCGCCCAACGCACGGAAGAACGTGTGCGCGTCGTTGTTCTCGAGGCTCGCGCGCGGCGGCATGCCGCGTTCCCAGCCGCGTGCCAGCGTGTCCGGCGTGACGAACGCGCCGGCGATTTCCTCGGCGCCGTCGACGCCGTCGGTATCGCCCGCCAGCGCGTGGATGCCGGGCGCGCCGTCCAGCGCGACGGCGAGCGCCAGCAGGAATTCGACGTTGCGGCCGCCGCGGCCGTCGCCGCGGATGGTGACGGTCGTCTCGCCGCCGGACAGCAGCACGCACGGTCCCGCCACCGGCTGGCCGTGGCGCCTGGCCTGCAGCGCGATGCCGGCCATGACCTTGGCGACGTCGCGCGCCTCGCCTTCGATGCTGTCGCCGAGGATCAGCGGCGTGACGCCGGCCTTGCGGCAGACCTCCGCGGCCGCCTCCAGCGCCATCTGCGGCGAGGCGACGATGTGGGTTTCGACGTGCTCCAGCCGCCGCGCGCCCGGCTTGACGGTCTCGCCCGCGCCGGATTCCAGCAGGCGGCGCGCGCCTTCCGGCAAGTCGATGCCGTAGCGGCGCACGACTTCCAGCGCGTCCGCGCAGGTGGTCGGGTCGGCCACGGTGGGGCCGGATGCGATGTCCATCGGGTTGTCGCCCGGGACGTCGGAAATCAGGAGGTTGACCACGCGCGCCGGGTGGCAGGCCGCGGCCAGCCGGCCACCCTTGATGGCGGACAGGTGGCGGCGCACGCAGTTCATTTCGGTGATGCTGGCGCCGGACGCGAGCAGCGCGCGGTTGATCGCCTGCTTGTCTTCCAGCGTGACGCCCTCGCCCGGCAGCGGCAGCAGCGACGAGCCGCCGCCGGAGATCAGGCAGATCACGAGGTCGTCCGCCGACAGCCCGCGCACCGTGCGCAGCATGCGCTGGGCGGCTTCGCGGCCGGCGGCGTCGGGCACCGGGTGGGCGGCTTCGACGATCTCGATGCGCTCGCACGGCACGGCATAGCCGTAGCGCGTGACGACCAGGCCGGACAGCGGCCCCGGCCAGCTCCGCTCCAGCGCCTGGGCCATCGCGGCCGACGCCTTGCCGGCGCCGATCACCACCGTGCGGCCCTTGGGCGGCGCCGGCAGGTTGCGCGGAATGCACAACGAGGGCTGGGCCGCGTCCACGGCGGCGGTGAACATGCTGGCGAGCAGTTCGCGCGGATTCATCGTAGTCATCAAAGTCTCCTGTTCGGTTCCCGATACCGCCTCGAGACGGGCGGCTTGTCGTAGGGTGGGCTCCCCGAGCCCACGCGCGCGTTGACGTTGTGTTGGCGTTACTGCTTCTGTCCGATCTCGAAGTTCGCCATGATCTCGAGCGCGCGCACCATGGCCGAGTGATCCCAGCTGCCGCCTTCATGCGCGGCGCAGGTGTTGAACAGTTCCTGCGCGGTGGCGGTGTTCGGCAGCGGCACGCCCAGCTGGCGGCCGGTGGTCAGCGCCAGGTTCAGGTCCTTGCGGTGCAGGTCGATGCGGAAGCCCGGCGCGAACGTGCGCTTGACCATCCGTTCGCCGTGCACTTCGAGGATGCGCGAGTTCGCGAACCCGCCCATCAGCGCTTCGCGCACGCGGGCCGGATCGGCGCCGGCCTTGGCGGCCAGCAGCAGCGCCTCACCCACGGCTTCGATGGTCAGCGCGACGATGATCTGGTTGGCGACCTTGGTGATCTGGCCGTCGCCGTTGCCGCCGACGAGCGTGATGTTCTTGCCCATCTTGTCGAACAGGGGCTTCACTTTCGCGAAGGCGGCCTCGCTGCCGCCGACCATGATGGTCAGGCTCGCGGCCTTGGCACCGACTTCGCCGCCCGACACCGGCGCGTCCAGGTATTCGCAGCCCAGCGCATTGACGCGTTTGGCGAAGTCCTTGGTGGCGACCGGGGAAATCGAGCTCATGTCGACGACGATCTTGCCGGCCGTCAGAGCCGATGCGACGCCGTCCTTGCCGAACAGGACCTCGTCCACCTGCGGGGTGTCCGGGACCATGATGAAGACGATGTCCGATTGCGACGCCACTTCGGCGCCGTTCAGGCACACGCGGGCGCCCGCTTCGACGAGGGCCGACGGGGTCGGGCCGACGGTGTTCGTGAACAGCGTGTGGCCGTCGTTGATGAGGTGACCCGCCATCGGGGCACCCATGATGCCCAGGCCGATGAATCCGATGTTTGCCATGATGATTCTCCTTCAGTGTTTTGATGACAGGGCTTACTGCGCGGCCAGCTTGGCGATCCAGTCCAGGCCCGCGCGGGTGTCGGCGGCCGGCTTGTATTCGCAGCCGATCCAGCCGTCGTAGCCGATGCGGTCCAGGTGCCTGAACAGCCACGGGTAGTTGATCTCGCCCGTGCCCGGCTCGTTGCGGCCCGGGTTGTCGGCGACCTGGATGTGCGCGATTTTGGCCAGGTGGCGTTCGACCGTCTTCGCCAGTTCGCCTTCGGTGCGCTGGGCGTGGTAGACGTCGTACTGGACGAACAGGTTGTCCGCGCCGACCGACTCGATCAGGTCCAGCGCCTGCTGCGTCGTGTTCAGGTAGAAGCCCGGGATGTCGTACGTGTTGATCGGCTCGATCAGCAGGCGGATGCCGGCCTGCTTCAGTTGCGTCGCCGCGTAGCGCAGGTTCTCGATGACGGTGCGGCGCAAGGTGCCCGCATCGACGCCCGCCGGGGCGATGCCGACCAGGCAGTTCACCTGACGGCAGTTGAGCGCCCTGGCGTACTCGATGGCGCGGGCCACGCCCTCGCGGAACTCGGCCTCGCGGCCGGGCAGCACGGCGATGCCGCGCTCACCCTTGTCCCAGTCGCCGGCCGGCAGGTTGTGCAGGACCTGCGTCAGGCCGAACTGCTGCAGGCGTTCCGCCAGCGCTTCCTTCTCGAAGGCGTACGGGAACAGATACTCGACGCCCTTGAATCCCGCGTCGTGCGCGGCCTCGAAACGGTCGAGGAACGGCAGTTCGTTGAACAGCATCGTCAGGTTGGCTGCAAATCTTGGCATGTCTGTCTCCTGATTCCGGATCACGCGCGGATCGCGGTCGGTGCGTCGCCCGGCTGTTCGGCCAGCGCCTCGAATTCGTTGACGGCGTCGATCTCCGTGCCCATCGAGATGTTGGTCACGCGCTCGAGGATGATCTCGACGATCACCGGCACGCGGTGCTTGGCCATCAGCGCCTTCGCCTCGGCGAACGCGGGCTGGATGTCGTCGACGTCGCGCACCCGGATCGCCTTGCAGCCGAGGCCTTCGGCGACCGCCACGTGGTCGACGCCGTAGGCACCGAGATCCGGCGCGTTGATGTTCTCGAACGCCAGCTGGACGCAGTAGTCCATGTCGAAGCCGCGCTGCGACTGGCGGATCAGGCCGAGGTAGGCGTTGTTCACGACGACGTGCAGGTAAGGCAGCTTGAATTGCGCGCCGACGGCCAGTTCCTCGATCATGAACTGGAAGTCGTAGTCGCCCGAGATCGCAACGACGTCCGTCTTGGCGCCCGAAGCGACGACGCCCAGCGCGGCGGGCACGGTCCAGCCCAGCGGGCCGGCCTGGCCGCAGTTGATCCAGTTGCGCGGCTTGTACACGTGCAGGAACTGCGCGGCGGCGATCTGCGACAGGCCGATCGTGCTGACGTACGTCGTGTCCTTGCCGAAGGCGCGGTTCATTTCTTCGTACACGCGCTGCGGCTTGATCGGCGAGTTCTCGAAGTGGGTCTTGCGCAGCATGGTGCGCTTGCGTTCCTGGCATTGCGCCGCCCAGGCGCTGCGGTCCGGCAGGCCGCCGATGGATTTCATGCCGCGGGCGACGTCGATCATCAGGTCCAGCGCGGCGCCGGCGTCGGAGACGATGCCGTAGTCCGGGCCGAACACGCGGCCGATCTGCGTGGGTTCGATGTCGATGTGGACGAACTTGCGGCCCTTCTTGTACACGTCGACGGAACCGGTGTGGCGGTTCGCCCAGCGGTTGCCGATGCCGATGACGAAGTCGGATTCCAGCATCGTCGCGTTGCCGTAGCGGTGCGACGTCTGCAGGCCGACCATGCCGGCCATCAGCGGGTGGTCGTCGGGGATCGCGCCCCAGCCCATCAGGGTCGGGATCACGGGCACGCCGACGATCTCGGCGAATTCCTGCAGGCGCGCCGCGGCGTCCGCGTTGTACACGCCGCCGCCGCAGACGATCAGCGGACGCTCGGCCGCGTTCAGCATGGCGAGGGCCTTCTCGGCCTGGGCGCGGGTCGCGGCGGGCTTGTAGACCGGCAGCGGCTCGTAGGTCTCGATGTCGAATTCGATCTCGGCCACCTGCACGTCGAACGGCAGGTCGATCAGCACCGGGCCGGGACGGCCGGAACGCATGATGTGGAAGGCTTGCTGGAACACGCGCGGAACGAGGTCCGGCTCGCGCACGGTGACGGCCCACTTGGTGACCGGCTTGGCGATCGACTCGATGTCGACGGCCTGGAAGTCTTCCTTGTACAGGCGGGCACGCGGTGCCTGGCCCGTGATGCATAGGATAGGTATCGAATCGGCCAGGGCGGAGTACAGGCCCGTGATCATGTCGGTGCCGGCCGGACCCGAGGTGCCGATGCAGACGCCGATGTTGCCGGCCTTGGCGCGGGTGTAGCCCTCGGCCATGTGCGAGGCGCCTTCTACGTGGCGGGCGAGCACGTGCTCGAAACCGCCGTTCTTCTTCATTGCCGAGTAAAACGGGTTGATCGCGGCGCCGGGCACGCCGAACACCGTGCTCACACCTTCCTTGCGCAGCACTTCGGCTGCGGCGTCGATCGCTCTCATTCGGGCCATGTTCTCCTCCGTTTCATTGGTTGGTTTTAGACGATGACCCAGCATATCGATTACCCAGCACAAGATGAATTGCTGCTATTATCGGCACTGTCGATACTTAAAGTATTGAATGAGAAAGACAGCATGGATCGCTATACCGAAATACGGAGTTTTGTCCTCATCACCGAAAAAGGGAGTTTCGCCGGCGCCGCCCTCGCGGAAGGCGTGACGCCCGTCGTCATGGGCCGGCGCCTGGACGCCCTCGAACAGCGCCTCGGCGTGCGCCTCATGCACCGCTCGACGCGCGGGCTCACGCTCACGGCGCTGGGCGAACAGTTCATCGAACCGTGCCGCCAGCTGCTGCGCGATTTCGACATCACGGAAAACAGCATCAGCGCGGGCCGCAGCACGGTGCGCGGCCACCTCGTCGTGTCGGCGCCGGCCGCGTTCGGACGGAAGCACGTGGCGCCGCAGGCACCGCCTTTTCGCGCCATCCACACGGAACTCAAGATGTCGTTCAACTTCACCGACAGCGTCGTCGACCTCGTGCGGGAGGGCTACGACATGGCGATCCGCATCGGCGAAGTCATGGACCCGAACTACGTCGCGATCCCGCTGTTCCCGAACCGGCGCGTGGTCTGCGGCACGCCCGACTACTTCGAGCGCAACGGCGTGCCGCGCACGCCGGAAGACCTCGCGCAGCACAACTGCCTGGCCTTCAACCTGCAGGGCGGCCAGCAGCGCGGCTGGACGTTCCGGCGCGACGGCAAGCTGTTCGCCGTGCGCGTGGACGGCGACCTCGCCTGCAACGACGGCGAGCTGTTGTTCGATTGGGTCAAGCAGGGACTGGGGATCGGCTGGCGGTCCACGTGGGAGATCCAGGCCGAGCTGAAACGGGGCGAACTGGTGACCGTGCTGGACGAGTACGCGGTCGGCAATTACCCGATACAGGCCGTGTTCCCGCAGCAGCGCTACCTGCCGGCGAAGATCCGGCATTTCATCGATCACCTCAAGGCGGTGTACAACACGCCCGGGTATTGGGAACGGCAGCTCGGCGCGGGATGACGACCGTCAGGCGGCCGCGCGGTCCGGCACCGCGGCAGGTCCCCTGACGTTCAGCAGCGCGAGGCGGCCCTCGGCGGCCGCCCGCTTGAGGTCCGCATCGGCCGCGGCGATCACGCCTGGTGCCAGCACGCCGGCGTCGACGATGCCGATCGCCTGGTTGCGGCCGCCCGTCTTGGCCGCGTACAGGCACAGGTCGGCCAGGTGCACCAACTGCTCCCAGTCCGGATCGATGGCGTCCGGCTGCAGGGCCTTGGGGCAGAAGCCGATCGAAATGGTCGCGGTGAGTTCGCGGTCGTCGAGCGCGATAGTCGTGCCGCCCACGGCCGCCAGCACGCGCGCGCAGACCTGGCGCGCTTCGTCCGTGCCGATGCCGGGCAGGTAGGCCAGGAATTCCTCGCCGCCCCAGCGGATCAGCACATCCTGTTCGCGCAAGGTAGCGGCCAGGCGCGCCGCGACGTTCTTCAGCACGACGTCGCCCGCACCATGGCCCAGCGTGTCGTTGATCGACTTGAAGCGGTCGATGTCCATCAGCAGGAACACGCCGCCCGTGCGGCCCTCGGCGCCGGCGCGCCGGTCGGACGCCGCACCGGCCTTGCGGTGATGGCGCGGCACGACCTGCTCGTAGAAATAGTGGCGGTTGAAGAGCCCCGTCAGCGAATCGCGCGTGCTCTGCATGAACAGTTGTTCGTTCTTCTGCTGCAGTGCCTTGTTGGCCTTCGCCACGCGCCCGTACAGGAGGGCGATCAGGATGACGGCGACGCACGTCGTGGCGCTGAGGGCCACCCACAGGCTGCGCTGGCGCCGGGCGCTCGTCAATTCCGCGGCCTTCAGCACGCTCTCGTGGTGGAGCGCGGCGAGCTCCGTCTGCTTCTTCTGGTTGTCGCGCGCGCGCTGGAGCGCCTCGTACGACAGCTCCTTTTCCTTGCGCCACGCGGCCAGCGACACGGAACCGGCCTTCTCGTAGATCGTCAGGGCCGCTTCGCCGAAACCGACCTGGCCCAGCGCATGGCCGTAATTGAGCAGCATGCGGACATACTGGTCGTCGCTCTTCAGGGCCTCGAGCGCCTTGTCCGCCATGGCCCTGCCCTCGGCGATGTTGCGGAAATAGATTTGCGTGAGCCCGAGTTCGAACGTGGCGAGCCGGATGCCGTAGTCGTCGCCGACCGCGCGCGAGATGCGCAGCGCCTTCGTCGCCGCGCGCTCCGCTTCGCCGTAGCGCCGGCCCTGCATGTAGAGTTCGGAGAGGTTCGCCAGCGGCACCGCGAGCCGCTCCTGCGCATCGAGCTTCTCGAGCAGGTCGACCGCCGCCCGCAGCGCGCTTTCCGCCCGCTTCGGATTGCCCGCGCGCGCGGCCGTCGCGTACTCGGACAGCCGCGCGTGCGCGAGCTGGCCGCGAATGCCGCGCGCGCGCGCGGCGGCGATCATCTCGTCGGTGCGCGCCAGCGCCTCGGTGAATTTGCCGACACTGGCCAACAGGCGCGCCTGTTCGCGCAACGCCATCTGCAACGCGTCCGGATCGTTGCCGGCCCGCGCGACATCCACCGCGCGGGTCACGAGTTCGATGCCGCCGGCCGTGTCGCCATCCTCTTCGGCCAGCATGCCCTGCGTGACGAGCGCCTCGGTTTTCAGATAGGGATCGGCCGAGTCGTCCGCGAGCCGCGCGGCGCCCTGGACCAGGCGGCGCGCCGCTTCCTGGTCATGCACATACTTGGACAGCGCATACGCATGGTGCAGCATCGCCTGGGCCAGCAGGTCGTCGTCGTGCAGTTCGCGGCCGAGCCGTTCCGCGCCAAGGGCGGCGTCGACGGCCCGGTTCATGTCCTTGAGCCACCAATAGGCGCCGCTCGTCACGACCAGCACCTGGCCCAGTTCGCGGCCCGTGTGTCCCTGCCTGAGGACGTCGAGCCGGCGCAGCGCCGCCCGCGGCGTGACGTAGGCCTCTTCCCGGATGGCGGTCAGATCGCGGGTGAAGTCCGCATGCGGATCGCCGGACTGGGCCACGGCCGCCTGGCAGACGAGCAGCAGGCCCAACAATAACCGGCGTACAACCATGCTTCCTCCAAACGTAGTCCCAAATAGTAACACCGGGAAACGTCAGATTCCACAAATCAAGTTGTAACGTATTAATTGGCCCACGGAAACGTATTAGTCGGGCATCTTTTCGCCGGCCCGCAAGGTCAGCACGCGCACCCCGCTGCCCGTCACGGCCACCGTGTGCTCGAACTGCGCCGACAACGCCCCGTCGCACGTGACCACCGTCCAGCCGTCGTCCTCGGTCCGCACGGCGTTCCGGCCCGCGTTGAGCATCGGTTCGATGGTGAACACCATCCCTTCGCGCAGCACGAGGCCCGTGCGCGGACGACCCCAGTGCAGCACCTGCGGCGGCTCGTGCATCTCGCGCCCGATCCCGTGCCCGCAGTATTCGCGCACGACGGCATACCCGTGGCGCCGCGCATGCCGTTCGATCGCATGCCCCACGTCGCCCAGCCGCGCGCCGGGACGGACGGCGCGGATGCCCTTCCACATCGCCTCGTACGTCACCTGCACGAGCCGCCGTGCCTCGCCCGCCACGTCACCCACGAGATAGGTCTTGCTGGAGTCGGCGATATAGCCGTCTTTTTCGAGCGTGATGTCGAAATTGACGATGTCGCCGTTTTGCAGGACCTCGGTCGCGGACGGCACGCCGTGGCACACGACGTCGTTGCGCGACGTGTTCATGGCGTAGGCGAAGCCGTACTGCCCCTTGCTGGCGGGACGCGCGTCCAGCGTGTGCACGATGAAGCCGTCGACCAGGTCGTTCACCTGCATCGTCGTCATGCCGATCAGGTCCAGGCGGTCGAGGTGGGCGAACACCTCGGCCAGCAGCTTGCCCGCCGCCGCCATCAGCGCGATTTCTTCCGGCCGCTTCGTCATGACGCCACCTTGAGGGCTTGCGGGACGACGCCCGCCGCCCGCAGTTCGCGCGCCATGATCTCGTTGAAGCTCTGGGTCGGATGCAGTTCGCACAGCATGCCGATGCGGACCCAGAACGCGGCCTGCGCATTGATCGAGCGGCACGATACGGTGCTCGCCTTGCGGATCTGGTCGTGCAACTCGTCTTCGATGTTAACGATGCCCATCATATACTCCATATATAGAACGTATACAGAGTATATATCATCTTGTCATCTCCAGGCGATACTTTCCAGCTCGTCCGAGATGACCTGCTGGCCGTGCTCCACCATGAATTCGTGGAACGACGCGGCCACGGTCGGAATCGCGCGCGCCGCCTTGTGCATCACATGCCACTCGCCCTGCACGACGACGCCCGGCACCGGCAGCACGCAGAGCAGCTGGTTGCGCACTTCCAGCGTGCAGGCGTGCACGGATAAAAAGGCGACGCCGAGGCCCGCCGCCGTCATCTGCTTGATCGCCTCGTTGCTCGACAGCTCCGACCCGATCGCGAGCGCCACGCCCTCTTCCTCGTAGCGGCGTTCGATCGCCGCGCGCGTGCCCGACCCGCGCTCGCGCACGAGCAGGTTGTGGGCGCCGATATCGGCCAGGGTCACCGCTTCCATCGCCAGCAGCGGATGGCCGGGCGCGACGAAGAAGGCCATCGGGTGGCGCGCGAAGCGGCTGGCGCTGGTCGGGAATTCGCGCGGCGGCGTGCCCATGATGGCCAGGTCGATCTCGTCGCGACTGAGCATGCCGATCACCTCCGGCCGCGAGCCCACCTGCAGCTTGATGCGCACGTGCGGCCGTCCGGTCGTGAAGCGCACGAGCATCGGCGGCAGCAGGTGCTCCGCCGTCATCACGGCGCCGATGCGCAGCGTGCCGGACGTCACGCCCTTCAGCGCGGCGATCTCGTCGCCCGCCTCTTCCCACAGGCCGAGGATGCGCTCCGCGTAACTCACCAGCAGCTCGCCCGCCGCCGTCATCTGGATGTTGCGGCCCTGGCGGCGGGTCAGCGGCACGCCGGCCGCCTCTTCCAGCAGCTTGAGGTGCAGCGACACCGCGGGCTGCGTCACGTGCATCGCCTCGGCGGCGCGCGAGACGCTCTGGTGGCGCGCCACCAGCATCACGGCCTGCAGCTGTTTGAAGCTGGCTGGATACATAAGTTATCCCTTATCGGATTTTAAAAATTACTTATTTTTATTTTATCCGTCCCAGCCGTATAGTAAAGATAATTCAAGCGACAACGGCCCACAAAAGGAGATCATCATGACGGCACAAGCGTTCATCTTCGACTTATCCGCCTTCCCCAGCACACGCGCGGCGGAGGCCGCGGCGAATGCGCCGGTGGCGGACGCCGTGCGCCTGCTGGACCAGGCGATCGAGAACGGCCTGCCGTGCGCCCTGATCTCCGAACTGCCGCACGAACAGGCCGGCGAACAGCTGCGCCGCCGCTTCGGCGACACCGCCCACCACATCTTTTCCGTCGTGCTGACCGGCGCCGACTTCGGCGCGCGCGGCCACAAGGCCCCGTACTCCGTCGTGCTGGGCCAGCTGGGCGTGCCGCCCGACGAAGCGCTGGCCGTGACCACCTCGCCGCGCGCCATCGCCGCGGCGCGCACCGCGCACATCGGCGTACAGACACCGAAAGCGGTCGTCATGCGCAAGGACATGCGCAAGGTACTGATGCAGACCACGACACACTGAGCAGTCTTCCCGGCATCCGCGGGTACTGCGCCCGGCGGATGCGCGAACGCAGCGAAGCCGGGAGTCCCGCCCGGCCGGGTCACCCTCGCCCACATCGATTCGAAAAAGAAGGGAGCACACCATGCAGTCCATCGTCATCGTCGGAGGCGGCGTCGCCGGCCTCGAACTCGCCACCCGGCTCGGCCGCCGCCTGGGCAGCAGCCACAAGGATCGCATGATCCTCATCGACAGCGCGCCCATGCACTTCTGGAAACCCCTGCTGCACGCCGTCGCCGCCGGCACCATCGACCCGGCCGACCACATGATCGACTATGCGCGCCAGGCCATCGACAACCATTTCACGTTCGTGTGCGGCGAAGTCGTCGGCGTCGACCGCGCCCGCCGCACGCTGACGGTGCGCAGCCGCAGGTTCGACGACATGAGCGACGCGCCGGACGCGCACACCGTCATCGCCTACGAACGCGTGGTGCTGGCCTACGGCTCCGTGACGAATTTCTTCGGCATCCCGGGCGCGCAGGAACACTGCCTGGCACTCGACAGCGTGCAGGGCGCCGAAGCCTTCCGCCAACGCTTCCTCGGCCTGTGCGCCCAGGCGGGACGGCGCCGCAACGCCCGCACGGACGCCGGCGCGCCGCTGCTCGACATCGTCATCGTGGGCGCCGGCCCCACCGGCATCGAACTGGCGGCCGACCTGCGCCACACAGTCGACACGCTCGCCCACTACGGCCTCGCCGGACTGGAATCGCCGCACCAGGTGCACATCCGCATCGTCGAGCGCGGCGCGCAGGTGCTGCCGTCGCTGGATGCGGAAGCGTCCGGGCTGGCCGTGCGCAAGCTGCGCGCGATGGGCATCGAGATCTGCACCGGCACGGCGATCGCCTCGGTGCGCGCGGACGCAGTCGAAACGACGGACGGCCGCGTGTTCCCCGCCGCGATCACCGTGTGGGCGGCCGGCGTGAAAGGTCCGCGCTTCAGCACGGGCCTCAATGTGGCGCTGAACCGCAACGACCAGGTCGTGGTCGACGCCCGGCTGCGCAGCGTGACCGACCCCGACATCCACGCGATGGGCGATTGCTGCACCCTGCTCAATCCGGACAAGACGGCGATGGCGCCGCCCAGCGCCCAGGCGGCGCGCCAGCAGGCCGTCTATCTCGCGAAGCTGCTGGCGCACAAGGCGCCGGACACGCTGCCGGGCTTCCAGTACCGCGACTACGGCACGCTCGTGTCGCTGGGGCAGGCGGGCGCGGTCGGCATCCTGCGCCGCGCGATCGGCAACCGCCACCTGCACGTCAGGGGCCCGTTCGCGCTGGCGATGTACGGCCTCACGTACCAGCGCCACGTGATGGGCCACCTCGGGCCGGCGCGGATGTGCGGCAACCTGCTGGCGCGGTGGTTCCGGTCGAAGATGTTGATGCCGGTGCGCTGGCACTGAGGGCGTATTCCGGCGAGCCGACGCGGACGGTGACGTGACCCGGACGGCGACGCGACGCGAACGTTCGCGTGGGCGAGGGTTGCCCACCCTACGGCGGCGTGCGGCGACGGTAAGGTGGGCGGCCTCCGCCCACCAGGCGTATGCGTCCTTCGAACGCAATCGTGGGCACGGGGTGCCCACCCTACCGGACAGGCGACGGCGTGTGGTGGCGGCGCGCAGGCGCTACAGGCGCGCCAGCCGCGCGCCGTCGACCCGCAGCGAGGTGCCGTCGACGAAGCGGGCTTCGTCCGCGAGCAGGAAGGCGATGGCGGCGGCGAGGTCTTCCGCCGCGCCGACGTCGGCCTTGTCGATCACTTCGACGCCGGCCTTCACGTTCGGGTTATCCCACAACATGGGCGTGTCGACGGCGCCGGGCAGCACGGCGTTCACGCGGATGCCCTTGGCCTTGCCCTCCAGCGCCGCCGAGCGCGTGAGCGACAGCAGCGCCGCCTTCGCGGCCGCGTACGGGGCGACGAGCGGTTCCGTCTCGACGGCATGCACGCTCGACACGTTGACGATCGCCCCGCCCCGGCGCATGCGCAGGAACGCCTGCTTGGTGAAGAAGAACGCGCCGAGCAGGTCGACGTCGAGGATGGCGCGCCAGTCCTGCTCCGTTTGCTGCTCGATGGGCTTGAACGACATCGTGCCCGCATTGTTGACGGCCAGGTCCCAGCCGCCGAACCGCTTGATCGTGGCGTCCACCGTCGCGATCACCTGGTCTTCGCGCGCCACGTCGCAGGCGATGGTGGCGATGCGGGCGGCGTCCGCTTCGCGCGCCAGTCCGGCGGCGGCGTCGACGGTGTCCTGGTGGTGGCCGGCCAGCATCACGCTGGCGCCCTCGCCCAGCAGGCGGCGCGCGGTGGCCAGGCCGATGCCGCCGGCGGCGCCGGTGACGATGGCGATGCGCTGGTCGAATCTCATGGGGTCTCCTTCGCATTAGGCTCGAGCACAACGATAGCACGGTGCCCGCGGCGCCGGCGCATGGGTCATAATCGCGCTGGTCGCAACCCGATCGTCACTGGAAAACCATCATGTTCGAGATCAGCCAGCTCCGCTGCTTCGTGGCCGTCGCCGAGGAATTGCATTTCAGCCGCGCGGCGGAGCGCCTGAACATGACGCAGCCGCCGCTGAGCCGCCAGATCCGCCTGCTCGAACACCACGTCGGCGCCCGCCTGCTGGAGCGCAACAGCCGCACCGTCAGGCTGACCGCGGCGGGCAAGGCATTCTTTCCGGAAGCGGCGCGCATCCTGCGCATCGCCGAGGAAGCCACGTTCACCGCGCGCCGCGCCGCCAAGGGCGAGCAAGGGACGCTGGCCATCGGCTTCACGTCGGCGTCCGGCTACAGCCTGCTGCCGGAAGTCGTGCGGCGGCTGCGCGAGCGCGCGCCGGGCGTCTCGCTGAATCTCAAGGAACTCGTCAGCACGGCGCAGGTGGAGGCGCTCAGCTCGGGCGAACTGGACCTCGGGCTGATGCGGCCGCACACGATCAACGGCGACCTCGAAAGCCGGCCGCTGCTGACCGAACCGCTGATGCTCGCGGTCCACGCCGACGACGCCGGCCGCTGGCCCCTGGCGCCCACGCTCGCCGACCTGCATGGCCGGCCGTTCGTGATGTACTCGCCGTACGAAGCGCGGCCGTTCTACCAGATGCTGAGCGAACGCTTCGCCCGCGCCGGCGTCGTGCCCGACGTCGTCGAGCACATCGGGCAGGTGCACACGATGCTGGCGCTGGTCCGGGCCGGCGTCGGCGCCGCCCTCATCGCGGCCGGCGCGGCCAACCTCAAGTTCGACGGCATCGTCATGCGCGAGATGGCAACGGAGCCCGTCGAGATGGTCTGCACGTTCCGGCGCGTCAATGAGAATCCCGTCTTGCGGCTATTCCTGCGCGACGTCCTGCCGACCTTTCACCGCTGATTGATTCAATTCCTGAATGTTACGCATCACAGTTTGGTTTGATCGTGAATTAATCAAGGCATATGATCGTTTGCAGCACATAAGCCACCTGGACCATCGATCCGGGTAGCATCAGGAGACACTCTCACTGCGGTCGGCCGGCCAGGTAACAGCATGTCTCTCTTCTTTAACGCAACAATGGAAGAGATTATGAACAAAACAGCAGCCCTCCTCGCCGCCGGCGCCGGCTACACGGTGGCCAACGATACGGAATCCGGTACCGGCAACACCGGCTACGACCGCGGCATCCGCCACACGTCCTGACCTCCATGACCAACGATAACCGACAACCGGAGACTACCGTGGAACAATCCCGATCCGTCAATGCCGCGGCAGCGGCCAAGGTCCAGACCAGGACGCGCTGGATGATCCTCGCGATGCTGTTCGCGATCACGACCATCAACTACGCCGACCGCGCGACGATCTCGATCGCCGCGCCCGGCATCAAGAAGGAACTCGGCCTGGACGCGATCCAGATGGGCTTCGTGTTTTCCGCGTTCGCCTGGTCCTACGTCATCGCCCAGTTGCCCGGCGGCTGGCTGCTGGACCGCTTCGGCTCCAAGATCACCTATTTCTGCAGCATCTTCCTGTGGTCGATCTTCACCATGCTGACCGGGACGGCCGGGTTCCTGGCGGGCGGCGCCGCGGTCGCCACGCTGTTCACGCTGCGCCTGCTCGTCGGGGCGGCCGAAGCGCCTTCGTTCCCCGGCAACAGCCGCATCGCGTCGGCGTGGTTCCCCACGCACGAACGCGGCCTGGCCGCCGCCGTGTTCAACTCGGCGCAATACTTCGCGACCGTGCTGTTCGCGCCGATCATGGGCTGGCTCGTGCACAGCCACGGCTGGCACAGCGTGTTCTACGTGATGGGCGGCCTGGGCATCGTGATGGCCTTCGTCTGGCTCAAGACCATCTACGGTCCCAGGGACCACCCGTCGGTCAGCGCCGGCGAACTGAAATACATCCAGGACGGCGGCGCGCTCGTCGACCTGGACAGCGGCAGCCGCACGGCCCAGCCGAGCCAGGTGGACACGTTCGCCTGCATCAAGGAACTGCTGGGCAACCGCATGCTGCTGGGCGTCTACATCGGCCAGTACTGCATCACGACGCTGACCTATTTCTTCCTGACCTGGTTCCCCGTCTACCTCGTGCAGGAACGCCACATGACGATCCTGAAGGCCGGCTTCGTCGCGTCGCTGCCCGCCATTGCCGGCTTCCTCGGCGGGATCACCGGCGGCTGGATCTCGGACCGCCTGAGCCGCGCCGGCTATTCGCTGTCGGTGTCGCGCAAGGTGCCGATCGTGCTGGGCATGCTGATGTCGATGACCATGATCGCCTGTAACTACATCGAGGCGGATACGCTCGTCGTCGCCGCGATGTCGCTGGCGTTCTTCGGCAAGGGCGTCGGCGCGCTGGGCTGGGCCGTCGTGTCGGACACGTCGCCGAAGGAAGCGGGCGGCCTGTCCGGCGCCCTGTTCAACACCTTCGGCAACACGGCCGGCATCACGACGCCCATCGTCATCGGCTACATCGTCCAGAACACCGGCTCGTTCGCCGGCGCCCTGCTCTTCGTCGGCGCCAACGCGGCGCTGGCCATCGTGTGCTACCTGTTCATCGTCGGCGACATCAAGCGCGTCAAGCTCGTGAAGTCGCTCGTGAACCAGTAGACTCTTCCATTCAACTCACCCAACGTCTTTCACCATGAACACTATCGGCACCAAAGCCCCCGTCGTCACCGAACTGCGCGTCGTCCCCGTCGCCGGCCAGGACAGCATGCTGCTCAACCTCTCCGGCGCGCACGGCCCCTGGTTCACCCGCAACATCGTCATCCTCAAGGACAGCGCCGGCAACACGGGCCTGGGCGAAGTGCCGGGCGGCGAGAAGATCCGCCAGACCATCGAGGATGCGCGGCCGCTCGTCGTCGGCAAGACGCTGGGTGAGTACAACAACGTCCTGAACGCCATGCGCGGCGCCTTCGCCGACCGCGACGCGGGCGGGCGCGGCCAGCAGACGTTCGACCTGCGCACCACCATCCACGCCGTCACGGCCGTGGAATCGGCGCTGCTCGACCTGCTGGGCCAGTTCATGAACGTGCCCGTCGCCGCGCTGCTGGGCGAAGGCATGCAGCGCAGCGCCGTCGAGATGCTGGGCTACCTGTTCTACGTGGGCGACCGCAAGAAGACGCCGCTGGCCTACCGCAGCGAGCCGGACGCCGCCGACGCCTGGCTTCGCCTGCGCAACGAAGAGGCGTTGACGCCGGACGCCGTCGTGCGCCTGTGCGAGGCCGCGCGCGAGCGCTACGGCTTCAACGACTTCAAGCTGAAAGGCGGCGTGCTGTCCGCCGACGAAGAAATGGAAGCGATCGTCGCGATGCACGAGCGCTTCCCGGACGCGCGCATCACGCTGGATCCGAATGGCGCCTGGTCGCTGCAGGAAGCGATCCGCGTATGCCGCGACAAGCACGGCATCCTCGCGTACGCGGAAGACCCGTGCGGCGCCGAGAACGGTTTCTCGGGACGCGAAGTGATGGCCGAATTCCGCCGCGCCACCGGCCTGCCGACCGCGACCAACATGATCGCCACCGACTGGCGCCAGATGGCCCATTCGATCCAGCTGCAGTCGGTCGACATCCCGCTCGCGGACCCGCACTTCTGGACCATGCAGGGCTCAGTGCGCGTGGCGCAGCTGTGCCAGATGTTCGGCCTGACCTGGGGTTCGCACTCGAACAACCACTTCGACATCTCGCTCGCCATGTTCACCCACGTGGGCGCGGCGGCGCCGGGCAAGGTCACCGCGATCGACACGCACTGGATCTGGCAGGACGGCCAGCGCGTCACGAAAGAGCCGTTGAAGATCGAAGGTGGACTGGTGCACGTCCCGGCGCAACCGGGCCTCGGCATCGAGCTCGATGAAGCCGAACTGGAAAAGGCGCACCAGGCCTACAAGAACATGGGACTGGGCGCGCGCGACGACGCCGTCGCGATGCAGTTCCTGGTGCCGAACTGGAAGTTCGACAACAAGCGTCCCTGCCTCGTGCGCTGATCCCTGGCGGACGAACGAACGGCTCAGCCCCGCGCGTCCGCCGCGTAGGGCTTGCCGTTGACGACGACATTCTCCAGCACCGGCGCGGCCGCGTCTTTCACGTGCAGCCGCGTGTCGGTTAGTTGCACATCGATGTCCCTCAGCACGACCGCGGCGATGTCGGTCTGGCCCGGATTCGGCGCGATGGTGCCGAAGGCGCCGAAACGGCCGCGGATGCCTTCCAAGGTGACGTTGCGCACGGTGGAATGCGGCGGCGCCTCGCCTTTCAGGTCGAAGTACTGGCTCCACGGCCGGATCGACACGATCTCGCCCTTGCCGGAATCGAGCACCAGGTCGCGGAAATGGATGTCTTCGTAGCGCTGCGGCGTGTCCGGGCGCAGTTTCAGGTGGGCGACACTGCCCACGTCCTGCACGCGGCAATGTTCGACGACGACGTCGCGCACGACGGTCGCCTCGCTCCCCAGCGTGAACATCGCGTGGCCGCGCCGGAACACGCAGTTGCGCACGCGGATGCGCTCCACGGGCGGACTGTCCTTGTCCTCCAGCGCGCGCGGCCCCTTCGAACCCTTGGCCGCGATGCAGTCGTCCGTCACGGAAAAATGGCAGCCGTCGACGAGGACGTCCTGGCAGCTGTCGATGTCGATGCCGTCCGTGCTGGGGGCCTGCACATAATCGTCCGGCACCTGGAAACTCGTGTTGCGCACCACCACGTCGCGGCAGCGGTACAAATGCAGGTTCCAGAACTGCGAATCCTTGAACGTGATCCCGTCTACCGTCACGCCGCGCGACGCTTCGATCACGGCCAGCCGGGCGCGCGGCAGGTCCAGGTTGCGGAAGCTCCCCTTGTCCTTCGCGGCCTTGCGCAGCTGCCAGAACCGGTCCCAGATCGGCCGGCCGGCGCCATCCAGCGTGCCTTCGCCCGTGATCCGCAGGCCGTCGCAGCCGGCGGCATTGACCAGACCCGGATTGAAGCGCTCTTCGAAATGGCCTTCGATGCGCGTGCGCTGGACCGGGAAATGCCGCATGTCCGTCGAACACCGGAGGACGGCGCCGCGGTCGAGGTGCAGATGGACGTTCGGCTTGAGAAACAACGCGCCGCTGACGAACACACCGGCCGGCACGACGACCGTGCCGCCGCCCTGCGCCGCCAGCCGGTCGATCGCGGCCTGGATGGCGCGCGTATTGACCGTGGCGCCATCGGCGACGGCGCCGGCGTCAAGGATGGACAGGCGTTTGGCTGCAGGCGCCGCGGCGTTGGCCGCGTGCTGCCAGGCCGGGAGGGACAACAAAGACAGGACGACGCGGCGGCGAGGCGAAAAAGGCACGGGCATGATATTCCGGATCGGAAGTCGGGATCCGGTTCATGCTAAAGCACCCGCGCCGCCGACGCGGATCAATCCGCTGATCGATTCAACCGAACAGCGATTTGAACGCCCACACGATGGTCTTGGCCACGAACTGCGCGAACGGGAGGGCCAGGACGACCAGCAGGATGATCTGGCCGACGCGCAGCACGGGTTCGAACGCATGCCAGTCGCGGTGGACGTGCGGCATGTGGAAATGCGGCCGGTGGATGTGCGACAGGTGCAGATGAGCCCTCATGCGGGCGGGCGCGATTCCGAATTTCATCGTTGTCTCCGTATATGTATATACGTTTCAAGCATATGCTCATGCAAGACGCGATGTGGATGATTTTTCTGATCGCGCGGGCAGAACAGATTTAGGGAATCAATTTGCTATCTCGTTGTACTGATCTAGACTAAAAGGCTGCCGCCCAGCGATCTGGCGCGGTGTTCAGAATCGGTACGCCACATTCGCCAGCACCGACGGCGAATGGGCCGTGTCGTCCGTCAGCGACGCCCCGCCGTGCGTGCGCCAGGCCACCGTCACGCCGCCGCTCCACGCATCGCGCACATAGCGCAGGCCCAGGCCGCCGCCCGCCAGCGCGCGGTGGTTGTCCAGCGTCGTCCATGGCGACTTGTTCAGCGTGACGCGGCCGGCGTCGTAGAACAGGTAGGGGACGACCGGTCCGACGGCATAGCGCACTTCGGCCTGTGCCACCCAGCCCATGTCGCCATAGCCTTCGCCATTCGGATAGGCGCGCACGCCGTTCACGCCGCCCAGGCCCAGCTTTTCCGACGAATCGAGGTTGTGGCCCGTCCACTGCGCGGACACGCGGCCGTACAGGTCCAGGCGGTCGCTCAGCGACTGGATGCGCGCCAGGTCCAGGTTGAACCGGTCGAAGCTCCCCGCCGAGCGCGCGCTGGCCGCGTCGACGGCCTGCGTGTCGCCGTTCATGCCCAGGCGGCCGCGGGTCCAGCTCAGGGCGCCAAACGTGATGCCGGCGTGGAGGAACTGGTCGCGCACGTCGAACGACAGCGTGACCGGGATGACGGAACTCGATTTCTGCGTGTCCGTCGCCGTCGCATCCTGCCGGTCGTGCAGGCGCTTGTGGTCGACGCTGGCGGACAGGGTCAGGTTGCGGACCTGCGAGCGCACGATCGGATACGACAGGCCCACGCTCGCCACGTCGGCCGTGCCGCGCGCGCCCAATGCGGCAAAGCTGCCGGCCAGGTCGTAGTAGGAATGCGTGTAGCTGGCGCGGCCGCGCAGGCCGCTGTAACCCAGCGGCGCCGCATAGGCCAGGGAGCCGAACCACATGCCCTCTTCCGTGTACAGCGCCTGCGCGGCGATCTGGTCGCCCAGCATGAACGGGCTGTCCACGTCGGCGCTCACGTGCGCGCGCGTGCGCCCGGTCGCGCGGGTGCCGTAGTTGTCCAGGCCCGCCTCGCCCTTGTAGCGATGGTCGCGCCGGACTTCGACGAGCAGGTCGCCCGTGCCGACCTCCGCGCCCGGCCGCACGAGCGGTACGGTGCGCACGCCCGGCTGGTCGTCCAGCAGCAGCGTCACGCGTTCCAGTTTGCCGCTTTCGATGATCGCGCCGTGCGGCAGCGCGGACAGGAAGCCCTGCGCGCCGGCGGTGAAGGCCGGTTCGCCGTGGGCGGCGACCTTGCCGTAGCGGCCTTCCAGCACCTGCACATGCAGCTCGCCGCCGGAGAGATCCTGCTGCGGCAGGTAGGCGCGGGCGAACGGGAAGCCGGCCTGCTGATAGTAGGCGGTGATGCGCGCCGCGAGGGCCGCCAGGCCGGCGAAGTCGAACGGCTTGCCGTCCACCGGGCCGAGGGCGGCCAGCAGCGCGTCGCCGCCGATGCGCGTGTTGCCGGCGATGACGACGCGGCGCAGCACGACCTGCTGCCCGCCCGCCGCGACCGGCGCGGCCGGCGGTGCCTGCACGGCGGGGACCTTGCCGGCGCGGGGTTGCGGCAGCGGCCGCGCGTTTTCCTGCAGGGGCAACTGCTGGGCAAGCGCCGGCAGCGATGCCGCGACCAGGAGGGCCAGCGGCAAGCGTTTCAGGTTGTGGTTCATGCTCGGATGTCTTTGCGATTCGCGTTGCTTGATATTGTCAGGGGTTCGGCGCGTCCGTGCCGCCCGCTTCGTTCGCCCCGGCCGCCGGCATGCGGATGCCGCCGGAGACCACGAGCACGTTCAGGAATTTGACGTCGCGGCCGGCGGCCAGCGCCTGGCTGGACGATTGGCGGCGCTTGGTCGCGCCGACCGTCGCCGCGCCGTCGCCGGTCTCGGCGCCCTGGCCGTCCGCCGCCGGCGTCGTCGTCGTCGCGACGCTCGCCCCGCCGCCCGCCGTGCCGCCCACGCCGGCGTTCGCGGCGGACGTTTCGGGAACGGCCAGGTAGGCCAGGCCGCCGACGGCCGGCGCCGGCAGCACTGGGGCGAGGCCCAGCGATTGCGGCGCGATCGTGGCGGCCACCACGGCGGCGGTGGCCGGCGCCGGCGTGGTGGCCGGCGGCGTCACCGGCGTCACGACGGGTGCGGGGTCCGGGGTTGCGACGGGACTCGGCGGTGTGACGACCGGGGTCGGCGTCGGCGTCACGACTGGTGCCGGCGTGGGTGTCACGACCGGGGTCGGTGTCGGCGTGACGACTGGCGTGGGCGTGGGCGTAACGACCGGCGTCGGTGTCGGCGTGACGACTGGCGTGGGCGTGGGCGTAACGACCGGCGTCGGTGTCGGCGTGACGACCGGAGTCGGCGTCGGCGTAACGACTGGCGTCGGCGTCGGCGTGACGACCGGTGTCGGCGTCGGCTCAGGCGTGACGACCGGAGTCGGTGTCGGCGTGACGACTGGCGTCGGCGTGGGCGTAACGACCGGTGTCGGCGTCGGCGTAACGACTGGCGTCGGCTCAGGGGTAACGACCGGTGTCGGTGTCGGCGTAACGACCGGCGTCGGCGTGACAACTGGCGTAGGCTCGGGCGTGACAACCGGCGTCGGCTCAGGCGTCACCACCGGCGTCGGCGTGACAACCGGCGTCGGCTCGGGCGTAACGACCGGCGTCGGCGTGACAACCGGCGTCGGCTCGGGCGTAACGACCGGCGTCGGTGTCGGCGTAACGACCGGCGTCGGCTCAGGCGTGACCACCGGCGCCGGCGCCGGCGTCTCCGCGGCAACGATGGTGCCCGTGGTCGCCGTCCTGCCCGTGAACGCATAGTTGCCGGCGTCGGCGCCGGCCAGCGCCAGCCCGTCCACGTCGACGGCGATGCCACTGCCCGCCGCCGCCTGGGCGAATCGGGCGTGCGCCGCCGCGCCGTCGACGGCCACGGTGTCGCCGGCGATGGCGCCGGCGACCGTGCCGGGCGCCGTCAGCGTCGCCGTGGTCGAGCCGTCGGCCGTCTTGTCAGCGACGGTCGCGCCGGTCACGGTCACGGTCTTTTGCGCGATGCTCGCCGTGGCCGCGGCCTGGCCCGTGATCGCGTAATTGCCGGCGTCCACACCGCCGAACGTGTTCGCCAGCGCCACCGTCTTGGCGCTGCCCGCGTTCTTGTCGGCGAAGCTGCCGGTGGCGTCCAGGCGCACGTCGTCGCCCGCCACGAGGCCGGCCAGCCGCGCCTGCGCCGTCGAGATGGTGGCCGCGGTCGTGCCGTCGTAGACCTTGTCGGCGGCCGTGATGCCGGACACCGTCAACGCCTTCGGGGTGATGGTCGCGGCCAGGCCCGCCGGCATCGCGATCGCATAGTTCGACGCGAGACCCGTGCCGTCCGTGATGGCGCCGGACACCGCCACCGCCTTGTTCGTGCCCGCGTTCTTGTCCGCGAATGCGCCGGTCAGGCCGCCGAGATTCAGCGTCTCGCCGCCCACCATGCCGGACAGCGTACCACCCGTCAGCGCCGCCGCCGTCGTGCCGTCGTAGACCTTGTCGGCCGCCGCCAGGCCGGTCAGGATCAGTGCCTTCGGCGTGATCGCGGCCGTGGCCGTCGCCTGGTCCGTGATCGCGTAATTGCCCGCATCGGTGCCGCCGTGGGTGCTCGCCAGGGCCACGGTCTTGCCGGGCCCCGCGTTGGCGTCGGCGAACGCGCCGCTCGCGGCCACGATGACCGTATCGCCCGCCACGAGGCCCGCCAGCTGGGCGTGCGCCGTCGACACGGTGGCGGCGGTCGTGCCGTCATACGACTTGTCGGCGGCCGTGATGCCGGACACCGTCAGGGCCTTCGGCGTGATGCTGGCCGACGCCGCGGTCTGGCCGGCAAGCGTGTAGTTGCCCGCGTCCCGGCCGCTCAAGCCCGTGCTGAGCGCCACGGTCTTGCCGCTGCCCGCGTTCTTGTCGGCGAAGGCGCCGCTCGCGCTCAGGCCGACGTCGTCGCCCGCGACCGCACCGGTCAGCGTGGCGCCGCTGCCCGACACCGTCGCCGCCGTCGTGCCGTCGTAGACCTTGTCCGCCGCCGTGATGCCGGCGACGATCAACGCCTTCTGCGTGATCGTCCCGACGGCGCCGGCCGGCACGGTCAGGCTGTAGTTGGCCGCGCGGCCCGTGCCGTCGGCAAGAACGCCGCCGGAGATGGCGATCGTCTTGTTGCTGCCGGCGTCCTTGTCCGCGAAGACCCCCGTCAGGCCGGACAGGTTCAGCGTCTCGCCGCCCACGAGGCCGGACAGCGTGCCGCCCGCCAGCGTGGCCGCCGTCGTGCCGTCGTAGGTCTTGCCCGTGGCGGTGAGGCCCGCGATGGTCAAGGCCTTCGGCGTGATGGATGCGGTGGCCGTCGCCTGGTCCACGAACGCGTAGTTGCCCGCGTCCGCGCCGCCGTGCGTGCTCGCCAGGTTCACGGTCTTGCCCGTGCCCGCGTCGGCATCCGCGAACGTGCCGGTTGCGCCCACGGTCACCGTGTCGCCGGCGACGAGGCCCTGCAACACGGCGCCGCCGGCCGCTACCGTCGCCGCCGTCGTGCCGTCGTACGTCTTGCCCGACGCCGTGATGCCGGAGACGGTCAGCGATTTCTGCGTGATGGCCGCGGTCAGGCCGGCGGGCGCCGCCAGCGTGTAGTTCGACGCGAAGCCCGTGCCGTCCACGAGCAGCCCGCCGGACAGTGCGACGGCCTTGCCGGTGCCGGCCGCCTTGTCGGCGAACGCGCCGCTCAAGCCCGACACGGTCAACGTCTCGCTGCCAACGAGGCCGGTCAAGGTGCCGCCCGACAGCGCGGCGGCCGTCGTGCCGTCGTAGACCTTGTCGGCTGCCGCGAGGCCAGTGAGGGTCAGGGCCTTCGGCGCGATCGCCGCCGTGTTGGCGGGACCGGCCGCGGCAAGGCTCGGCAGGCGATAGTTGCCGGCCTGGCCCGTCGCGCCGTCGGCCAGCGTGACGGCGCCGACATAGCGCGCGTCCGCGACGTTGGCGCTGTTGGCCGCCACGCCGCCCGCGACGAGGTCTTCGCCCGCGACGAGGTTGCCGAGGCTGACGCCAGAAAAATTCGCCGAACCGTCATAGGTCTTGCTCGCGGCGAGCGTCACGGTGCGCGGCGTGATGCTGGCCGTGGCGCTGGCCGAATTGCCCGACAGCGTGTAGTTGCCGGCATCGAGCCCGCCCAGCACGATATTGCCGATGCTGACCGAATACGTGCCCACGTCCTTCGACGCGAAGCTGCCGTTGCCGCTCGCCGTCAGGTTGTCGCCCGCGATGACGCCGGCCATCGACACGGCCGCCGTCGTATTGCCGTCATAGACCTTGTCGGCCGCGCTGGGCGTCAGCGATTTCGGCGTGATCGCGTAGTTCCCGTTGTAGAAATAGCCGACGGCGTAGGTCGTGCCGCCCGCCGTGACGTCGCGCGGATTGGCGGCGCCCGGGGTCAGCGTGCCGTAGATGCCGACGTTCTTGCTGCTGGTGTTGAACACGGGCGCCGGCGCCAGGCTGCCCGCCGTGAAGCCGGCGGGTCCGCCGACCGCCGAATAGGTCATGCCCGTCGCGAGCGTGGTGCCGTCGTAGACCTTGGTGCCGCCGCTGGCGCCGAGCACGTAGATCGGCTGCGTCGACATGTCCACCGCCTGGTAGCTCGCGTACAGATAACTGTTGTTGGTGCCGCTGACGACGAGGTAGCCGCAGTTCGGATACGGATTCAGGCAACCGGACAGCTGCGGCGCCTGCGTGTACGCGGACGGCTTCGGCGCGCCATTGATGTAGACGAGCCAGGCCGCGACCGACGGTCCCTGGAACGTGATCTGCGCGCGGCTGCCGTAGTTGACCATGCCCATCGCGCCGGCGTCGCGGTCGTCGCTCGTGATGTTGTTGCCGGTGCTCGTGTTGACGGCGTTGATCAGCACCGTGCCGGCGCCGGCCGAGCTGCCGACGGTCGTCAGCGTATTCGAGTTGGCCTCGAAGCCGATGCCGAACTCCTTGACGCCGCCGTCGCTCTGGCCGGTCATCATGAGATTGCCGCTGCCGGCCAGGATCGTCGCGCCCGACTTGATGTAGATGCCGCCCTTGGTGCCGTCCACGCTGCCGCTGTTTGAACCGAGGTTCGAGCGGCCGTTGATCGTGACGTTGCCGCCCGCGGACAGGATCGACACGTTGCCCTCGACCGTGACGGCCGCGGTGGTACGCGCGGTGTTCGCGTTGCGCGCGAAGCCGATGCCGCCGGCGGCGCTGCCGCCGTTGCCGCCGATGAGGATGGTGCCGCCGTTCGATTTCAGGTTCGCGTTGACGTCCACGCCGCCCACCGTCGCGCCGGCGGCATTCGCGGCCGACAGCGTGAGGTCCAGGTTGCCGCTCGTCGACGTGATGTCGGCGTTGACGATGATGTTGCGGTCCGCGCGCAGCGTCAGGCCGGCGTTGGCGCCGCCCGTCTTGGCGATCGCGCTGGCCACCGTGATGTCGCCGCTGCCCGTCGCCGCGCCCACCGTGCCGTATGCAGTATTACTCGATTGCGTCGTCACGGTCACGCTCGTGCCCTGGTTCAGGGCATTCGAAATCGTCGTCGCGCCGGCCGCGTTGATCGTGTAGTCGTAGGGGTCGACGAGCCACTCGCCGCCCTTGCCGCCGGCCGCGCCGGCATTCACCGCCAGGCCGGGCAGCGTCGTCACGTGCGCGGCGGACGTCTCGATGGCGCCGCCGTTGCCGCCGGCCGGCGCGCTCGCGTCGAGCGTGCCGCCCACGTTGGCGCTGCCCGACTGCATGTCGCCCAGCAGCAGGATCCGGCCCTGCGCGCCCGTCGCCAGCGTGCGCGCCTGGACAATGCCGCTGTTGTTGATGACGGACCCGGAGAGTTCGCCGGCCGATTTCGCCGTCATCAGCACCGTGCCGCCGTCCGCGCGGATGGCGCCGCCATTGTCCACGAGCGCGTCCAGCGCGCCCTTGTGCACCTGCAGCTTGACGGGGCCGCCGAAGTCGACGACGACGTCGCTGCCCGCGCCGAGCAGCGCGTTGCCGCGGTCGGCCGCGATGTCGCCCGTGTTGACGACGCGCGCCGCCACCAGCGCGACGTTGCCGCCGGCCGCCGCGCGGATGGCGCCCTGGTTCTCGACCGCCTGCGCGCTCGCGCCGGACAAGCGATAGCGGCCCGCCAGGAAGTCCTCGTTGCGCATCGCCAGCGTCGACGCCAGCAGGCCGCCCACGTCGACCTGTGCCGTCGGGCTGAACAGCACACCGTTCGGATTCAGCAGGAATACGTGGCCGTTCGCGTTCAGCGCGCCCTGGATCAGCGACGGATCGGCGCCGAGCACCCGGTTCAGCGCGACGGCACCGGCCGAAGGCTGGACGAAGGTGACGGTCGCGCCCTGCCCGATCGAAAACCCGGTCCAGTCGAGGGCCGCCTTGCTGCTGCCCTGGTTGATCGTCAGCGTCTTGCCCGCATAGTTCAGCGTCGCCTGCCCGGCCGTGACCCGGCCGCCCGTCGGCAACGGCTCCGCGGCATGCGCCCACGCGCCCGCCGCGGCCAGGACCAGCAGGGCAAGCTGCCGGCGCCGGCGCGCGCGCCCGGTGGATGACCTGGTCCGCTTGGAACCCAGTTCCGATACGGCTTGCCAAATATTCTTCGACGAATTCCAGACAATGCGATAAATACGGTTCACGTGGATTCCAGGGGGCTTGATATAAGATCCTCGCAGTGTAGGATCTTTCCCACAAGAAATCCAATCGCCTCTGTAATTCGTTCGCTATTAGTCGCGCGCCCGCAACGATTCAATCCGAAGCCACCCGCTTATAAAAATGCCGGCACCGAATATAACGCTGCCCATCCAATCTGAAAAATAATATTCCCTTTATATTCAACATGTTACATTCATGCCGAAACGATTCCATATGACGATGATAATCTATGTATATACAGACAAAAACATTCCGCCAAATACATTAGAAAATATAACTAATCGCTACTCAGCCTTCAGGAACGGGAGATACAACTTGAAAAAGGTTTATCTATATTTGACCTGATACAAATAAACGAATTCGCGCGATATGTGCCGGCGGAGCACACTCGACGACGCGCGCGGCGCCATGCGCGACGTGCCGGAACGACCTGGCTCGCGCATTGCGGTACGGAATCCGCTGCGTTTGAGGTAAATCAAATAACAAACTGCGCGCGCCAAAGACACTGCTCGTCATCATCCACAAGATTGAGGCAGATCATGCACTTCCACCAACACGAAGCCGAACAAGTCGCCGCGCGCGACAGCCGCCAACGGCTACGCGCCCGTATCGCCGTCCTGCAGGCGCAACCGGACACCGTTTTCGTTCAGGATTTTCCCGCCGTCGTGGCGGCGGTCGAAGCGGCGTTCCGGCGCGAGGAAGCGCTGTGCGAGCGGCGCGGCGACGCCGCCCTGCATTCGCGCCGCGCCGACCATGCCGTGGTGCTGCGCGCGCTGCACCGCACGCTGGCGGAGATCGAGAGCGGCGACGTCATGCTGGGCCGCCGGGTCGCCGACGCGCTGGACGCCGTGCTGTCGCTGCCGTGCGACGCCGGCACGGACACCGTCGCGGCCACGCCGCGCCGCCGTCGACAAGGCGGTCGGCCACGATGCTCATGGGAAATTACGTGAATTTGGCGGCGGTAAACGGCACATTTCACGAAGTTGCCGCAAAAACTCTTTATTGATGTCGAGAATATTTACACCGGACATTATTATTGCACAAAGGTAATTTGAATTTCCTTTAAATAACATATAGTTATAATTATTGGCACAATCCTTGCGTTGACAGCCTGAGCAAAATCAAAAAGTAAAACAACAATTTGTTCTCATCGCTGTTCAACGAAAGGAAATACCATGCTGAAGAAATCCGTGCACAAGGCCGTGCTGGCCACCCTGGGCGCAATCGCCGTCATGCCGATACTGGCGCACGCGGCGCTCGTCACGACGACCTCGACGACGAGCTTTAATGTGAGCAACTCTGTCTCCGACACGCTCGGCGGCAAAACGGGGACGTCGGACGGCAGCCACAGCGGCACGCCGAACACGAACATGGATACCCAGGGCAAAGCCACGATCGCCCAGTTCGACAAAAACCTCGGCGTGCTGACAGGCGCCACCGTCAACGTGGCGTCCACCTACAAGCAGACGACCAGCGTCACCGTCGCCGCGGGCGGCACCGGCGCGAATACCGATGGCACGTTCACGGCCGCGGGTACCGGCAGCAGCTCGGTCAACCTCGTCATCCCGACGGGTGTCAGCGGTGCGAGCATGGCACTCAGCAATGTCCAGGACAGCTGCACCGTCACGGCGGGCAAGATCAAGGCGAGCTGCGACAACGGCAGCAATTCCGCGCAAATCATCAAGAGCGCGAGCGCCGACGGCAATTCGCTGAACACCTACGCCGGCAGCGGCAGCTTCCTCGTCGACCTGGTTGCCGCGTCGAACACGGCCGAGACGACGTCCAACCAGTTCGGCGGCACCGCGACGACCACGTCCACCATCGACTGGACCGGCGACCTGAGCGCGACCTACAACTACCTGCTGCACGCGGCGCAGTCGTTCGACGCGAATTCGTCGACGACGACGCTGACGCTGGACTTCGGCGACATCCACCTGGGCGACGCGGTGGCCGCGAAAAACTTCTCGATCGCCAACCTGCTCGACACCAACCGCGTCGGACTGAAGCTGACCGGCATCGCGGAAACGGGTGACATCAACAACGTGTTCTCGACGAGCCTGTCCCTGTTCAGCAACCTGGCACAGGGCGCCTCCAACGGCTACACGGCCGCGTTCCTCGCGACCACGCTCGGCAGCCAGGCGGCGTCGTATCAACTGACGCTGGCCGACGCGAACCCGGACGTCGCGTTCGCGTCCGACACCCTTGGCGCGGGCTACAACCTGACGCTGAAACTGAAGGCGAACGTGTTGGAGCGCGTGGCCGACGCCGTCGGCGGCGCCGTGCCGGAACCGGCATCGCTGATGCTGCTGGGCCTGGGCGCCGCCGCCCTGTGCTCGACGCGCAAACGCCGCCAGTCCTGATCGCGGTTCAGGCGCAGCCCGCACGGCGCGGGCTGCGCCGCCGGTCCTGCCCGGTCAGCGCAGGTTGCCCGTGTGCCCGAGCGAATAGCGGCCCGGCTGCGGCCACACGGTCAGGCCGTGCGGCTCGCCGCCGACCTTCACCTTCTGCATGTCGCCCGTCTTCGTGTCGATGCGATAGACGACGTCGTCGAAGCGACCCGACAGCCACAGCCACTTGCCGTCCGCGCTGACGTTGCCCATGTCCGGGCTGCCGCCGCCCGGCACGGGCCAGTTGGCGACGATCTTCCCGGTCGCGAAGTCGAGCACGGCCACGCTGCCCGGTCCCTTGCGCTTGCCGTGGATGCGGTGCGTGCCGCGGCTCGAGATGTACAGGTATTTGCCGTCGCGGCTAGGATACAGGCCGTGCGTGCCGATGCCGACGGGGACGAAGCCGATCTGCTTCAGGTTGTCGCCGTCGACGACGTGCACGCCGTCCGCATCCATGTCGGCCACGTAAAAGCGCTTGCCGTCGGGGGAGATGCGCACGTCCTGCGGCATGCCCTTCTTGGCCGTGCAGATCTCGCTGGCGCCGGGCGCGGTCGGGTCGACGCCTTCGCGGAAGCGCGTCGACGGCATCGACAGTTTCAGGTAGCCGAGCACCTTGCGGTTGACCAGGTCGATCTTCGCGAGGCTGCCGTCGAATTCGCACGTGAACAGCGCGTAGCGGCCGTCGATCGAGAATTCGGCGTGGTTGATGCCGCCGCACTGCGGCACCTCGATCGCGTACTGCATCGCCATCGTGTGCGGATCGCGGAAGTCGAGGCGGTGGCGCGCCTCGGCCACGACGATCGCCGACTTGCCGTCCGGCGTGAAATACATATTGTACGGGTCGTCGACGGTGACGTTCGGCCCCGGCTTGCCGGTGCGCGGATCGATCGGCGTGAGGCTGCCGTCGCCGCGCCGCTCGGCATTGTTCGCCACCCACAGCGTGCGCAGGTCCCACGACGGGATCACGTGCTGCGGGCTGCGGCCGACCTTGAACGTGTCGACGACCTTCATCGTCGCGGGATCGATGACGCTGACGTCGTTCGAACGCAGGTTCGGCACGTACACGCGTTCCAGATCGCCTTTCACGACGGGGCTCAGGTGCGTGGGGCCGATCTCGCTGTACACATTGCGCGGATCGACGACGGGCGGCATGCCCGGCACGGTCGCGACGGCGGCGGATGCCGCTGCCGGGACAGCGATCGGGGCCGGGGCGGACGCATCGACGACACGCGACGCGACGACGCCGCCGGCCAGGACGGACAGGGCCAGGACGGCACCAACGGTAGTTTTGGATGACACGATGGCTTCTTTACTTTCGATGGGAAGGATTCGGATTCTGGTCTGGCGCGCCCTGGCGGGCGGCGCGGATCGCGGCCACGGACGCGTCGACGATGCGCTCGACGCCGATGCGGCCCAGTTCCGCGGTCGCGCGGGTCGGGTCGCCGTGCACGCCCGCGCGCACGCCGCCACGGGCGCCCGCCGCCACCTGGGCCGGACGCACGAGCGCGGGGTCGACGGCCAGCGACAGCGCCGTGTCGGCCAGGCCCGCGTGCGTGCCGATCTCGGCGTCGGCAAAGCCCCGCTGCTTCAGGTCGGCGTCGAACGTCGTCGTGGCGGCCTCGTAATACGCGCCCAGGGCGTGGGCGCGGCAGCCGCCGGCCCGGTTCACGCGCGCGGCGGCCTTGCCTTCGTTGTGCTGATAGCCGCCGTGGTCGCCCAGGAAGAACACGTCGCGGATGCCGTGCCGGCACAGGCTCAGCGCGGTGGATTCGAGCAGGGATTCGAACGCGGCGTCGGGAATCGACAGCGTGCCCGCGAACCGCATGTGCGCGGCCGGGGGCGTGATCGACCCTTCCGGCACATAGGCGACGACGGGCGCGACCACGGCGTCGCCCAGCCGCGCGGCGATCCGGCCCGCCAGCACGCGGGCGCGGACATTGTGCTTGCCGAGGACGATGTGCGGGCCGCTCTGCTCGGTGCCGCCGATGGGGACGAGGGCCGTCGTGGCGCCGGCCGCGATGCGGTCGCGCAGTTCCGGCGACGTCATCTCTTCGATATACACGCCGGGGCCGGCGCGGTCGGTCGCGGCAGGTGCCGCCGACGCATGGCCCGCCGCGGCCAGGGCCACGCAGGCGACCACCAGCGCCTTGCGGCGCCACGAGTTGTGCAGGTGAAGCATTGATCCGTGTTCCTGATGCTTGCGCGCGCGTGGCACGAACGCCATTCGCCGCGCGACCGAATACCTATTGTAGAGCATAGCGGCGCGGCGGGCGGGAGGCCGGGCCGGATTTTTTTGCGTCCGGCCCCATAGTGTCGCGCCGTGGCGGCAGACGCTTGCCAGTCCGGCAAATATGCGTGCGCGGCAGGCAGGCATTCCATTTCAAATGTTCAACGTTACGTGAACGCCATGGAAGCACGGCGAGGGCCGTCGGCAGTACAATACTGACCGTCCCGGTCGCGCGTCGGTACATGAATCGCGTGCGGCACCGCGGACGGGTGAATCAGGCAATTCCTGATCCGGCAAGACGACACGGAGACGATATGGCGCGCAGCGGACTCACGAAATCACAGGTCAGGGAAGCCCGCGACCGCCTGCTGGCGGCGGGACGCCATCCGTCCGTCGACGCGCTGCGCCACGCGCTGGGCGACAGCGGCTCCAAGTCGACCATCCACAAATACCTCAAGGAGCTGCGCAGCGAAGACGGGACCGCGCAAGCCGCCCCCGGCATCGGACGCGAAGACACGGGCCGCGCCCTGCACGCCCTCGTCGAGCAGCTGGCCGACCGCCTGCACGCCGACTTCGACGAGCGCGTGCGCCTGCTGCGCGCCGCCCACGACGAGGCGCTGCGCGAGCGCGAGCGCGAACTGGCCGAGCTGCGCAGCACCGTCGCGATGCTGACGGCCCGCGTGCGGCAGCTGGAAACGGAAGCGCGGTCCGGCGGCGACGACACGCCCCTGCGCCACTGGCACGACCGGCAGCGCGCCGCGGGCGGGTTCGGCCACTTCGACAGCAGCCTGCTGAATTCGCGCTCGTCCCTGCCCGACGCCTCCCCGTTCGACATGATCCGGGCCGCCGCGCGCTCGTGACCGCCGCCGCCGCCCGCACCGCCGCGCCCGTGCGCCTGGCCGCGCGCGGCCTGCGTTCGCCGTTCGGCGGACCGTTCACGTTCGACGTGCGCGCGGGCGAATGCATCGCCATCCAGGGCCCGTCCGGCGCCGGCAAGAGCGTCCTGCTGCGCATGCTGGCCGACCTCGACCCGCACGACGGCGACGCCCTGCTCGACGGCTGCTGCGCCGCGTCGATGCCGGCCCCGGACTGGCGCGCCGCCGTCGTCTACCAGGCGGCCGAGCCGGCGTGGTGGGAGGCGACGGCCAGAGCGCATTTCACGGCCGCCGACCAGGAGGCCGTCGCCGCCGCGCTCGCGGCGCTGGCGCTGCCGGCCCGGCTGCTGGACACGGAGATCGACCGCCTGTCGACGGGCGAACGCCAGCGCCTCGCCCTCGTCCGCTCGCTGGCCCGGCGCCCGCGCGTGCTGCTGCTCGACGAACCGACCGCCGCCCTCGATCCGGACGCCGTCGCGCGCGTGGAGGCGCTGCTGCGCGACTGCCTCGCGCGCGGCATGGCCATGCTGGTCGTGACGCATGCCGACGGGCAGGCGCGCCGCCTCGCGCACCGCATCTTCCGCCTCGATCAGGGGCAGCTGGCCACGTCATGAACGCCATCCACCTCGGCGCCTGGGACCTGCTCGCGGCCGCGGCCCTGATCGTGCTGGACGCTGCGCTGTCGCTGGCGCTGCGCCTCGGCCTGCACCGCCAGATCCTCGTCGCGGCCGTGCGCATGACCGCGCAGCTGACCATCGTCGGCCTCGTGCTGCGCCACGTGTTCGCGACGGCGTCGGCGGCGGCGACCTTGGCCGTCGTCGTGTTCATGATCGCCGCCGCCGCGCGCGAGGTGGCGACGCGGCCGAGGCAACGCCTCGCGCGCCACATGAATTACCAGATCAGCGCCGCCGTCGTGTCGTGCGCCGGCTTCGCGACGGTGCTGCTGGCCCTGACGACGGCCGTGCGCCCGACGCCGTGGTATGAACCGCGCTACGCGATTCCGCTGATGGGCATCGTGCTCGGCAGCGTGCTGAACGCCGCCAGCCTCGCACTGGACGGCATCCTCGACGGCGTCGTGCGCGAGCGCGCCCGCATCGAAGCGCGACTGGTCCTCGGCACGCCGTTCCGCGACGCCATCGCACCGCTGGTCCGCAGCGCGACGCGGCGCGGCATGATCCCCGTCGCCAACCAGATGTCGGCCGCCGGGATCATCACCCTGCCCGGCATCATGACCGGCCAGCTGCTGGCCGGCATGGACCCGATGGACGCCGTCAAGTACCAGATCCTGCTGATGTTCCTGCTGGCCGGCGCGAGCGGCCTGGCGGCGAGCGGCGCCGCCCTGCTGGCCGTGCGCGCGTTGAGCGACGGCCGCCAGCGGCTGCGCGTTGACCGGCTGAACGCCTAGACCGGGCGCGCGACGATCAGGGCCGAGTCGATCGTGAAGCTGCCGTCGTCCTCGAGCGCGAAATACTCTTTCACCTCGGCCGACGCGCGCCGCTGCAGCGACCGGATCGCGGCGACGTGGACGTCGGGCGTCTGCATCCGTTCGATCCACGCGCCGAATTCGAGCCGCAGCTTGTACGTCGCCACCTCTCCGACCGCGAAGCCGAGCGACGCCAGCGCCGCCTTCCACTCGGCCAGCGTGCCGTTCCGCACGTGCGACGGATCGCGCAGCAATTCCAGCGACTGCAGCCAGGTGTCGAGCAACGGCACGCCGGGCGCGACGACGTCCATGAACAGCGCCAGGCCATCCGGCTTCAACACGCGCCGCATCTGCGCCAGGCCGTCCATGAACGCGCCCCAGTGATGCGCGCTGTAGCGGGTGGCGACGACGTCGAACGACCCGGACGGACAAGGCAGCGCCTCGGCCGCGCCGCGCTTCGTGACGATATTCCCGAGGCCCCGCTTGCGGGCCTCGGCGGCGACCGTCTCCAGCATCGCGGCCGACAGGTCGTAGGCGACGACCTTCTCGACGAGACCGGCCATGCGGAACGCGACGTGCCCGCCGCCGCAGCCCATGTCGAGCGCGACGGCGTGCGGACGGCTGCCGATCACGGCGGCCATCCGCTCCAGGTCGGCGCCGCTCGCATGCACGGCGCTCGCCAGATAGGCCTGGGCGCGGGAGTCGTATTGTTCGAGAACGGTTGCATCGTGGTTGGCGGTATCCATTTGGGCTCCTTTGAACGTGAAAAACCCATTGTGGGCCACAGCTTTTCCTGTTACAAGGAGTCTGTTTATACTGGTATTACAAACACCATGACCGATACCCACCAGCGCCGGATGCTCGGCGCCTTCATCCGGGCCCATCGCGCACGCCTGACGCCCGCCAGGCCCGGCAGCCGGCGCCGCACGCCCGGCCTGCGGCGCGAAGAGCTGGCCGACGCGGCCGGCCTGGGCGTCACGTGGATCACGTGGCTGGAACAGGGCCGCGACGTCCAGCCATCGGTGGCCGCGCTGGCGCGCCTGGCCGACGCGCTGCAGTTGTCCGCGGCCGAGCGCGCCTCGCTGTTCGACCTCGCCGGCAAGAAGGATCCCCAGGCCGGCGCCGAGCACGTCGACGCCCTGCCGCCGGCCTTGCTGGCGCTGCCGGGGCTGATGTCCGCGCCGGCCTACCTGCTCGATCACACGTGGACGGCGCGCGCCTGGAACGACGCCGCGGCCGCCTTGTTCGTCGGCTGGCTGGACCCGGGCGCCGCCGACCGCAACCTGCTCCGCTACGTCTTCCTGCATCCCGCCGCGCGCGCGCTCATCGTCGACTGGGACACGCGCGCAAGGCGGCTGGCAGCCGAGTTCCGGGCCGACTTCCACCGCCGGCCGGCGGATGCGGACATGCAGGCGCTCGTCGAACAATTGCGCCGGGACAGCGAACTCTTCGCGCAGTGCTGGGACAAGCAGGACGTGCTGCATCGCGAGGGCGGCGAACGGCAGTTCAGGCATCCCGTCAGGGGCGAACTCAGGTTCGTTCAGACCACGTTGCTGGTGGCGCTGCAGATGGAGATCAAGATGGTTTGCCTCGCCGACGGATGAGGTGACTGCCAGCGTCGTGCGTGGCCATTACCCCTGGTCGCGAATCGCATCCAGCACGACGGCCAGGGCTTCGAGCGGTTTGCCGGCGGCTTGTGTGCCACAGGCTTCGACGGTCATCGGTGCGATCCTGTCGTGACGTTGGTCGTTGCATCGGTGGTCGACGATGGTAACGGCAAACGCCGGGCGGATAACCCGGTCGGGATTGCTTGGCCTTATGAAAGCCGTTCATGAATCCAGCGCGGAATCACGTCCTCGGCATCATGAACGGGTCAGCGGCGGCGTGGTGGCGCCGGCAGCAGGGCCAGCATGGCCTTGAGCGCGTACAGGACGAGCAGCGCGCCGATCATGTCGCCGACGGCCATGACCGTGAAGCCCTGCGCCAGGTTGACGGGGTCGCCGTGGAGCCAGAACCACAGGTGGTGCATCAGCGGACTGGCCACGCCGAACAGCGGCACGAGCAGCAGCAGCCGGCGCGACGTCAGGTTCGCGAGCGACGCCTGCATGCCCAGCACGTGCAGCGCGAACAGGTAGACGAGGTAAGGGGCCAGGGCCGAGCTGATGCCGCCGGCCAGCGAGCGCACGGGGTCGTCCGGATACAGGTGGAAGAAGCACTCGCACCACGAGCCGACCAGCACGCCGATGGCGCCGGGCAGGCCCAGCAACAGCGGACACAGCAGCCGCGCGCCCGCCGGCAGATAGATCCAGCCGACGCCGCGGACGAATTCGACGTGCGGGAACACCCAGTCCTGCAGGCGCGCCAGCGCCAGGTAGAACACGGCCGAGCCGATCACGCCGGCGCACGCGATGCCGGCCCGTCCGGCCACGCCCTGCACGACATCGTTGCGTGGAGCAGTTGGGATAGGCATGGCGGGATCGTCGATGATGGATGGAGTTCGGTGGGCACTCGCATTATAATCTGCGCATGAGCAAATCTACCCGGCCCGCCGACATCTATCTGCGCTTTCTGCAACTTGCCGACGCCGTCCGCGGGCTGCCGTCCCTGCCTTCCCTCGATCCGCTGGAAGAACGCATCCTCGGCACCGTCGCGCGCGCCATGCAGGACGGTCAGCGCCTGTGCGTCCGCGACATGATGGCCAAGAAGGAGCTCGGCGCACCCGCGACCGTGCACAGCCGCCTGACGTCGATGCGCGAAAAGGGCTGGATCATGTTGACCGACACCGAAGACACGCGGCGCAAGCAGGTCACGCTCACGCAGGCCGCGCTGACCCACTTCGACAAGCTGTCGAAGTGCATGGTCAAGGCCGTGGAAAAGACGGGCTGAGGGCAAGAATACCGCCCGGCCTGGCCTTATGCAGCGGCTTCATCAATCCCCGGCCGTATAGGTGTACACGCGCTTGCGCCTGGACGCGATCGCCGGCCGGATGCGCTGCGGCGAGATCGCCACGCTGGCCCCGGAGGAACCGTTGCTGCCCTTCTGCACGGCGCCCAGCACGACCGACACCGCCTTGCCGCCGATCGGCACGCTGCTGGCCTTGACCGGCGACGGCGGCAGTCCACCCCCGACGAAGATCGACGAGCGCGTCCCGCCGCACAGGCCCGGCACGTTGATCGCGCCCGAGCCGTTCAGCAGGTTGACCCAGTAGCCGCGCGCCTCACCGAGCGACGTCGAGCAGCTCGCGCCGTCGGGCGGGATCGGACGGTTGGTGCTGAACGTGATCATGCCGCTGGCGATCAGCGCGGACGTGACCACCTGCTCGCCCTGGCCGTACTGGTTCAGGTCCATGTACCAGCCCTTCACGCCCGCGTTGGGCAGGATCTTCGCGGTCGCGCAATCGGTGGCCGTGCTGTAGTCGGTCATCGCATCGAGATTCGTGGCCGGCGTGCCGGTGGCCGCGGCCAGGTCGTCCAGGTAGACATAGAAACGGTTCGTCACGTTGCTGTAGGGGTATTGCGCCTGCAGCGGATGTTCGCGGTCGCCGCTGCCGAGCGCCACATAGACCTTGCCCTGGGCCGCCAGCAGCGCCGGCGCGAACAGGAACTTGCGGCCGCCGCCCGTCGTGTACGCGACCTTGCGCGAGGTCCAGGCGTCGGGCGCGGCGGGCACGCGTCCCGCGTAGCTGCCCACGAAGTCGATCCGGTAGATGCCGCCGCCCGTGTCGGCCGCGTAGGCGTAGTCGGGATAGCCGTCGTTGTCGACGTCGACGAGGGCCACGTCGGCCGCCACCGCGCGGTCGGTCGGGAAGGCGCGCAGGACCGTGCCCGTGTTCGCATCCAGCACGTACACGAAGCCGCCCTTGCCGCTGCCGCACGCGGGCGCCGCCGTGTCGGCGTCCTCGCAGGCGTCGTAGCCGCCGCCCACGACCAGCACCGGCGTCGTGGTCGAATAGCCCTTGACGAAGGCGACGTTCGGCGTCGACCAGGTCTGGCCGATGCCGGACATGCCGGCCGTGCAGCCGGTGTCGTCGCCCAGGTCCGGGCAGCCCGCCTTCCACTTGAACACGGGGCTGTCCGGATTGCTCACGTCCAGGCCGTACAGCATGCGTCCGCCGCGGCGCATGGCCGGGAAGATCCAGACCTTGGAGTCGTCGGCGTTCTGGTACAGGCCGATCGAGCCGTCGAAGAAATAATCCTTGGGCGCCGGCGCCGGCGTGATCGATGCGCTCAGGTTCGGATAGCTCACGAGCGGCGTATTGTCCATCAGGCGCTGCAGGCGGCCGAAGAACTCGGGCGCGACGAACGACCAGCTCTCGGTGCCGTTGCTGGCGTTCACGGCATGCAGTGCGCCGTCGTTGGCGCCGTAGAACACGCGCACGCCCGTCGTGCCGCCGAAATTCACGGGCAGCGGGCGCGAATGGATCACGTCGCCGTGGATGGACGGCCGTGTCGTCGTCGTGCTGCCGGTGCCCTTTTCGTTGTCGACGTCCGCGCCCTGGATGAAGTTCACGACGTTCGCGGCGAGGCCCGTGCTGGCCGTATTGAAGGCCGTCAGCGCCGTGCCGGACAAGGTCAGCATGGTGCGGTTGACGGCCTGGCCGCCGCTCCACGCGCCGGCGACGTTACCCTGGCGCAGGATCTCGGCGGCGCCGCCCTTCTCGACCTGCGGACCGTCCGGCAAGTCCGAATACGGGCTCGCGCCGTCCGGGGCGCAGGCGCCGGCCGGATCGGGATTGATACCGAGGCCGTTCCAGTAACTGCCCGAGTCCGACGTCCAGTAGCTTGCCGCGCACGGCGTCACGAAGCCGGTGAGCGGGTTGACGGCGACGTGGCCGTTCACGTCGCCCAGTTCGATGTCGGCGCCGCTGTTGATCAGCTGGTAGCGCTTGAGGTTGCCGAACCAGCGCGGATGGGCGTCCGGATCGGGACGGAACATCCCGATGAACACCTGGTTCTCGTTCTGCGACCGGTTCGTCGCATTGACCGGCAGGCTGGTCGACGCGAACGTCGTGTTCACGGCCTGGATCTCGATGATGATCTGGCGCAGGGCGTCGAGGATCGCCTGCTCGTTCTTGGCCGCGAAATACTTGCCGCCGCCGGCCTTCGCCATGCTCATCAAGAGTGCCGTCTGCGTGGCGTTCGGCTGGGCGTTGTAGACGTCGATCGTGTACGTCGTCACCGGCGAGCGCACGGTCGTGCCGGTGACGGGCACGCCGCGGTCGTGCAGCAGGCGCGCCCACTCGTCGGCGTTGCGCGGGCCGGTGTCGGGCGACGTGGTGCCGGTCGGGGTGTCGGTCAGCACGATGTTCGTGCCGACGATATTGTAGGCGCTCGAACCGGCCGGGCACGATGCCAGCGTGGTGCTGGTCGGCGCATTGTTGTACGTGCAGCTGATGTTGGCGCCGGTGCACGACGACGCGTAATCGGACGTCGACGCCGGCGCGCCGGCATAGCACTGCGACGTCATGCCCAGGTTCGTCGTCGTCGTATAGGGCGGCGTCGTCGCATTGCTGACCGACGTCGGCGTCACGGTCTGCGTGATCGTGTACTGGCGCTTGGCCGTGGCGGCCTGCGTCACGGTCACCTGGCGGTAGCCCGAGCCGGTGCAGCCGCTGGCATTGCCGCCCAGGGCGCCCGAATACGTGCAGCTGCTGTTGGCCGGGCAGGACAGGCCGCCGAAGTCGCTCGTCGTCGCCGGATTCCAGTTGCCCGTGGCCGTGCCGACGCCCGTGTAGCAGCCGGCGCCCTTCCCGTTCGGATCCTGGCTGGCGGTGGCGCTGTCCGTCGAGGTGCCGGCCGTGCCGACCGCGGCGCCGACCGTATAGGTGCAGCTGTAGCTCGTTGCCGTCGTCGTGGTGCCGCTGCTGGTGGTGGTCGACGACGGGCACGTGAGGTTGCCGTGGTCGCTCGCCGCCACGTCGCCGGCCGTCGCGTAATAGCCGGTCGTCGTGCCGGTCGCCGTCGTGACGGTGCCCTGCACGGGCTGCCCCGGACTCGTCGTGGCCGGGTGGTAGACGGATTGCGTCACGGTGTACGACAGGCTGCCCGCCGGGCATGCGACGGGTTGCACGTTGGCCGTCGCGGCGCCGATCGAGCAGCCTTCCGTGAAGTTGGCGCACTGCGCGGCGTACGCGCCGATCTCCGGCGCGGCGGCCGTCGGGCTGGCGTAGCAGGCGCCGGTGACGCCCAGGTTGCTGGTGGTCGTCGCGTTCTGGCTGGTAAAGTCCGGCAATCCCAGTTGCGTCGCCGGCGTGCCGTTGAGCGCGTTGAGGGCGGCCGTGTTCGCGGCGCTGTCGCTGGACGGGCCGCTGGCGTTCGGGTTGCCGATGAAGATGACGAAGCTCTTGCCGCAGGTGTTCGCGGCCGTCAGCGGCGAGCGGAACGTCGAGTACGGCGTCGTGTACCCGCCGCTGTCCGCGATGCTGGCGATGACGCCGCCCGGCGAATACGCGTCGGCGCCCGCGAAGTAGTTGTACACGTCGTACATCAGGTCGCCGTACGGCGTGTTCGAGTTGCGCTTCTCGTCCGGCGACGTGACGTTGCCGTAGATCGTCCCCAGCTGGCCCGTGAAGCTGGCCTTGGCCGTGTTGTCCAGCGGGCGGATGGCGGAGCGGATGAAGCCGCCGTCCATGTTGGCGTTGCCGCCGGTGACGAACTCCATCAGGCCCATGCTGACGGTGCTGGCCAGCGTGGGCAGCAGGTTGCTGATCGCGCGCGACTCCGACTGGCCCTGCTGCAGGCCGCCCGGCCATTGCTGGCTCTGGCGCGACCAGTTCGACGTGTTGTCGAGCACGATCAGGATGCGCGGATTGACGGCGCTGCCGCCGGACGCGCCGGTGAAGATGTCGATGTCGTCGGCGGCCGCGCGGATCGGCATGCCGGCAAGGCTCGCGGACAGCGCCAGCGCGACGGCGGCGGCGGGACGGGAACGGGTCATGGGCTTGCTCCGGGTTGCGGACAGTTGGTGGCGACGTCGTCCTTGGCGATGCGCACGGCGACGCCCTGGACGACCTTGACGGAGGCCTGCGTCGCGGTGTCGGTGGCGACGGCGCTGACGTCCCAGACACTGTTGTCGCAATCGGAATTGCCGTCGGACGCGCCGGCGACGCCGAAGTTCTGGCCGGCGCCGACGGCGCAGCCGGCGTCCTCGCTGTTGTTCAGGTCCAGGTCGGAATTCTTGATCGCCTGGACCTTCACGCAGCTGGGCGGCGGGCTGAGCGTGACCTTGACGTCGGTCTTGCCGTCGCCGTCCGTGTCGACGCAGCGCTGGTTCGGCCCGTCGCACGGATTGGACAGCGCGCTGCCGGGCGTCGTCGTGAACCGGGGCGAACTGATCGTCTCCTCCAGCACGGCGTGGGCCGCGGCGAGCGTCTGGTCGCGGCGCTGCATGTTGCCGACCACCTGCAGGTTCGAGTTGCCCAGGTTGACGCTGGCCAGCGCCAGCATCGTGAGCAGCAGCAGCATGACCAGGGCGGTCACCAGCGTGATGCCCCGCTGGCGGCGTGGGAGCGTCATGGCTGTTTCCTTCCGACTGGATTCGCCAGCGTCACGAGCGTCTGGAACACGTGGCGCTTGTAGCCGTTGTTGAACGGGCCGGCGGTGCGCGCGCTGCCGTCGGCGGCCGTGCCGAGGCTGTACGTCTTCGTATCGACATAGCCGGGCGTCGCGCTCGGGCTGCGCGCCAGCACGTGCAGGCGCACGGCCACGACGTTGCGCCAGTTGGCGGCCGCGCAGGCCGGCGCGGCGCAGCCGTTCGCTGTTGCCGGGGCGCTCGTGTACAGGCCGATCGTGCCGTCGCCATGGGTGTCGATGCCGTATTCGAACTGCAGGTTCTCGACGCCCTCGACCAGCGGCACGATCGTCCCGACGTCGAGCTGGCCGTCCGTGTAGCGCAGCTCGGCGCGTTTCAGCGTCGGGATGCCGTCGCCCGCCACGTCGTTGTTGGCGACAAAATAGATGTGGGTCTGGAAGCGGCGCGTCACCGCCAGCGTGCCGCTGCCGGCCGCGGTCGTGCAGTCGCGCTGGTGGCGCGTGAGTTGCGCCGGGTCGACGTCCAATGCATACCAGTCGGCCGGATTGGCCGACCCCAGCTCGCTCGCGTTGTCGCACAGCGAGGCCTGGAACAGCGGGCCCGCGGGATCGTTGGCGCTGCAGTTCGGGTCGCCGCTGACGCAGGCGCGCGTGTGGCGCACGACGATCAGCGCGGTGCCCGGACGCACGTCGGACACGCAGGACGGCCGCGCATCGTCGTCGTCGAACCCCTGCACGTGCAGCGGCAGCATGGCCTTGAGGGCGGCCAGTGTCGCGGCGCACGGGTCGGGCACGGCGGCCGGATCGGGCAGCAGGGTCGGATCGAATTCGCCGTAGAAGCCGGCGTTGCGCAGGTCGTTGGACAGCAGGTCGACGGCGTAGCGGCCGCTCTCGATCTGGCGGTTGGCGCGCTCGATCTCGGCCTGGGCGCGGCTGTTGTGGAAGAACAGCGTGACCATGGAAATCACGATCAACAGGCCCATCGTGACGGACACGAGCAGTTCGGGCAGGGAAAAGCCGGCGGCGCGGCGGCGAAACGGGGGTTGGGCGGCCATCATGGATCCTAACTGCAGTCGGGCAGGCCGATCGCGACCTGCACGGCGATTGCGCGCCGGTTGGCGTCCGGGCCATACAGGTTGGCGCCGCACGCCAGCGACGATGCCCGCGTCGCATGCAGTCCCTGCCATGCGACGCTGAGGCGGTAGATGCCGGGCCGGCACACGCCGGCCGTCGGGTCGGGCGCCTGCAACTCCTCGACGCAGCCGCGCGCGCCGACCATCGCGCCATTGGCCGCGCCGGCGGCGGTCTGCTCGGCGGCGCCGTTGAGTTCCTGGCTCCATTCGCACAGGTCGCGCGCGCTGCCGATGGCAAGCGTGGAGCAGTCGGCCGGCTGGCCGTCGGCGGGGCCGAGCGGCGTGGCCGTCACGTAGTCGGCCGCGTGGGCGGCGTTGCCGAGCATGCGCGCACGCAGGTCGTCCAGCAGCACGACGGCCTGGGCGCGCTGGTACGATTCGATCGAACCGACCTGCACCTTGGCCTGCAGCGCGGCGATGCCCAGCAGCCCGAAGGCGAGCACGATGACGGTGACGAGCACCTCGACGAGGCTCAGGCCCGCGCTGGCACGGCGTCGCGGCATGCGCTTCATGTCAGCACCCCGCGGCCGGCATGCGCGGACGCCCGCTGAGGTCGACCTGCAGGCAGCGGTGGCTGGACGCGCCGTCGACGGCGATGTCGAACGACGGCGCCGTATCGCTGGCGACCCGGCCGTTGGGCAGGTACACGACCGAGTCCGGTCCGGTGATGGTCGCGTCCGTCACCGGACCGTGGTTCGCGACCGGATGGCCCGTGTCGGACGGATTCGGAATGCTCCAGCCGGCCTGCCAGCCGCCGGTGGCCGGCTGCAGCGTGACCTGGGTGTCGCGCTTGATCGCTTCGCTGCGCGCGAGCACGAGGGCCGCGTACAACTCCGTGCCGGTGACGCGCGCGCGCTGCCCCGCCACCATGCTCTTGAACGCGGGCGCGGCCGTGGCCGCGAGGATTGCGGTGATGGCCACGACGGTCAGCAGCTCGATCAGCGTGAACCCGCGGCCGCGGCGCCGGCTTACCATACGGTGGACGGCGTGCGGGCGCCGCTGTTGTCGATGGTGAGCACGCTGTCGCCGGCCTGGCGCGTCCCCGTCGGCCTGGCCGTGATCGTGAACGTCGGCGGCGCGACGTCGGGCGCATCGATGGTGATGGTGTAGTTGGCCGCGACCTGGGCCGGCACCGGCAGGCTCAGCGCGTCCGGCGTGGCGGCATAGCTGTGCGCGTCGGCGAAATACTGCGCCTGCGCTTGTGCCAGGGTCAGCAGGTAACCCTGCGCGGCCGAGCGATTGCCGCGCACCAGGTAGGCTCCATAGGCGGGATAGGCGATCGCCGACAGGATGCCGACGATGGCGACGACGGCCAGCAGTTCGACCAGGGTAAAGCCGCGCGGGCGGGACTTGAGAATACGGTAAGACATGATGGACCTCGTGGCGCACATCGCCGCGGGCGGCGCATGGGCCAACACTACATGTTTCTGTACGGAAATTCTATCACAATGTATCAGACTGTAGCGTATGCACGACATTCAGCCGGGCATGACAGTGCATCCATTGTCTTTCCAGATTTTCCGCACGCCCGTCGAAGGGCGATCAGGCCATCAGGCCGGCGGCGCATCCGGCGGCGCCGTCGACGCCGGCGGCACGAGCGGCAGCCGGATCGTGAAGACGGTGCCGACGCCCGGCTTCGAGGCGACGTCGATGCGGCCGCCGTGCTTGTTGACGATGCTGTACGACAGCGACAGGCCGAGGCCGGTGCCGCTGCCGACCGGCTTGGTCGTGAAGAACGGCTCGAACACGCGCTTCAGGTTGTCCTGCGGAATGCCGCAGCCATTGTCACTGATCTTCACCCACACCCAGCCGTCCTGGGCGCCGGTGGCGATCGTGATCACGCCGCGGCTCTGGATGGCCTGGGCGGCGTTCACGAGCAGGTTCATGAACACCTGGTTCAGCTGCGATGCGAGGCACTTGATTTCCGGAAGCTTGCCGTAGTGCTTCTCGACCGTGGCCTTGTACTTGATTTCGTTGGCGACGATGTTCAGCGTCGTGTCGAGCCCCGCGTGCACGTCCGCGTACTGCCAGTCGTTCTGGCCGACGTGGGAAAAGTCCTTCAGCGCCTGGACGATATCCTTCACCCGCTTGAGCCCGTCCATCGACTCGCTCACCAGGTCGGCGATGTCGTCCTTCAGGTAGCCGAGGTCGGCCTTGCGGCTGATCGCCTCGATCTCCGCCGCCAGCGCCGAGCCGGGCGCCGCCTTCTGCACCGCCGCGCCGTAGGCGTCGACCACCGACAGCAAGGTGCCCACGTAGTGCCGCAGCGTCCCCATGTTCGAATTGACGAAGCCGATCGGATTGTTGATCTCGTGCGCCACGCCCGCCGCCAGCTGGCCGATCGACGCCATCTTTTCCGATTGCAGCAACTGGTCGTGGGCCTCGCTGAGGCGCGCGATCAGCTGCTCCTGCTTCTGTTCCATGCGCTTGCGCTGGGTGATGTCGGTCAGCGACCCGATCACCTCGACCGGCGTGCCGCGGTCGTCGCAGATCAGGCGCAGGCGGTCGTGCATCCACAGGAATTCGCCGCCCGCCGTGCGGAACCGGTATTCATAGGTTTTCTCGCCTTCCACGAACAGCTGGGCCAGGCTCGAAAAGATGCTCGGGGCGTCGTCCGGATGGATATGGTCGAACCAGAAGTTCGGATCCGCCAGCATCTCTTCCGGGCGATAGCCGAGGACGTTGTAGGCGTTGTTGCTCACGAACGTCATCTTGAAGTCGCCGCTCGGCACGGTCGCGTAGATGATGGCCGGCGTGTTGTCGATCAGGTATTGGAGCCGGACCAGCGGCGAAGTGGCGTCGCCCGGGGCGGGGCTCGACGTCAACGATTCGAAAACTTCAAATTCCATGGCGGTGGCTCGACGTATGGCGGGAGATTCCATTATCCTGAGGAAACGCCAAGAGATGGTGCTTTGTTGAAACTCTTATACGCAAGAGTGTCGGTCGCTATCGCCGGATTACAACACTTGCACCGGATCGGCGGCGGCAACCGGGCTTGTCGCCGCCCAGGCGGTCCGCGTGGCGGTCACGAACGCGTCGGACGCCTGGATGCGCCGGCGTATGAAGGCGTCGAATTCATCGTGCCGATCGTGCTGTCGTGGCATGGCTTCCTCCTCGCGATGGAAGAAGATTGTAGCCAAACCCGTGCGCGGACGCCGCATGAATGGGCGTCCGCGCACGCGCCTGCTGTTATTACGGCTGGCTGTCCAGCGTCACCTGCACCGGTGCCATGCCGTCGGCGCTGGCCGTCAGGGTCAGCTTGCCGCCCTCCCCGGCGCGCGTCTTCACGATGGCCAGCGCCAGGCCGTTGAACGCATTGCGCTCATGCGACTGGAAGGGCTCCAGGTTCGTCGCGTCGCCGTTGTCCGTCGCCACGATCTCGCCCGGCCCGGACAATTTGAAGGTGATGCGGTCGTGCGAGCGCGGCACCAGGCGGCCGTCCTTGTCGGCGACGGTGACCGTCACGAACGCCAGGTCCTTGCCGTCGGCCGCGAGCTTGGCGCGGTCGGCCGCCAGCAGCAGCCTGGCCGGCTTGCCGGTCGTCGCGACGGTGTCCTCGGCCCAGCGCTTGCCGTGATTGTAGACGACGGCTTTCAGCGTCCCCGGCTGGTACACGACGTCGTCCCAGCGCAGGCGGTAGTCGCGCGGGCCGCGCTTCTTGCGGCCGAGCGATTTACCGTTCAGGAACAGCTCCGCCTCGTCGCCGGACGTGTACAGGTGCACCGGCGTCACCTGGCCCACGCGCTCCGGCCAGTTCCAGTGCGGCAGCAGGTGCGCCATCGGCAGGTCGGGGCGCCAGCGGGCCTGGTACAGGTAGAAGCGGTCCTTCTTGAAGCCGGCCAGGTCGATGATGCCGAAGTACGAGCTGCGCGACGGCATCGCGATCTTCTTCATCGTCGCCAGTTCCTGCGCGGCCCGCGCCTGCTGGGCGGGGTCGGTGAAGTTCAGCAGGTTCGACGCGTCGTCGTTGTACGGCGTCGGCTCGCCCAGGTAGTCGAAGCCGGTCCACACGAATTCGCCGGCCACGAACGGGTTGTCGTCCTGGCCCTTGAATTCGGCGTCGGGCGTCGTGGCCCACGGCGGCGCCGTCAGGTCGTAGCTGCTGACCTGGAAGTTCGCGGCGCCTTTCGATTTGTCGTCGCTGACGGGGAAGAAGTATTCGCCGCGCGAGCTGATGGTCGATGCCGTCTCGCTGCCGAACAGCGGCAGGTAAGGGGCGGCCGCATGCACCTTGCCGTACAGGCCCGGCTTGTAGTTGTAGCCGAACAGGTCGACGACGTTCTGGAAGCCGTTATATGCCGAATCGACGTGGTTGTCCGCCATCGTGACGGGGCGCGTGCGGTCTTCGCCGCGCGCGATCTCGGCCAGCCGCGCGGCCAGCTTCCAGCCTTCCGGCTTGCCCTGCTCCGGGATCTCGTTGCCGATGCTCCAGGCGATCACGCTCGGGTGGCTGCGGTCGCGCCGGATCTGCGCGCGCAGGTCCTTCTCGTGCCAGGCGTCGAACAGCAGGTGGTAGTCGTTCGGCTTCTTGGGGATCTGCCACATGTCGAACGCTTCGTCCAGCACCACGAAGCCCATGCGGTCGGCCAGGTCGAGCAGCTCGGGCGCCGGCGGGTTGTGGCTGGTGCGGATCGCGTTGGTGCCCATCTCGCGCAGCAGTTCCAGCTGGCGTTCCAGCGCGCGCACGTTGATCGCCGTGCCCAGCGCGCCCATGTCGTGGTGCATGCACACGCCCTGCAGCGGCACGCGCTTGCCGTTCAGGATGAAGCCGCGCGCCGGATCGAACACGGCGGTGCGGATGCCGAACGGGGTCTCGACGACGTCCGTCACCTTGCCGTTGTCGGTGACGGTCGTGACGGCCACGTAGCGCTGCGGCGTCGCGATGCTCCACAGGCGCGGCTGCGGCACCGTCAAGGTCTGCGTGAGCTGGGCCTCGCGGTCCGCCACGACCTTGGCCGGCGCCGACGCCGTCTGGCGCGCGACTGGTGCGGCGCCGCGCTTGCCGGCCGCGTCGAGCAGGTAGATCTCGGTCGCGACCTGCACCTGCGCGGCCTGGCCGTCGCTCTCCACCGTCGTCTGCACGGAGACGGTGGCCGCGTCCTTCGTCACCTGCGGCGTCGTCACGAACGTGCCGTACTGCGCCACGTGCACCGGCGCCGTCTTGACGAGCCAGACGTTGCGGTAGATGCCGCCGCCCGGATACCAGCGCGACGAATCGGGCGGGTTGTCGAGCCGGATCGCCACGACGTTGTCGCTGCCGGGCTTCGCATACGGCGTCAGGTCCACGCGCCACGACGCGTAGCCGTACGGCCAGCCGCCGACGTAATGCCCGTTGACCCAGACGGCGGCGTGCGACATGGCGCCGTCGATGTCCAGGTAGACGCGGCGGCCGGCGTCGCCCGCCGGCAGGGTGAAGTGCTTGCGGTACCAGCCCACGCCCCACCACGGCAGCTTGCCCGTCTCGCCCGGGTATTCCTGCTTGAACGGTCCTTCGATGCCCCAGTCGTGCGGCAGGTCGAGCTTGCGCCAGGCGGCGTCGTCGAAGCCCGGCTGCGCGGCGGGGATGGCCGCCGCCGGGTCCTTGAGCCTGGCGTCGTCGATCTGGCCGCTGCCGGCCGGATCGCCTTTCGCGAAGCGCCAGCCGGCGTCGAACGAGAGGCGTTCGCGCACGGGCATGTCGGCCGCCTGTGCGGCGCCGCACAGCAGCGCCACGCCGCACGCGATGATGGAGAGGGAACGGGGAATGAGCGTCATGGTCACGAGATCGGTCGTTGTCGAGGATGTCGAAAGGGAAACCCCTAGTATGGGCCAGCCCTCCCGCACCCAGCTATATGAATTGGCCGGGCCGGTATCCAAAAGCGCGATAGCACGGCCCGCCGCCGTCACGAATGGGCCGGCGCCGTCCCCCGTTTCGCTTCGAATTCGGCGAAGGCCTCGCGCACCGCCTCGTCCAGCTCCTCGTCGATCCAGGGCTTGGTCAGGAACTTGAAGATCGCGCCCCGGTTCACCGCATCCGTGACCGACTGCAGGTCCGTGTACCCGGACAGCACCATGCGCACCGCGTGCGGATACATCTGCTTCACGCGCGCGAGGAATTCGGTGCCGCTCATGCCGCGCATGCGCTGGTCGCACACGATCACCCCGACCTCGGTGGTGGCGAGCAGCTCGAACGCCTCGCGCGCGCTGGCCGCCACCAGCACGCGGTAGCCGCTGTGGCGCATGGCGCGCCGGATCGCGGCCAGCAGGTTGACCTCGTCGTCCACGTACAGGAGTGTCCGCTGGTAGGGCTGCGGCTGCAGCGCATCCAGCGCGAGCGCCTTGTCCTCGCGCAGCATGCGCGCGCACTCGTCCGCGGGCGCGGGGCGTCCGAACAGGTAACCCTGGATCTCGTCGCAGCCGTTCTGCGCCAGCAGCGCCAGCTGCCCTTCCGTCTCCACCCCTTCCGCGATCACGTCGAGCCGCAGGCCGTGCCCCATGGCGACCACGGCGCGCGCGATCGCCAGGTCGTCCGGATCGGACGTCAGGTCGCGCACGAACGACTGGTCGAGCTTGAGCCGGTCGACCGGGAAGCGCTTGAGGTAATTCAGGTTCGAGTAGCCGGTGCCGAAATCGTCGATGGCCAGGCGCACGCCCATCTCCTTCAGCTTGCACAGGATGTCGACGGTCTTCTGCGGATCCTCCATCGAGGCGCTTTCGGTCAGCTCCAGTTCGAGCAGCCTGGGCTCCAGCCCCGTCTCCGCGAGGATGCGGCCGACCGTGTCCACGATCCGTTCCGAGAACTGGCGCGCCGACAGGTTGACCGAGACCGGCACCGCGCGCAGCCCGTCGCGCTGCCACGTGCGGCATTGTTCGCAGGCCTGGTGCAGCACGCGCTCGCCGATGGCCAGGATCAGGCCCGACTCTTCCGCCAGCGCGATGAAGCGGCCCGGCGGGATCAGGCCCTGTTCCGGGTGCTGCCAGCGCAGCAGCGCCTCGAAGCCGACGATCCGGCCCGTGGCGAGGCTCGCCTGCGGCTGGTAGTACACGGTCAGCTCGCCGCGCTCGAGCGCGCGGCGCAAGGCGTTTTCGAAGCGGAAGCGCTCGTACACGCCGTCGTTCAGTTCCGGACGATAGAAGGCGTAGCGCTCGTCCTTGCTGGCCAGCGCGCGCTGCAGCGCCGCCTCGGCGTCCTGGGTGAGGCCGTCGTAGTCGTCGGCGTCGTTCGGGAACAGCGCGATGCCGACGCACGGATCGAGGTGCAGCTCTTCGTCGCCGTAGACGTAGATCCCGTCCATCGTCTCCAGTACCTGGCGCGCCAGCGCGGCCAGCTCCGCCTCGTTCGCGCGCAGCGCGGCGAGCGCGAACGTGCGCTCGCCCGTGCGCGCGACCGTCAGGTCGCCGTGCGCCAGTTCGCTCAGGCGCGACGCGGCCTGGCGCAGCAGCGCCTGTTCGGCCTCGAGCCCGAGGCTGGCGCGGATCACCTGCAGGCGCGTCATCCGCACCAGCATGTAGCCGAGCAGCGGCTTGCCGTCGATGACGCGCGCCTGCATCTGGCGCACGCGGTCGCGCAGCAGCACGTCGTTCGGCAGGCCCGTCTCGCGGTCGAAATTGGAAAGGTAGCGCAGCTTTTCCTCGGCGCGGCGCAGCTCCGTCACGTCCATCCCGGTCGTGACCACGTATTGCACCGAGCCGTCGGCGCGGCGCAGCATCGTCGACGACCAGATCACGGAACGCACGCTGCCGTCGCGGGCCAGCCATTCGCCGCTCTGCTGCACGGGGACGGCGCCGGCCGGCGACGCGTTGAATTCCACCGGCGCGTTGTCGGCGCGGCGGAACAGGTCGCGGAACGGCCGGCCCAGCACCTCGTCCGCGCGCCAGCCGGAACTCTGTTCGCAGGCCGGGTTGAACAGGCGGATATTGCCGTCGCCGTCGAACACGCAGACCAGGGCTCCCGACAGGTTCACGACGGCCGACAGCAGCGCGCGCTCCGACTCCAGCGCCGCCGTGCGTTCGTCCACCAGCCGCTCCATGTTGCCGTACAGGTGAGCGCGTTCGATGGCGACGGCGATCTGGCTGCCGACCGTCTCCAGCACCTGGCGGTCGTCGTCGGCGAGCGCGCCGTCGCCGAGGGTCAGGCACATCATCCCGCGATTGCGCACGCCGGTGGTGAGCGGCACGCGCAGGCTGGGCTCCCCGCGGCACGTGGCGCGCGCCACGCCAGGCGGCTGGCCCGGCACGACCGTGCATTCGCATGGCGCCACCGCGGCGCCGGCGGCGTCGCGGGCGACGGCGAACGCGGGCCGGCCATCGAGGCCCAGCAGCCGGATCGTCGCGCCCGACACGCCCGGCAGGTCCAGCACGCGGTCGAGCGCGCGCTCGGCCACGTCCTGTTCCGACAGCACCGGGTTGATCGCTTCGGCGACGCGGTACAGCCCTTCGAGCGACTGGTAGGAATGCTTGATGCGCTCCTGCTGGGTGCGCAGCTGCTCCGTCATGTGGATCGCTTCTTCGTACGTCGAGATCAGGAGGTCGAAGATCTGCTGGCGTTCCGCGGTGATGAAATGGGTCTGCCCGCCCAGGCTGATCTTCATCCCGAGCTGCACCCGCTCGTTGGAGCGCAGCGCGCGGTTGGCCAGGATGAAGCGGATCCGGCCGAGCAGGTAGTCCGCCTCGAACGGCTTGCGGATGAAGTTGTCGGCGCCGCAGTCGAGGCCCTTGATCACATCGTACAGGCTGGAGAGGGATGTGAGCAGGATCACGGGGATGTCGCGCAGCGCCTCGTCCTTCTTGATCGCCTGGCACATCTCGAAACCGTCCATGCGCGGCATGGCGATGTCGGTCACGATCAGCGTGGGCGCACGCTCGCGCGCCGCCTCCAGGCCCGCGCGGCCGTCGACGGCGATGCGCACGCGAAAGCCCGCCGACGCGAGCAGCTGCGCCAGCTGGCGGGCCTGGGTGGCGCTGTCCTCCACCACCAGGATCTCGATGTCGTGCGCGTTGTCGGGAGACGGGTTCATGGGGGGTCTCCATTCGTTGGAAAGACGGTGGACGGAAACGGCTCGGCGGGCAGGCGCGCCAGCACCTTGCCGATTTCCGCCGGCTCGAGCACCAGCATCGCGGCGTCGAGGCGCAGGGCTTCGCCGGGCATGCCGTACACGACGGAGCTGGCGCGGTCCTGGGCGATCGTCAGCGCGCCCTGCTCGCGCAGCAGCTTGAGTTCGGCCGCGCCGTCCTTGCCCATGCCGGTCAGCAGGACGGCCGCCGTGGCCGGGCGCAGCTCGGCATCGATGTTGCGGAACAGGTAGGACACGGACGGGCACATGCCGTGTTCCGGCGGCGCCTGCAGCAGCCGGCACACGAGTCCCGGGCCGACCGCCGCCTGCCAGCTTTCGGGCACGAGGTAGGCGCGGCCGCCGGCCAGCGCCATGCCGTCCTGGATCACCTCCACCGGATAGCCGGCGGCGTCGGCCAGCCACGTGGCCAGGCCGTCCATGAAGCCGGGCGCCAGGTGCTGGACGATCACCACCGGCAGCGGGAAGCTGGCCGGCAGTTCGGCCAGGATGTCGCGCAGGACGGTCGGCCCGCCCGTCGACGCGCCGATGGCGACCAGGCGCCGCGGCGCACCCTGCAGCGGACGCGCCGCGCGCCGCGTATCGCCCCAGCGCCGCACGACGCGCACCTCGGCCATCGCCTTCACGGTGCGCACCAGCGCGCGGGCGCTGTCGGCATGCGCCGGATTGCCGATGCCGTACGGACGCCGCACGAGCACCAGCGCGCCCGCCTCGATCGCGCGGAAGCTGGCGTCGACCTCGGCCCGGTCCTCGCTGCCGCTGACCACGACGATGCGCGTGGGGCACGCCTGCATGATGCGGCGGATCGCCTCGTAGCCGTCCATGCGCGGCATCTGCAGGTCCATCGTGATCACGTCCGGACTCAGTTCGTGCGCCATCCTCAGCGCCTCCTCGCCGTCGGCGGCGCAGCCGACCACCGCCAGGCCGGGCGCCGTGCCGAGGATGTGCACGAGCAGTTCGCGCACCGCATTCGAATCGTCCACCACCAGGACCCGGATCATGGCGCCTCCATGCCCGCGACCCGGCGCACGGTCGCCAGCAGGCGGTCCTGGTCGAAGCTGCCCTTGGTGAAATAGGCGTCGGCGCCGGCGCGCAGGCCCGCCTCGCGCTGTTCCGGCGTCTGCAGCGACGTCACCAGGATCACGGGCAGTTCGGCCGTCGCCGGATTGGCCCGGATCGCGGCGGTGAGCGCCAGGCCGTCCATGTTCGGCATCTCGACGTCGCTCACGACCGCGTCGTAACGGCCCGCGCGCAGCCGCGACAACGCGTCCAGGCCGTCGACCGCCGTGTCGACGCCGCAGCCGGCGCCTTCCAGGATGTGCTTGAGCAGCAGGCGCGACGTGACGGAATCCTCGACGACGAGCACGCGCCGGGGTCCGGCCACCGGCGCCATTGCCGCGGGCGCGCCGGACGTGCCGGTCAGCCCGCGCGCGGCGACGTCGTCCAGCGCGATCACGGGCGCCAGCATGCCGTCGCCCAACTGCGCCGCGCCGCTGAAATAACGCACGCGGCGCAGCAGCGGGCCGAAGCTCTTGGGCAGCACGTCCTGCTCGGCGACGATGGCGTCGGCCAGCATGCCGAACGACTGGCCGCCCGCGCTGGCGACGATCACGACGCCGCGCGCGTCTTCCTGCCCGGGCCGGGCCGTCCCGAACAGCGCCGCGAGCCGCACGAGCGGCAGCACGCGCGTCCCCGCCAGCACGGTTTCCCTGCCCTCGACCGTGCGGATCTCGGCCTGCGCCTCGCTGCGCACCGCTTCGAGGCCCGCCAGCGGCACCGCATAGCGCGCCCCGGCGACGTCCACCACGAGCGCGCGCAGGCTCGCCACGCCCACCGGCAGCAGCAGCTCGAACGACGCGCCGGCGCCGGGCGCGGTCGCGACCACGAGCTGGCCGCCGCTGGCCGCCACCTTGTCGGCCACGATCGCCAGCCCCACGCCCCGTCCGGACACGGGCGTGACCTCGGCGCGGGTCGACACGCCGGCGCGCAGCGCCAGGTGCACGCGCTGCTGCTCGCTCATCTGCGCCAGCTCGGCGTCGGTCAGCCCCGCGCGCCGGGCCGCCGCCCGCGCGACGGCCTCGGTATCGATCCCGGCGCCGTCGTCGGCGACCCGCACCGACACCAGCCGCGCATCGCGCTGGGCGACGACGATCTCGATGCGGCCCACCGGGTCCTTGCCGGCCGCGCCGCGCTGCGCGGGCGTCTCGATCCCGTGGTCGACGGCATTGGTGACGAGATGGATCAGCGCTTCGCGCACGACGCCCAGCACGCGGCGGTCGATGTCGACGTCGGCGCCCCGCGTCTCGAGCCGGACCTCCTTGCCGTGCCCGCGCGCCAGGTTGCGCACGAGCGCCGGCAGCTCGTTCAGCGCCGCGGCGGACGGCACCAGCGCCGTTTCCAGCGCGGCGTCGAACAGGCGCGCGCGCACGCCGTGCAGCTCCTTGCCCGTGTGTTCCAGTCGCGCGGCCAGCCGGGTGCACGCGAGTTCCAGGTCCGCGCCGTCGTCGGCGCCGATGGCGGCCGGGCCTTCGCGCCGCCGGGTCGCGATCCCGGCCGCGATCCCGCGCAATTCCTCGACGTGGTGGCGCAGCTTGAGTTCGACCGGCAGCAGCGCCTCGGCGTGGGCGCGGATCGAATCGATGCAGCGGCCGTCGACGCGGATGCGTTCGCCCGGGTCTTCGTCGCTCCCGTCGCCGGGGCCGGCGTCCGGTTCGTCGTCCGCATCCTGATCCGGCGCCGCCGGCACGGACACGCCGGCGCCGGCGGCAGCGGGCAGCGGCGCGTCGCCCGGCGCCGGCGGGGCCGACGCCTGTGCCGGCAGCGCGCGCGCGACGGCGTCGACCTGCGCCGCCAGCAGGCCCGCCACCTTGCGGCTGCGCAGGCCCGGCGCATCGACCACCTGGCGCGCGGCGGCGGCGGCCTTGTGCAGCAGGTCGAACTGTTCGGCCGTCGGGTGCGCGCCCGTCTCGCGCGCCGCCGCCAGCACGCCTTCCAGCGCGTGGCACAGCCGCTCCAGTTCGAGCTCGTCGACGGTGCGCGCCGCGCCCTTGAGCGTGTGCAGCACCTTGAGGACGCGCTCGTGCAGCGCGGCGCGCTGCGGCTCGGGCGCCTGCTCGAGCGCGACCAGCCCGACGTCGATCTGGGCCAGGTGCTCGCGCGCCTCTTCGGTGAAGATGCCGCGCAACCGCTGCTGGAACTGCTCGTCGGTCATCGCGCGGTCAGAGCTGGAAACGGTCCATGGTCTGGCGCAGCGACAGCCCCAGCGCATGCAGGTTGCGGGCCGACGCCTCCGCCTGGCGCGAGCCGGCCGCGTTTTCCGCGCTGGCCTGCTGGATGTTCTCCATCGCCAGCGCCACCTGGTCCATGCCGGCCAGTTGCTGCTGGCTCGACACGGCGATCTGCACGGCCGCCTGCGCGGCCTCCGTCATGTTGTCCGCGAGCCCGCGGATCGCCTGCCCGGCCTGGGTCGTCTGCTCGACGCCCTGCGCCACCGTCTTCGCGCCCTGCTCGGTGATCATCACGGCCGCGCCGACGCTCTTCTGGATCTCGCCGAGGATCTCGCGCACCTGGCGCGTGGCCTGGCGCGACTGCTCCGCCAGGCTCTTGACTTCCTGCGCCACCACGGCGAAACCCTTGCCATGCTCGCCGGCCTTGGCGGCCTCGATCGCCGCGTTCACGGCCAGCAGGTTCGACTGCTCGGCCAGGCTGGCGACGGTCGCCGTGATTTCGCCGATCGCGTGGCTGCGTTCGGACAGGCGCACGACCGTGCCGGCGATCGCCTCCATTTTTTCCTGGATGGTCTGCATGCCCTTCATGCTCTCCTCCAGCGCGCGGCGTCCGTCGGCGGCCGTGCGCGCGGCCTGCTGCGCCGCGTCGGACACGGCGCGCGATTTTTCGGAAGCCAGCAGCGACGTCTGCTTGACCTCCTCGACCGTGGCCGTGGTCTCGCTGACGGCGGCCGCCGTCTCGGCCGTGCTGGCCGCCGCCTGCGCGCTGCTGGACATGATCTCGCTCGCGGCGCCGGTCAGCGTGGCGACGCCGCTGGTGGTCTCGGTGGCCAGGCCGCGCCACGACCGGACCATGCCGTCCAGCGCGCGCAGCAACTGTCCCACCTCGTCGCGGCTGCCGTTGGTCGGCACGTCGACACGCAGGTCGCCGGTCGCGATGCGCGCGGCCACCACCGTCGCCTGACGCAGCGGCGTCGCGATCGCGCGGTTGAGCCAGTACGCCAGGACGATCGCCAGCAGCACGGCCGCCAGGTTCACGACGATCAGCGTGGCGCCCGCGTTTTCCACGAGCGCCGCGCCGTCGCGCATGCGCTCCTGCGCCTGCGCCAGCTGCTTCGCGCCGATGTCGTCGGCGATGCCCTTGAGCCGGTCGAACGTGTTCTGGAGCCGTCCCGTCGCCGCTTCCCCGGCGGTGGCGCGCTGGCCCGTCTTGACGGCCGCCAGCACGTCGCTGTCGCGCACGGCGCCGTAGTCCTTGTACGCGCCGGCGAGGCGCGCATAGTCGGCGGCGAAACCCGGGTCCGTCTGCGTGAATGCGGCCAGCTCGCCCAGCAGGCCGCGGATCGTGGCCTCTTCCGCTTCCAGCTGGCGCCCGAAGCCCGCCTGCGTGGTGCTGCCGGCGACCAGCGTCGACAACAGGGCCACGCGCTCGCGGTTGATCGCGCTGCGCAGTTCCATCACCTTGAGCACGATCGCCAGGTCGTCATTGAACAGCTGTTGCTGCGCCGCGCGCTGGCGCGCGAGGCCGGCGTAGGACGAGGCGCTGGTCAGCGCCATCGCCAGGACGAGCAGGCCGAAACCGAGCATCAGTTTCGCGCGCGTGGACAGGTCGGCAAGCGTGGGCATGAAAAATCTCCTGTATCAGTGGTCCGCATTCACGACCAGCGTGGAATCGGCAAGCAGGCGCCGCGCGTCGAGCAGCGCGGTGCGGTCCTGGGCGACGCCCAGCAGGTAGCTGGCGTCCGGGTCGGCCAGCATCGGCAGGCTGTGTCCCATGTCTTCGGGTTCGAAGCGGCGCGCGCCGTCGATCGCGTCGGCCAGCACGGCGAACCGGTTGTCCTCGCCGCGCAGCACGATGAGCGCGCCCGGTTCGGCCAGTTCGGACAACGGCAGGGCGAGCAGCACGCGCAGGTCGAGCACGGCCAGCACCTCGCCCTCCCACATCGTGATGCCGGCCACGTGCGCCGGCACGCCGGGCAGCAGGGTCAGGGGCAGCAGCGGCAGCACGCGCGCGACCCAGGCCGTGTCGAACGCATAGCGCTCGCCGCCGCAGCGGAACGCCAGCACTTCCATGCCGCCGGCCGCCGGCTGCGCCGGCGCGGCGGCGATGGCGGCCAGCGCGGCGGCGCGGTCGGACAGCAGGCGTTCCTGGGCGGCCGGATCGGCGCGGTCGAGCGCGGCCAGCGCCGCGGCGGCCGCCTCCAGCCGGCGCGACAGGGCCGCCCAGTCGAAGGCGGGCGTATCGTTCGGCAGGTCCGTCATGACAAGCGCTCCAGCCACTGTCTGACGGCGCCGCGCAGTTCGGCGTCGGCCGCCAGCCGGCCGCAATCGCGCAGCAGGCTGCGCGCGCGCGGCCGCCGGCCCGCGGCGTCTTCGATCAGCGCCGCCAGGTAATGGCCGATCGCGCTGTCCGGTTCGAGGTACAGCAGGCGCCGCAGGCAGTGGCGCGCCAGCGTGCGGTCGCCCTGTTCGAGCGCGAACAGCGCCGCGTCCTGCTGCAGCGGGGCCGACGACGCCTCCGCCTCGACGGCGCGGCGCAGGCATTGCAATGCTTCCTCGCGCCGGCCCGCGTCGGCCAGCGCCTGCACGCGCGCCATGGCGGGATCGGGCGCCGCCGCGACCGGCGCGACCAGGGGCACGGGTGTGGGCGCGGAAGCGGATGCGGGATGCGGCCTGGGCGCGGCGGCGAGCGGTGCGGCGGGCGGCGCGAAAGCCGGTGCCGCCGGCGCTTCGACCGCGGGCGCCACGGCGGCCGGCAGCGGCGCGGGCGGCGCCGGCGCGTCCTTGCGGAAGAACACCGCGTCCTCGTGATACACCGGCGTGAAACCCGCGAACAACGGGGTCGACGCCTCGCTCGCATTGACCACGAGCCAGCCGCCGTCGACGAGGCAGTCGCGCAGGCGCGCGATCGCGCGCCTGACCTGCTCCGGCCCGAAATACATGAGCACATTGCGGCAAAAGATGACGTCCATCGCCAGCGTGCCGGTGGCGGCGGACGGATACGCGCCGGTGGCGAGGTTCAGCCAGGCGAATCGGACCTGCGCGCGCAGCTGCGGGTCGATCTCGAAGCGGCCGTCGTCGAGCGGCCGGAAAAACGCCGCCAGGTCGGCCGGGTCGCTGCGGCGGAACGACCAGCGCCGGTACTTGCCGTCGCGCGCAAAGTCGAGGAACGCCTCGTTCAGGTCGGTGGCGAGGATCGTCACGTCGGCCGGCAGGAGCCGCGGCACGCGGCGGCGCAGCGTCATCGCGATCGAATACGGTTCCTCGCCCGTGCAGCAGCCGGCGCTCCAGATGCGCAGGGGCCTGGCCTCGCCGCGCGCCAGGTGCGCCCGCGCGTAGTCGCAGACCAGGTCGAGGGCACGGGGCTCGCGGAAGAAATAGGTTTCGCCGATGGTGAGGAAGCGCGCGCACAGGGCGCTGTGCGCGTCGTCCCACGGCCCGGCCAGCAGCCACGAGGCGCACGCCGCCGCGCCGGGCAGGCCGAGCGCATCCGCCATCCGGCCCAGGGCGGCGTCGAACTGCCTGCGCTTGGCGCCGGCGAAGGCCAGGCCGGTCTCGGCCTCGACCCGCTGCGCGGCCAGGTCCAGCACGGCCGCCGCGGGGAGGCCTGCCGCGGGGACGGTGTGTTCAGTGGCGGTCACCGGCGGCTCCTGCCAGCGCCTGGGCCAGTTGCTCCCGTTCGTGGTCGAACAGGAAGCGCGCCGGTTCGATCACCAGGCACAGGCCGTCGGGCAAGTGGAGCGCGCCGTCGACGAAGCCGGCCGAACCCGCGGCGGCCGGCCAGGCCGCCTCCGGTGGCGCCGTGCCCGGGCCGACGATGCTGTCGACGACGAGCGCGCACGGGAAACCGTTCGACTCGACGATGAGGAATTGCTGGGTGGGAGTGATGGCCGTCGGGCGGCCGCAGGCGCGGCGCGCGAAGTCGAGGACGGTCACGGTCTCGCCGCCCACGTCGAGCACCCCGAGCACGATGTCCGCCGCCCCCGGCAGCGGCACCGGTCGCGCGCTGAGCACGGCCCGCCGCACGGACGCCAGCGGCACGGCGAAGCGCTGTCCCCGGCAAATGAATTCGAGGACCTGCAGTCCTGCCGGGGCGGCGTCCGGTTGCCGGGCCGCTTCGGGCGCAAAAGCGGAGGAAATCATGGTGCACTCCTGTCGACGTGAGGGCCATGCGACCGATGGCACTGTCTCACCTGAGTCTGATCGTAGCGGAGCTTGGCGCCCGCGTCTCATCGGGTCCGTGCGCGCCGCGGACGTACGTACGGCCGCCGCGCGCCCGGCGGTGGCCCGAATCCGCTGAATTCATGGGATTTCTGACAATAAATTGCGGATGAGCGCGTGGAGGCGCGTCAAAACCGGCGTTTGTGTCGTAAATTAAACGACAAACGTTATCGTTATATTGTTGCGAAAAATTGACATTCCTGACCGCAACTGCGGTTATCGGTGCAATCCGGACTCAGCCTTCCACGTGGCTCAGCTTGCCCAGGCAACGGCGCTGGAAACTGTCCAGGCCCTCCGTCACGAGCGCGTCGTCCTCGGCCACGACGCCGGCGTCGAGCAGGAGGCGCAGCTTGGCGATGCGGTCGCCCAGGCTGAGCGCCCGCGCGAGGTGCGGCCCGTCCGGGTCGCCCGCCTGCGCGATCGCATCCGTGACCTCTTGCGGAAATTCCCAGTGGCGCGCGATCCCGGCCGACATCTGGCGCCCGCAAGCGAGCAATTCGATGCCGAAGTCGGTGGAGCCGGGGATGCTGCCGTTCTCGCACAGGCGGTCGGCCAGGCGGAATGCGACGATCAGCCCGACGTTCTGCATCAGGCCGGCCAGGTAGGCTTCGAACACGCCGGCGGTGAGGCCGGGCGCGACGAGGCTCGCGGCCAGCGCGCAGCGCTCGGACTGGCCCCACACGTGCGGCGCCGCCCGCTTCGAGAATCCCTCGGCCTGCATCTTGATGACGGGCCGGAACGCGACACGGGCCAGCAGCATGCGCAAGCCGTTCTGGCCGAGCATCATGATCGCGGCCTCGACCGTTTTCACCGGCGTCATCGGACGGTAATAGGCGCTGTTGGCTTCGCGGATCACTTCCGCCACGAGCACGACGTCCTGCATGACGAGGCGCGACAGTTCCGACGTCGACACGTCGTCTTCCGCCAGGCTCTGCAACAGTTGGGGAATCACTTCCGGCACGCGCGGCACCAGTTCGGCCGCATCGCCCGGACGCGCGGCCAGCGCGCGGACCGAGTCGAGGATCGCGGTCTCCACCTCGGCGGGCGCGTTGAACTTGGCGGACCCGGTCAGCCAGCGGTAATAGGCGGCGTCGATGTCATGACTGATGCGTTCCGCCTGCCGCTCCTGATCCTGGGCGCTGGCGGCCGCCGCAGCCTGGTTCGCGCCGCCATCCGATCCGCCCACTAAACGAGAAAAAAAACCCATGAGATGTCACTCCGCGGCATTTAAACAAAATTCCCTGATGCAACTCATATTACCCCGGAAACATTGATATGCCAATGCCCGGGTAACAGTCCGGCGCGGCCGGACACCGTCGGGTCAGAACAGGCGGATGTTACCGTGCTCGTCCCAGTCGACCCGGGTGATGCCCGGCTCATCCTGTTCGAGCTGGCGCAGCGCGTCGTCGTGCGCGCGGGCCGGTGCCGCCGGCGCCGGCACACCGGCCGCCGGCTGCTTCGCCCGCAGTTGCCCGTCGCGGCGCGCGAACGCTTCGGTGACCGTGGCGACCAGCTCTTCCTGCAGCCATGGCTTGGCCAGGTAGCGGAACACTTCGGCGCGGTTCACGGCGTTGAGGACGTCGACGACTTCGGTGGTGGCGCTGACGACGATGCGGATCGCGTCCGGCTGCAGTCCCTTGACCAGCTGGAGCACGTCGGCGCCGTTGAGCCCCGGCATGCGGTAGTCGGAGATGACGACGTCGAAGTCCTGCTCGCCGGCGCGGTGGACGGCCGCTTCCGGCTCGTCGAAGGCTTCGATGACGACGTCCTCCGGAAATGCCACGCGCAGGGTACGGCGCAGGGCATTCAGCACGGCGGGTTCGTCGTCAAGGATGAGAATGCGGCGCATCGGCGGTTCCTGATTTCACGAAGAGTTGCAATGGAGTGCCCGACCGGCGCTCGAACTCGGCGAGCTGTTTCAGCATCCGGTCGGAGAGGACGTGGTCGGCCGACAGCAGCAGCGCGCCGTCCGCCGACAGCAGGTCGCGGCTGAGCACCATGCCCGGCTTGAGCTGCGCCACGCCCATGACGACGTCGGCGATTTCCTCGGCGACGCTGCGTCCGGTCCGGATGTCGTAGAACGCTTCGACGACCGCGGGATCGTAGCGCTTGCCGCGGCTTTCCGCCACGAGTTCGGTGGCCGCCGCGGCGTCCGTGCGCCGCTGCACGAGCACGCCCTGCTGCAGCGCTTCGAAATCGTGGGCCACGGCCAGGATGCGGGCGCCGAGCGGAATGTCGAAACCGGCCACGCCTTCCGGAAAGCCGGCGCCGTCGAAGCGCTCGCGGTGGGCCCGGATGATGCGCGCCGGTTCGCGCAATTCCTCGAGCGGCATGAGCAATTGCTCGCCGAGGTGGGGATATTTGCGGTACTGCCCCAGGTGATCCCCTTTCAGCACCGATTCCGGCACGCCGATCAGCGTGTCGGGAAACCCGGTCTTGCCGATTTCATGCAGCAGGCCGGCCACGAACACGTCCTGCGCCTCGCGCGCGGACAAGCCCATGCGCAAGGCGATGCGGCGTCCCAGGTCGGCGATCCGGCGGCCGTGGCCGGGCACGGCGCCGCCGCGCGTCTCGACCAGGCCGGACAGCACCTTGATGAGCGTGAGGAAGTTGGTCTTGAGCCGCTCGTGCGATGCCTGCAGCGATTTCTGGGCCGAGCTCAGCTCCGCCGTGCGGTCGCGCACGCGCTGCTCGAGCGTCGCGTTCAGGTCGCGCAGCTGGTCGTTCTGCTGCTTGGTCAGTTCTTCCAGCCGCTCTTTTTCGCGCTGCAGTGCCTGCCGTTCCAGCGCGTCGCGCACGACCAGCAGGATCGCTTCCTCGTTCCACGGCTTGGTGATGTAGCGGTAGACCTCGCCGCGGTTGATCGCGCCGATGGTGGCCTCGTGGTCGGCGTGGCCCGTCAGCAGCAGGCGCAGGGTGCCGGGCCAGCGCTGGCGCACGCGCTCGAGGAATTCGGTGCCGTTCACTTCCGGCATCTGCATGTCGGAGATCACGATGTCGACGTGTTCCTCTTCTAGCACGGCCCAGCCGGCCGCCGCGCTGCCCGCGCACAGGACCTTGTAATTCTCCCGGCGGAACAGGCGCCGCAGCGACGCCAGGATGTTCGGTTCGTCGTCGACGCACAGGATCGTGCCCGCGGGTTCGTCCGACCTCATGGTGGCGGTCATGTTCATGCCTGCGCCTCCGTCGCGCCGTCGTCCTCGACATGCCGGATCGGCAGCTCGATGCGGAAGACCGTACCGGCGCCTTCCTCGCTCTGCACGTCGATGCGGCCGCGGTGTTTTTGTATGATGCCGTACGACAGCGAGAGCCCGAGGCCCGTTCCCGTGCCGATGGGCTTGGTCGTGAAGAACGGATCGAAGATGCGCGACCGGATGGCCGGCGGGATGCCGCAGCCGTTGTCGGCGATCTCGATCCACACGTGGTCTTCGACGGTGCCGGTGCGGATCGTGATGCGCCCGCGCGGCCCGTCGATGGCCTGGGCGCCGTTGACGACGATGTTCATGATGACCTGGTTGATCTGGGACGGCAGACACTCGACCTCGGGGATGGCCCCGTATTCCTTGACGATGTCGGCCTTGTACTTGACTTCATTATTGACGATGTTGAGCGTCGAGTCGATGCCGTGATGGAGATCGGCCCATTGCCATTCCTGGTGCGCGTCCACGCGCGAGAAATCCTTGAGGTCCTGGACGATCTTGCGGACCCGCTCGATGCCCTCGCGCGACTCGGACATCAGGACCAGGATGTCGTCCTGCAGGAAACCGAGGTCGACCTGCTCGCGCAGGGCGGCGATGTCCTTGAGCACGCCCGGATCGGCGATGAAGCGCTCGGCCTGCTCGTAGCGGACCAGCACCCGCAACAGGCTGTCGACATAGGTTTCCAGCGTACCGAAGTTGGAAAACACGAAGCTGATCGGGTTGTTGATCTCGTGCGCGACGCCGGCCGCGAGCTGGCCGATGGACGCCAGCTTTTCCGATTGCAGCAGCTGCGCCTGCGCCATCGAGAGCTTCTCGTTCAGCTCGGTGAGTTCCTGGTTGCGGCGCAGCAGTTCGGCCTCGACCGACTCGGGGTTCAGCGCCACCATATCGACGTTGTCGTTCATGATCTGGTCCTACATTAAAAGCCGGCACGCTTCTTCGAACTGCCCTTCCGTCTCGCGGCAGACGGCCAGCAGGTGCTCCGGCGTCAGGCCGAGGCTGTCCCAGGCCGCGTCGAGCAGGCGCGGCACGGCGACGTGCCGTCCCCCGCCCAGCTCCAGCGCGTGGACCATCGCGTCGGCCGCATGCACGACGCCGGGCAGGTCGCCGACGTCGGCGCCGGCCGGCGCATGGTGCTGGCCGATCGCACGCTGGATCAGGGGCGGGAACTTCCACGCCTCGGCCAGCATCTGCCCGGCGCGCTGGTGGTCCAGGCCGAACACGCGCAGCTCGGCCGCGTACATGGTCGCGTCGTTGCGCTCGCAGTCCTCGAGCACTTCCGCATACCGATCAGGGAAATTGATCGCCAGCACCAGCCGGCCGATGTCGTGCAACAGGCCGGCGATGAACGCGGCGTCCTGGTCGAGGCCGGCCTGGCGCGCGAGGTTTTTCGCGCACAGCGCGGTCGCGATCGAATGGCGCCAGAAATCGGCCACGTCGACCCGCGTGCAGCCGCTGCCGCTGAAGCCGTCGATGACGTGGCTGGCCACGGCCAGCGCCCGCGCGCTGTCGAAGCCGAGCACGACGATCGCCTGCTTGACCGTCTTGACCTTCGCGGCCAGGCCGTAGAACGACGAATTCGCCAGCCGCAGCAGCTTCGCGGCCAGGGCCTGGTCGCGCGACATCTTTTCCGCCAGGGTGGTCACGTCGACGTCGTCGCGCCCGAGGGAATGGATCAGGTCGAGGACGATGGACGGCAGCACCGGCAGGTCGCGCAGGCTCGTCACCACCGGGGCGAGGTCGACCACCGTCATGCCAGCCCCGCCATCCGGTGTTGCTCGACCACGGTGCGCAACAGGCCGATCGCCCGGCCGTCGCCCGCGTGGCGGCACAGCCAGGAAAGCCGCGCCTGCACGCGCAGGCGCTCGGCGCCCAGCTGCTCTTCCGTCAGCGCTTCGTCGACGATCCGCACCGACCCGATGCCGCGCCGCGCCAGGGTCCGGATCATCGCGCCGCTCAGTGCCGTCGCCCGGGGCAGCACGACGTTGCCGTCGTCGTCGCGGACGTCATCGGACAGCAGGACGCCCTCGCGGGCCTCGTCGATGGGAACTACACGGAAACGTTTCATGGATTCTGACGCTCTCTGTTCGATGGATGGATCGGATGTTCACGCCGCCGGCGCGGCGGCGCCGGCGCTCTCGGGGGCGGCGAAGGCGATCAGCCAGCCGCGCGACTGGCTGCCGCTGCCCATCGGCCGCAGGTCGGCCGCGCACCGCTTGCCGCCCACATGGTGCTCGAACGACAACACCTCGCCAACCGGCAACTGGTCCGGCAGGCCGGGGAACAGTTGCCGGACGTCGCAGCCCAGCACCTGTCCGCGGCCGGCGAACAGGGTGAGCGCGGCCCGGTTGGCCAGCACGATCATGCCGAGGTCGTCGCTCGCCAGCACCGGCACGGGCACGTTGTCGAGTGCCTCATGCACGATGTCCAGGCTGATCTCGCCCCGTTCGATTTCGCTTTGCTGGCGCGCCAGCACCGACTCGAGCTGGCGGTTCACGGCCGCGAGCTTCTGGTTCGCCGTGCGCACCTCCAGCGTCAGCAGGTGGTTTTCGTTGGCCATCGCGCCGTACGCGACGGCTTCCTGGATGTGGCTGCGCAGCTGTTCGTCGTCCCAGGGCTTGGTCAGGAACTTGTAGATCGCCCCGGCGTTCACGGCGTCCGTCACCGTCTGGAGTTCGGTGAAGCCGGACAGGACGATGCGCACGGTATCCGGATACGACTGGCGCACGGTGCGCAGGAATTCAACGCCGGTCATCTCCGGCATGCGCTGGTCGGACACGATCACGTCGACGGTATGTTCGGACAGCACCTGCAAGCCCTCCTTGCCGCTGTTCGCCGTCAGGATCCGGTAGCCTTCGCCGCGCAACAGGCGGCGCAGCGACGACAGGATGCTCGGCTCGTCGTCCACCAGCAGCAGCGTGGGCTGCGTGCGGTTGAAGCGCAGCAGCCGCGGCGCCAGGCCCGGGCCCGCCTGCAGCAGGGCGGCCATGGCCTCGAACGGGACCGGCTTCGACACGAAGTCGCCCTGCACCTCGTCGCACATGTGGCGCGCCAGGAATTCGCACTGGCCCTCGCGCTCGACGCCGTCGCCGACGACGCGCATGCCCAGGCTGTGTCCCATCGTGACGATCGCGTCGACGACCGCCGCGGCGCCATCGTCGTCGGGCACGCGGCGCAGGAACGAACCGTCGATCTTGAGCACGTCGACCGGCAGGCGCTGCAGGTTGACGAGGCTGGAGGCGCCGGTCCCGAAATCGTCGAGGCACAGGCGGATGCCGAGATGCCGCAGCGCGTGCAGGCCTTCGACCACGCGGTCGACGTCTTCCACCAGCAGGTTCTCGGTCAGCCCGAGATCCAGGCAGGACGCCGGCAGGCCCCCATCCGCCAGTGCGCGCACGATCGCCCCTTCGAGGTCGCGCATCCCGAACTGGCGCGCCGACAGGTTGACGGCGATCCGCAATCCGGTATAGCCCATCGCGTGCCAGCGCGCGCCCTGCGCGGCGGCGGCGCGCAACACCCAGTCGCCCAGTTCCGCGCTCAGGCCGCATTCTTCCGCGATGCCGTTCAACATGGCGGACGATACCGCCCCGCCCTCCCCGTTCAGGCACACCGACGCCTCGACGGCGCAGATCTCGCCGCTGACGAGGTCCACCCGGGGCTGGTAATGCAGGAACAGGCCGCCGCCCGCCAGCGCTTCGCGCAGCGCAAAGCCCAGCTGGAGCCGCGTGAGCCCGGCGTCGTCGGGCAAGGTATCGTCCCAGCGCTGCATGCCGGCGCCCGCTTCCTGCGCGCAGGCCAGCGCGCGGTCGGCCGCCAGCAGCAGGCTGTCGGCCGTCTGCCCGCTCAGGGGGAATGCCGCGCCGCCCACGCAGCAGGTCACGTAGATGGCGTGCTCGGCATGCTCGAACGGTTCCGCCACGGCCCGGACCACGTCCTGGATCCTGGCCGCCGCGTTCGGCTGCAGGTCGCCTTCCAGCAGCAACAGGAACTTGTCGCCGCTGTCGCGCGCGACCGTCGCGTCCGGCCCGGCGGCGCGCTCGATGCGTGCCGCGATCTCACGCAGGATGCGCTCGCCGCCCTCGTGGCCGACCAGCGCGTTGACGCGCTTGAACAGGTCGAGCTGAAGGGCCGCCACCTGCAGCGGGCGCTGCGCGCGCGCGGCGCGCCGCAGCAAGTGTTCGAGCCGGTCGCGAAACAGCGCGTGGTTCGGCAGCCCCGTCAGCACGTCATGCGTCAGGCTGAACTGCAGGTCGCGCTGGGATACCGTTTCCATCGTCACGTCGCTGCCCAGGATCAGCAAGCCGCCACCGCCCTCGAGGTGCGGAATCGGCTGGGCCACGAAATCGACGTAACGCAATTGCGTGCCGCCGCCGAAACTGGCCAGGCGCACCGGGCTGGCGGACTGGATCAGCCGGTCGCCCGTCGCCAGCGCCGACTTCAGCAGCGGCAACACGCCCTGCTCGGCCACCTCCGGCAGCGCGACGTCGAACGGCAGGCCGATCAGTTCCTCGCGCCCCACCAGGCGCTTGTAGGCATCGTTCGCATGGGCGAACACGAGATCCGGACCGACGAGGCAGGCGACGAAGCCTGGCGCATGCTCGAGCCACTCGAGTGCGACGTAACCCTCGGGACAAGGCGGCACGGCATGCGCGTCGGACCTGGCCGATCTGCACGCGCTACCGTGGTCCGCGGACGCGGAGTGTTGTGATTTGGCTGCATTCATGGCAGTGGCTCGAAATACTCGACGGGAGCTTTAGATACATCAAGCTCTACACCTTAGACTATAAAACATTGCCGCATGGAATGTTCGTCTAATTTGCGGGAACTGTGTCGTAACAAAGACACTTGGCGCCCCCGGCGCCCGGCGGGCGATGTCACATTTGTCACGACCGGCCGTTCCCGCGCCCCCGCGGCTGGCGTCACAGGCTCGAAAAGAACTGTCCCGGCTGCGGGCGCACCCGGCCCGCTTTCGTGTTCGTGGCCGTGCCGAAGCCGACGAAGCATACGGCCTGCTCGTGCGCGTCGAGACGCAGCAGGTCGCGCATGCCCGGCGTGGCGAGCGCCGCGCCGCTCGCGAGGCCGCTGCCAAAGCCCAGCGCCTGCGCGGCCAGCAGCATGTTCTGGACGGCGCAGCCCAGCGACACGAGTTTTTCGGCGGTCGGGATGGGCGTGGCGGGCGCGTCGACGAGGATCGCCACCAGCAGGCACGGCGCGTGCTGCGCCTTCTCGCGGGCGGTGGCGCGCGCGGCCGCGTCGGCGCCGGGATCGCGCCGCGCCAGCGCTTCCTCGAAGACGGCGCCGAGGTCGGCGCGCCTGGCCTGCGGGACCAGCACGAAGCGCCACGGCCGCAGCAGGCCATGGTCGGGCGCCTGCGCGGCCGCGTGCAGGATGCGCTCGAGGGCGGCGGCGTCCGGGCCCGGCGCCGCGAGGCGGCGCAACCCGCTATGCCGGCGCGCCGGCAACAGTTCCCATAGATCGTCTGTCATTGCCGAATTATAGGCGCCCATGCGCGCCGGCACGCCGTTCCGGACGGGAGACTCACCAGTCCACGGCGCCGAAGCCGCGCGTGGGCTGGTACGAGTAGTAGAGGCCGACCGTATCGCGCCGCTGCTGCCGTTCCGGGACGTTCGTGAACGCGAACGTCCGGCGCGACGTGATGTATTTGAGCGTGACCGCATGGTGGGGGGCCAGCCGGTACGTCAGCGAGGCGTCGCCGCGGAATACGCGGTCGGTGCCGGCCGTCTCGGGACTGGTCAGCCTGCCGTCGAAGAATTCGCGCGCGGCCAGGTCGAGCGCGATCCTGTCACCGCCGGTCAGGCGCAGCGTCGCCATCGCCTGCGGCGCGAAGCCGTAGTTGTATTGCCCGGTCGTGCTGGCGCGGACGGTGCCGGTCGACGTATAGCCGACACCGGCCGACGCATGCCCCAGCAGCGCCACGCCGTCGGCCAGCCACATCTGCGCGTTGCTGCCCAGCGACAGGCCCGTGCTGGCGACCCGGAACACCTGCGGCGCCAGATAGTCGTAACTGCCGTACAACCCGACGATGCCGCGCAGGTCGCGGCCGGCCGCATACGGGGCGCCGAACAGCAGGCCGCGCGACGCCAGGCTTTCGACGCCCTGGATGTTCGACAGCCTGAGGCGGAACAGGAAATAATCGAAAGGCCGGCGATAGGTATAGCCGGGCTTGCCGGGCAGGCCGTAGTCGAGCGCGAAGTCGACCGCGACCTCGTTGCGCCGCGCGGCCAGCGACGGCCCGACGATGCGGCGCGAGATGCCGCCCAGGCCCAGCTGCAGCCGCGCGTACACGGCCGGGCTGTTGCTGTTCCAGATGCCGGACCCGCGGCCGGGGCGGACGTAGCGGTTGAATCCGAGCGGCGGCGACACCACCGCCGCCGCCGCTTCGCGCCATGGCGGCGCCAGGCCGTAACCCTGCTCCAGCACCAGGTTCGCCATGCGATACAGCGATTCGCCCAGGAAGCTGCCGCCGAAGCTGGTAGTGATCTGGTCGTTGCGCGACGGCGGCGTCGTCTCGCCGGCAAGCTCCCAGACGGCACTGCCGGCAAACGCGGCACCCATCGATTCCCAGAACGTGAGCCCGTTGCTGCGGCCCAGGCCGAAATACACGGAACCCTGGTACGGATGGCCCAGCTGGTTGATCTCGAAGGGGTCGCGGTCGACCGCCCAGCTGCTGCGCAGGTTGCGGCGGACCGAGCCCACGCTCACCCCGTAATCGTCCGGGCGGACAAACGCATGGTCGACGCGGTTCAACGCGGCCTGGAACGCGACGATCTCCAGCGCGGCCGCGCCATAGCTCTTGTACGGGCGGTCGTCGTCGCCGGTCCTGGCCGGCACGGCGGCGCCCGGTGGATCGTCGTCGATGGCCGGCGCGGCCGTGGCCGCGCCGGCGGCCAGCAGCAGCGGCAGCAGCGCCGCGTGCATGCGCCCGCGCACGCACCAGTCGTTCGATGCCCTCATGTCCTCGCGATATTCAATCAATCATTCGTCCGGCGGCTGCCGGTTGTTGAATTAAATATAACGAATACGCACGACGGATGGCGCACGGGACCGGTTCCGGCGCCCGCTGACGCGCGCTGTGGGGCGGCCGCGGGCGAACCGCCGCCGTCACTGCGGCTGAACGGCCTTCGCCCGCGCCTTGAGCAATTTCTTGTAGCTGTCGAGCAGGCGCTGGTGCCGGTCGAGTCCCTCCAGTGCCATGCCGGTCGGCGTCAGCCCGTGGAAGCGTACGCTGCCGTCCGCCGATCCCAGCACGGCGTCCATGCGCGCGTCGCCATACATCCGGCGGAAATTGACCACGTAGTCGTCCAGTTCCAGGTCGTCCGCGAGCAGCACCTCCAGCACCACGTTCAGCGCCTGGTAGAACAGGCGGCGCTCGACGGTGTTGTCGTTGTACTGCAGGAACGCCCCCACCAGCTCGTGCGCCTCCTCCAGTTGCTGGAGGGCGAGGTGGATCAAGAGCTTCAGCTCGAGCACCGTCAGCTGGCCCCACTCCGTGTTCTCGTCGAATTCGATGCCGATCAGCGTGGCGATGTCCGAGTACTCGTCCAGCTCATTGTTCTCCAGGCGTTCGAGCAGCGCGGCGAGGGCGGCATCGTCCAGGTCGTGCAGGTTCAGGATGTCGGCGCGGAACAGCAACGCCTTGTTCGTGTTGTCCCAGACCAGGTCCTCGACCGGGTAGATCTCGGAATAACCGGGCACCAGGATCCGGCACGCGACGGCGCCCAGCTGGTCGTACTCCGCCATGTACACCTCCTTGCCCAGCTCTTCGAGGATGCCGAGCAAGGTCGCGGCTTCCTCGGCATTGGCGTTCTCGCCCTGCGCGGAAAAATCCCACTCGACGAAATCGTGGTCCGCCCTGGCGCTGAAGAAGCGCCACGACACGATGCCGCTCGAGTCGATGAAGTGCTCGACGAAGTTGTTGGGCTCGGTCACCGCATGGCTCGCGAACGTGGGTTGCGGCAAATCGTTCAAGCCTTCGAAACTGCGCCCCTGCAGCAATTCCGTCAGGCTGCGTTCCAGCGCCACCTCGAAGCTCGGGTGCGCGCCGAACGAGGCGAAGACGCCGCCGGTGTGCGGATTCATCAACGTCACGCACATCACCGGATACATCCCGCCCAGCGACGCATCCTTGACCAGCACCGGGAAGCCCTGCTTTTCCAGGCCCTGGATGCCGGCCACGATGCCCGGGTATTTCGCCAGCACCTCCTGCGGCACGTCCGGCAAGGCGAGTTCGCCTTCCAGGATTTCGCGCTTGACCGCCCGCTCGAAGATCTCGGACAGGCATTGCACCTGCGCCTCGGCCAGCGTATTGCCGGCACTCATGCCATTGCTGGCATAGAGGTTTTCGATGAGGTTGGACGGGAAATACACGGTTTCACCGTCGGATTGCCGCACGAACGGCAGCGCACAGATGCCGCGCGCCACGTTGCCGGAGTTGGTGTCGTAGAGGTGAGAACCCTGCAGCTCGCCGTCCGGGTCGTAGATCGCCAGGCAGTCATCGTCGAGGATGCTGGCCGGCAGCGCGCCGTCGGGGCCGGGCTGGAACCAGCGCTCGTTCGGGTAATGCACGAACGGGCCGTTGGCGATCTCCTCGCCCCAGTACGCGCCGGCATAGAAGTGATTGCAGCTCAGGCGCTCGATGTATTCCCCCAGCGCGGACGCCAGCGCGCTTTCCTTGGTCGCGCCCTTGCCGTTCGTAAAACACATCGGCGAGTGCGCGTCGCGGATATGCAGCGACCACACATTGGGCACGATATTGCGCCAGGACGCGATCTCGATCTTGATGCCGAGCCCCGCCAGCAGGCCCGACATGTTCGCGATGGTCTGCTCCAGCGGCAGGTCCTTGCCCGGGATATAGGTGCGCGCGCCGTCGGCGGGCTGCAGCGCCAGCAGCGCCTGGGCATCCGCATCCAGGTTCTCGACCTCTTCGATCACGAACTCCGGCCCGGCCTGCACGACTTTTTTCACGGTGCAGCGGTCGATCGAGCGCAGGATGCCCTGGCGATCCTTGTCCGAGATATCCGGCGGCAGCTCGACCTGGATCTTGAAAATCTGCTGGTACCGGTTTTCCGGGTCGACGATATTGTTCTGGGATAGCCGGATATTTTCGGTCGGAATGTTCCGGGTCGAGCAGTACAACTTCACGAAGTACGCCGCGCACAGGGCCGACGAGGCCAGAAAATAATCGAACGGACCGGGCGCCGAGCCATCGCCTTTGTAGCGGATGGGCTGGTCGGCGATCACCGTGAAGTCGTCGAACCTGGCTTCGAGACGCAGCTTGTCGAGAAAGTTGACCTTGATTTCCATGGGGACCTCTACATACCAATTCAAAAATAGAAAGCCCTGCGGGAACAGGGCTTTGCGGGCCGCGACCGAAGGGCGGATCGCAACGCGCCTCGCGCACGGCCGCCGGCGGTGATCGGCAACTATCGGGCGAGGTGTCGACATGCACGATGCACCGGCTATCGAGCCGGCCATTATAAGGCACCGCGCCCCGTTTTCCCGCCCGCTCTCCGGCCAACGATGTTATCCGTGGCCTGGACACGACGAGAGGCCGGTTCGACGGCGGCCACGTCGTCGTGCACGGACGGCGCGACGCGGTCCCGGCGGCCTGGCGCGCCGACCCGGCGTTACCGTGAACGCAGCGCGCGACGATTCACACCGTCCGCGAATACTGCATCCGCTGCAGCGGCACGGCCGCGGGCTTGCCGAGGTAATCGTCGAAGACCATGCACACGTTGCGGATCAATAACCGTCCTTTGGCGCTGACCCGGATGCCGTCCGGCGTCGCCGTCAGCAGGCCGTCCCGTTCCAGTTCGGCCAGCCGGGCCAGTTCCGGCGCGAAGCGGGCCGCGACGTCGACCTGCCAGTGCGCGGACAGCGCGCGCAGGTCGAGCGCGAAATCGCACATCAGGCGCTGGATCAAGTCACGGCGCAACAGGTCGTCGGCCGACAGCACGAGGCCGCGCGCGACGGGCAGCTCGCCGCGGTCGATGCGGGCGTAATACGGGTCGAGCCGCTTCTCGTTCTGCGCATAGGTGCCGTTGACGGCGCTGATGGCCGAGACGCCGCAGGCGACCATGTCGACGTCCGCGTGCGTGGAATAACCCTGGAAATTGCGATGCAGCGTGCCGTCGCGCTGGGCCCGCGCCAGTTCGTCGTCGGGCTTTGCGAAATGGTCCATGCCGATGTACACGTAGCCGGCCGCGCCGAGCCGCTCGATGCACAGGCCGAGCATGGCGAGCTTCGTCGCGGCGTCGGGCAGGTCCTCGTCGCGGATCAGCTTTTGCGACTTGAACAGCTGCGGCATGTGGGCGTAGTTGTAGACCGAGATGCGGTCCGGCGCGGCGGCGACCACCTTGTCGAGCGTGACGGCCATCGTCTCCGGGTTCTGCAGCGGCAGGCCGTAGATCAGGTCGATGCTGACCGAGCGGAAGCCGGCGTCGCGCGCGGCCGCGATGGCGTCGCGCGTCAGGGCTTCCGGCTGGATGCGATTGACGGCGCGCTGCACGTTCTCGTCGAAATCCTGCACGCCCAGCGACAGCCGGTTGAAGCCCTGGCGCCGCAGCGCGGCGATGCGCCCGGCGTCGACCGTGCGCGGGTCGATCTCGATCGAATATTCGCCGGCGTCGTCGGGCGCGAACGCGAAGCGGCTGCGCAGATGGCCCAGCAGGTCGGCCATCTGGGCGTTGTCCAGGTAGGTGGGCGTGCCGCCGCCGAAATGCAGCTGTTCGACGACGCCGCCGGCGAACAGGCGGGCCTGCATCTCGATCTCGCGCATCAGGTAGCCCAGGTAGGTCACGGTCTTCGTGCGGTCGCGCGTGATGATCTTGTTGCAGGCGCAGTAGTAGCACAGCGACTCGCAGAACGGGATGTGCACGTACAGCGACAACGGCCGGCCCGGCCGCGCCGCGGCCGCCAGGCCGGCGGCGCCGAACGACGGGGTGAAGCGGTCGGCGGTCGGGTAGGACGTGTAGCGCGGCCCGCGCTGGCTCATGCGGGCGATCAGGTCGGGGTCGAATTCGATGGTGGGGTGCATGGTGGTTCCTGGAACGGGTCAGCCTTCGCGGCCGTCGGCGCGCGCGGCCACGAGGTAGGGCGCGTACACCGCGAGATAGGTGAGGAAGGCGGCGCTCCAGCAAGCGGTGGCGAGCGCCAGGCCGGCGTCGCGCCACGCCGGGAGCACGGCGGCACCGAAGCGGAGCACGACGGCCGCCTGCACGAGCGCGAACATCAGCACTTCGGCGCGGCCCGCCTTGAGCGGACGGCCCGTGTGGCCCAGCGCCGTGCGGGTGATCATGCCCATGATCAGGCCGGCGAGCGCGCCGACGGTGAGCACGTGCAGCGCGGCGCTGGCGCCGACGAGGCCCAGCTGGGACAGCGCCAGCAGCATGAAGCCGAGCGGGATCCACGCGTACGACACGTGCAGGATCCACAGCAGCGGATTGCGCCAGGTGCGCCACGGCTCCCACCCGATCAGGCGCGCGCCCTGGCCGGCGCCGGCGAGCAGCGCCAGCGCGGCGGTGAGCGGCGCCGGCAGCCCGAACGTCCAGGCCACGCCGGCGAGCACGGTCAGCACCAGCGCCCACTTGTCGCGCCGTTCGTCCTGCACGGGCCGGGCGCCCGGCGCCGCGCTGCGGGTGAACATGGGGATCACGCGGCCGCCGATCACGACCTCGATCACGACGATCAATATGATGGCCGCGTGCACCGGCGTCAGCGGATCGATGCGCGCCCAGCCCAGCGCCGCCGCGTGGTAGCACGCATTGGCCAGGGTCAGGAGGCCGAGCAGGACGACGAGGAACATGTTGCGCCGGTTGCCCGACCGCTTCAGCACGCGGTACAGCGGCCAGGCGGCGACGGGCAGGAACGCGACGTCGACGGCCGCCGCCAGCACGGGCGGCGCGGCCAGCATCGCCACCCTGCCCGCGACCCACACGCCGGCGATCGCCGCGAGCTGGCCGCCGCGCGGCGTCCACAGCTTGGTCCAGTTGTAGCCGGCCGTGTACAGGAAGCCGACGACGATCGCCAGCACGAAGCCGAACACCATCTCGTGCATGTGCCACAGCACGTCGACGCGCACCGGCAGCCGCCACCCGGCCTGCGCCGCGATCCACAGCGGCACCGCGAGCGCGGCGAAGGCGGCGCCCAGCAGGTAGAACGGGCGGAACCCCAGCGCGAACAGGGGCATGCCGCGCGCCGGGGCCGGCTCCGGCCGGGCTTCTTCGATGGTCATGAGTGCCATGCTGGCCTCCTTGAAAGTGGTATTTCATCCGCATGTTAAGTGCGCGCTCCGCGCCGGACAATCGGCCAAAGTGACTAGCCCGCGCGGCCGATAGGCAGTACCGGCGAGCTTTCCTAAACTGGGTCAAGGTTTTCAAATTAAGCTGCATTTCATATGCAACTAATAAGGAATTCCCAGCACAATGCGGACCAGGCGCTCCTTCGCGCCGCCGCTCAACCACCAGAAAAGGAAACAAGCCATGCATGCGACACGTAGACTATGGACCTGGCTGGCGATCATTTGCGTACTCTCCTTTGCCACTCTGCTGATGGTGGGCAGGGAGATCTACCTGAAGGCGCCGCCGATCCCCGGACATGTCCTCGACAACCAGGGACACATCATCTACACCGGCGAGCAGATCAAGCGCGGGCAGCAGGCCTGGCTCGCCGCCGGCGGCCAGCAGCTCGGCACCGTCTGGGGCCACGGCAGCTACGTCGCCCCCGACTGGTCGGCCGACTGGCTGCACCGCGAAGCCGTCACCCTGCAGGACCTGCTGGCCCGGCGCGACCACGGCCTGCCCTACGCCCGGCTCGATGCCGGCGCGCGCGGCGCCGTCGACGCCCTCGTCCACGACACGCTGAGGCGCAACACGTACGACCCCGCCGGCGACACGCTGACGCTGTCGGCCGACCGCAGCGCGGCCGTCCGGGCCGTCGCCGCCCATTACGCCGGGCTGTTCGGCACCGATCCCGCGCTCGACAAGCTGCGCGAACAGTACGCGATGAATGCCGGCTCGCTGCCGGACGCCGCCGACCGCCAGGCCCTGACCGGGTTCTTCTTCTGGTCCGCCTGGTCCGCCGCCACCGACCGTCCGGGCGAGACCGGCCTGTCGTACACGAGCAACTGGCCGCACGAGCCGCTGGTCGGCAACACGCCGACCGCCGGCGCCGGCATCTGGTCGATCGCCAGCATCATCGTCATGATCGGCGCCATCGCGGGCATGGTGCTGTTCCATTCCGCCCAGCCGGAAGAAGCCGATCCGCAGCCGCCGAAGGACGACCCGCTGTTCAAGCTGAAACCCACGCCGTCGATGAAGGCGACGCGCAAATACTTCGCCGTCGTCGTCGCGCTGATCCTGGCCCAGGTGGGCATGGGCGTCGTCACGGCGCACTACTCGGTGGAAGGCCACAGCTTCTTCGGCTTCCCGCTGGCGGACATCCTGCCGTTCACGATCAGCCGCACGATCCACACCCAGTTCGCCGTGCTGTGGATCGCCACCGCGTGGCTCGCCACCGGCCTGTACATCGCGCCCGCCATCTCGGGCCACGAACCGAAGTACCAGGCGCTCGGCGCGAACGTGCTGTTCTACGCGCTGCTGTTCATCGTCGCCGGTTCCACCGCCTGCGGCTGGCTCGGCACCCTGCAGCACCGCGGCGTCGACTTCAGCTTCTGGCTCGGCAACCAGGGCCTGGAATTCACCAGCATGGGCCGCATCTGGCAATACCTGCTGTTCGTCGGCCTGCTGTTCTGGGCCTTCCTGCTCGGCCGCGGCCTGTGGCCCGCATTGCGCCGTCCTTCCGAGAGCCGCGGCCTGATCGCCATGGTGTTCCTCGCGGCCGTCTGCATCGGCGGGTTCTACGCCACGTCGCTGGCCTGGGGCCAGCACACGCACTACGCGATGGTCGAGTACTGGAGATGGTGGCTCGTGCACCTGTGGGTCGAAGGCTTCTTCGAGGTGTTCGCCACGGCCGTCATCGCCCTGCTGTTCTCCCGCCTGGGCCTGATCCGCGCGGCCAGCGCCAACGCCGCCATCGTGCTCGAGACCATCGTGTTCCTGTTCGGCGGCATCCTGGGCACGCTGCACCACCTGTATTTCACCGGTACGCCGACGGCCGTGATCGCGCTCGGCGCCATGTTCTCGGCGCTGGAAGTGGTGCCGCTGTCGATGATCGGCGTCGAAGCCTACCGCAACTACCGGCGCACCAAGGCCGCGCCGTGGGTCGCGAGCTACCGCTGGGCGATCCTGTGCTTCATCGCCGTCGGCTTCTGGAACACCGTGGGCGCGGGCCTGCTGGGCTTCTCGATCAACACCCCGATCGCGCTGTACTACATGCAGGGCCTGAACCTGACGGCCGCCCACGGCCACGCCGCCCTGTTCGGCGTGTACGGCATGCTGGGCATCGGCCTGATGCTGTTCTGCCTGCGCGGCCTGACGGATCGCCTGGCCTGGTCGGACGCGCTGCTCAAGCCGATGTTCTGGCTGCTGAACATCGGCCTGGCGATGATGGTGTTCATGGCACTCGTCCCGGCCGGCATCTACCAGGCCTGGGCCAGCGTTTCGCGCGGCATGTGGTTCGCCCGCTCGCCGGAAGTGATCCACTCCGCGTTCATGGAAGACATGGTGTGGCTGCGCGTTCCGGGCGACGTCGTGTTCGCGGCGGGCACGCTGTTCCTCGCGCTGTTCGTGCTGCGCGTGATGCGCAGGCCGGCCCGGCCCGTCGAGGTGCCGATCGAGATCGGCGGCCGCCCCGCCGCCCGCGCCGCCCGCGCCACCACCAAGGCCTGAAACGGCCCGCGCCGCAGGGAGTGATCATGCGTCTCACCGAACATACCGATTACGCCCTGCGCGTCCTGATGTACCTGGGCGCCAACGGCGGCCGCCTCGCCACCACCCGCGAGGTGGCGCTCCTGCACGGCATCTCGCACCACCACCTCACGAAGGTCGTCAACCAGCTCGGGCACGCCGGCTTCGTCGAGACCGTGCGGGGCCGCCGCGGCGGCATCCGGCTGGCCCGCGCGCCCGCCGACATCATGGTCGGCGACGTCGTGCGCCACACGGAACCCGACTTCAACCTCGTCGCCTGCCTGGACGGCCGCGCGCGCCCCTGTCCGCTGGCGCCGGCCTGCGTGCTGAAGGGCGCGCTGTGCCGTGCGGCGGCCGGCTTCCTCGAATCCCTGGACCGCGTTCCGCTGTCCAGCCTCGTCCCGCCATCATGACCATCCTGCCCCTGCTCGACCTGCGCGACCTGCCCGCGCCGGAGCCCATGGAGCGCGTCCTCGACGCGCTCGACCTGCTTCCCGCCGGCGCCGAACTGCCGGTGCTGCTGGCGCGCGAACCGCATCCGCTGTACGGCATCCTGGCGCGCATGGGCTGCCGCTGGCGTGCGGAATGGCGCGACGACGGCTGCCTCGTCACGATCGCGCGGGCGACCTGATGCGGCGCGCGCTCGACTACGGCCGCGCGCCGCCGCCCGCCGCGCCGCTCGCCTACCTGCTCACGGCGCCGTGGTTCGGCGTGGCGGCCGGCCTGGTGGCCGCGTGGCAAGGCGCGGCCGTGTTCGCGTCGCGCTGGAACCCGGCCACGCTCGCGGTCGTCCACCTCGTCACGCTGGGCTTCCTCACGATGGCGATGACCGGTTCGCTGCTGCAGATGGTGCCCGCCGTGACCGGCCTGCCGCCGCGCGGCACGCGGCGCGCGGCCGCCTGGAGCTGTCCCCTGCTGGGCGCCGGCGGCGCGCTGCTGGCCGCCGCCTTCCTGTCCGGCCGCCCGCGCCTGTTCGCGCTGGCCGCCGCGCTGCTGGCGTGCGCGTTCGTCCCCGTCCTCGCCTGGCTGCTGCCCACGCTGTGGCAGCGCGGCGCGCGGGCCGCCGCCGGCGCCGCCGACATCGCCGGCGGCATGCGCGGCGCCTGCGCGGCCCTGGCGGCCTGCGTCGCGGCCGGGCTGGCGCTCGCGGGCTGGCTCGCCGGCGGTCTTGCCGTCCCGGTCGTCCCGCTCGTCGACGTCCATGCGGCGCTGGGCCTGGCCGGCTGGGTGACGGCGCTCGTGCTGGCCGTGTCGTTCCAGGTGATCCCGATGTTCCAGGCGACCGATCCGTTCCCGGCCGCCGTGGCGCGCGGGGCGGTGCCCGTGCTGCTGCTCGCGCTGGCCGGCTGGCTCGCGGGCCGCTGGCTGGACGCCGGCTGGCGGCAACTGCCCGCGCTGGCCGGGGCCCTGGTCGTCACGGCGTACGCGGGCGCGGCCGCCGTCCTGCTGCTGCGCCGCGCACGCACGCGGGGCGCCGCCGGCACGGACTACTGGCTGCTGTCGCTGGCGTCGCTGACCGGCGCCGCCTGGCTGTTCGCCTGGCCGGGCGCGGCGCCGGACGTCCGCCCCGTCCTCGCCGGCGTGTGCTTCCTGGCGGGCTTCGCCATGTCGGCCGTGAACGGCATGCTGTACCGGATCGTTCCCTTCATCCTGTGGTACCACCTGCGCCGGCACGCGCGCGCCGGCGACCCCGTACCGAAGATCGCCGACATCGTCGAACCGTGGCGCATGCGCGCGCAATGCCGCTGGCACGCCGCGGCCGTGGCGGCGGCACTCGGCGCCTGCGCCGTCGCGCCGCTGGCGCCGGCCGCCGGCGTATTGCTGGCCGCGGCCTCCCTGCGCCTCGGGCTCGACCTGGCGGCGCCCGTGCTGCGCCACCGGCATGCATTGGGACTATTTTGCAAGGCGGCGTGCCCTGTGCGCCGCGGATAGCGATGGGCTCGACGGGCAACCGGCGCAGGCGCCGCGCGCCGATCGGCCGCCAGGTGCCTCACCAGCGGCGGCCACAACGCCGGCATCGCCCGCGGGCCGGGTCACCCCTCGTAGGCGCCGAGGCCGGCCGCGTCGAGGATCTCGATCTCGCGCCCGTCCACCCGGATGAGCGCGCGCGCGGCCAGGTCGTGCAGCACGCGCGAAAAATACTCGGGCGTGATGTTCAGGCGCGACGCGACGAGGCGCTTGCTGACGGCCAGCCGCACGGTCTCGCCCGACGCCGGCGCGTCCTTGAGCAAGTAGCCGACGACGCGCTGGCCGCCCGTGTGCAGCGTGTACGCCTCGACGTCGGTCACGAGGCCGTGCAGGCGCCGGCTCATCCCGGCCAGCATGCGCCGCGCGAGCGCCGGGCTGCGTTCCAGTTCGGCGAAGACAGCGTCCTTGGCCACGTGCAGCAACAGGCAATCCTCCAGCGCCGTCGCCGTCACGAAGTATGGCTTGTCCATGAACATGACGGCCTCGCCGAAGCTCTTGCCCGGCCCGAGGATCTCGATGACTTTTTCCTGGCCCTGCGGCGAGATGAACGCCAGCTTGACCTGGCCGTACAGGATCGAGTGAAAGCCCAGGCACGGGTCGCCGCGCTCGACGATCGTGCGTCCGCGCTCGACGTGGCGCTCGCGCGCGAAGGTGCCGACGGCGCGTAGTTCGTCCTCGCCGAGGTCGGAGAACAGCGGCAGGCGGCGCAGGAAGGTGCAGGGATCGATGGCGCGCACGGAGATCTCCAGGATGACGACGAACGATGGGATGACGCCATTGTCGCAAGCGCCGGTCGCGGATGGGATACGCCGGAATGACTAGGCGGCGTACGCCATCGTGCCGACTGGCGCGCGCCCCGCCGCTCCCTACAATGGAGCCTGCCCACCTACCCTACGGATTGCCCATGCAACTCACCGACTTCGCCGATTTCCTCGCCGCCGCGCGCGCCCAGCCCGACGCGCAGCGCCTGTTGTTCGTGTTCGCCGTGGCCGAACTGCCGCAGGCGCACACCCCGGGCCAGGCCCGCCGCTTCGAGGAAGGCCGCGGCGGCGCGCTGGCGCCCGTGATGTGCGTCGACAAAGGGGTCGACGAGCTGGATGGCTTCGCCGCGCTGGCGGAGGAGTCGCGCGCGACCGGCCAGCCGTGGGACATGGTGTTCGTCGCCGCGCTCGCCGCCGGACAGGGCGTGGCGCCGCAGCCGGCCGGCGTCGACCGCGGCCTCAGGATGATGGTCGACGCCGTGCACCGCGGCGCGATCGAGCGCTTCCTCGCCTTCGATCCCGCGGGCGGCGTCGTGCGGTTTGCTTGAACCGGTTCAAGGCCGCGCGCCGGGCAAACCGGTTAATCTCGTTGCAAAGGAGAGTGCAATGAGCAAGGACCGCTCCGTCTTCCCCCTCGTGTATTCCTGTTCCGGCTGTTCGAGCGCGGCGCAGATGGCGAACCACATCGCGCTCGACCTGGACCGGCGCGGCGCCGCCGAGATGTCGTGCATCGCCGGCGTGGGCGGCGACGTGCCGTCGCTCGTCAAGCTGGCGAAATCGGGGCGGCCGGTCCCGGTCATCGACGGCTGTCCGCTGGAATGCGCCCGCCACTGCCTCGCGCGCCACGGCGTGGCGCCCGACCTGCACTGGCAGCTGGGCGAGCACGGCGTGCGCAAGCGCTACCACATGCAGTTCGACGCGTTCGAGGCGGCCGGCCTCGCCGACGCGGTGACGGCGGAGGTGGAGCGGCTGGCGCGGGATCGCGCAATGCTTCAACCAGTTTAAGGCGCGCCCGGCGCCGCCCGGTGATAGTGGACGCCTCACTATCACCGAGGACGACATGAACGCCAAAGATTCCCTGTTCGCCACCATCCTGCCGCCCCAGGAGGTATCGGCCGACGTATTGCGCGAAAAATACGCCAGGGGCGACGAGACCACCGTCGCCGAGGTGCGCGCCCGCGTGGCGCGCGCGCTGGCCGCCCACGACACCGAGCCGCTCCGGCTCGAGATGGAACAGCGCTTCCTGTGGGCCCAGGACCACGGCTTCGTGCCCGCCGGCCGCATCAACTCGGCCGCCGGCCTGGGCATGAAGGCCACCCTGATGAACTGCTTCGTGCAGCCGGTCGGCGACGCCATCAGCGGCCGCGACGGCGCCGTGCCCGGCATCTACGGCGCCGTCGCCGAAGCCGCCGAAACGATGCGGCGCGGCGGCGGCGTCGGCTACGACTTCAGCGCAATCCGTCCCGCCGGCAGCGCCGTGAAGGGCACGCAGTCGCGCGCGTCCGGTCCGGTGTCGTACATGGCGGTGTTCGACGCCTCGTGCCGCACGGTCGAATCGGCCGGCGCGCGCCGCGGCGCCCAGATGGGCGTGCTGCGCATCGACCACCCTGACATCGACGCCTTCGTCGCCGCCAAGGACAACGGCGCATTCAGCAATTTCAACCTGTCGGTCGGCGTCACGGACGCGTTCATGCGCGCCGTCCTCGACGACGCCGAGGTCGACCTGACCCATGCGGCCGAACCCGGGCCGGTCGCCGCCGACGCGCGCCGGCGCCCGGACGGCCTGTGGGTGTACCGCACCGTGCGCGCACGCGACCTGTGGGACCGCGTGATCCGCTCGACGTACGACCACGCGGAACCCGGCGTGCTGTTCCTCGACCGCATCAACGGCGAGAACAACCTGTACTACGCCGAGACGCTCGCCGCCACCAATCCCTGCGGCGAACAGCCGTTGCCGCCGTACGGCTGCTGCGACCTCGGCTCGCTCGACCTCACCCGCTTCGTGCACGAGCCGTTCACGGCGCGCTCGCGTTTCGACTTCGGTCTGCTGCGCGAGGTGGCGGCCGTCGCCGTGCGCATGCTCGACCTGGCGCTGGACGCCACCGAATGGCCGCTGCCGCAGCAGGCCGAGGAGGCCCGCAACAAGCGCCGCATCGGCCTCGGGTTCATGGGCCTGGGCAGCGCCCTGGTGATGCTGGGCCTGCGCTACGACGCCGACGAAGGCCGCGACTTCGCGGCCGCGGTGGCGCGCGAACTGCGCAACGCGGCGTACGCGGCGTCGGTGGAGCTGGCGCGCGAAAAAGGCGTCTTCCCGCTGTTCGACGCCGGGCGCTACCTGGACGGCGCCTTCGCACACCGCCTGCCCGACGAGTTGCGCGAACGGATCGCGCGCCACGGCATCCGCAACTCGCACCTGTTGTCGATCGCGCCCACCGGCACCATCGCGCTCGCGTTCGCCGACAACGCGTCGAACGGCATCGAACCCGCATTCTCCTGGACGTACCAGCGCAAGAAGCGCATGCCGGACGACAGCACGCGCGTGTACGAGGTCGCGGACCATGCCTGGCGCCTGTACCGCCACCTGGGCCACGACGTGTCCGATCCCGCCGCGCTGCCGCCGCAATTCGTGTCGGCGCTCGAGATGGCCGCGCACGACCACCTGCACATGATGGCGGCCGTCCAGCCCTACGTGGACGGCGCCATCTCGAAGACCGTGAACGTCCCGGCCGACTATCCGTTCGACGCGTTCCGCGACCTGTACACGGACGCGTGGCGCGCCGGGCTGAAGGGCCTCGCCACGTACCGGCCCAACGACGTCACGGGCAGCGTGCTCAGTGTCGCGCCCGATCCGGCGCCGGCCGCCGGTGCGCCGGCCGCCGGAGCGCCGGCCGCCGTGCTGCCCGACCACGACGACCCGCTGCGCCGGCGCTTCGAGAGCCGCCCGCCGGGCGAGCTGGAATCCGTCACGTCGAAGGTCGAATACACGACCCAGGAGGGCAAGAAGACGGTCTACCTGACGATCAGCTTCATGCGCGTGGAGGGCAGCCTGGACGGCCGTGCGATCGCGATCGAGCGCCCGCTCGAATTCTTCATGCCCGCGAACCAGCGCAGCGACGGGCACCAGTGGATCACGTCGACCATGCGCCTGCTGTCGCTGGCCGCGCGCGCCGGCAGCTCCATCGCCAGGGCGCTGGCGGACATGCGCGCTGTCGTGTGGGAAAAAGGCCCGGTGCGCTGCGGCCACCTGACGCGCGCGGACGGCGTGCAGGTGCCCGTATTCCACGATTCCGAAGTGGCGGCCATCGCGTTCATGCTGCAGCGGATCCTCATCCGGCGCAGCTTCCTGGACGCGCACGGCAACCAGGTCGGCGCCGCGGCGCTCGACCGCGCGCTGGCCCGGCGCGGCGCCGCGCAGGCGCCAACGCCGGCCGCAGCGCAGGCAAGCGCGCCGGAGCCCGGCGGCACGGGCGCCAAATGCCCGGAATGCGGGGCGCGCGCGCTGCACAAGGTCGACGGCTGCACGCGCTGCACCGCATGCCACTACCTGGGCGGCTGCGCCTGACGTCGTGAAACCTGAAACCGGTTCAAGGACAGGGGATGCCGCAACGCCTAGTCTGGCGGCATATCAACCGCACAACGCGAAAGGAGCACCATGCAACACGACTTCCAGTTCTCGGCACCCCTCGCCTTCGCCGACATCGAACGCCTGACCAGCGCCCTGTGCGCCGTGCCGGGCGTGCGTGGCGTCGATCTCGAACCGGGCGGCCGCCGGCTGCAGGTGGAGTTCGACGCAGGCGCCACGTCGATGCACGCCATCACCGCCGCGCTGGCCGGCGCCGGCTACGCGGAGGCGCGCGGCGAACGTGGCGGCTGCTGCGGCGGGTGCTGCGGTGGCTGAGATCACCACCGCCACGCCGCGCGCCCGCGCCTGGCTGGCCGCCGCGATGACGGCGCCGATGGCCATGATGCCGGCCGCGCTGGCGTGGCAGGAATGGGCGGCCGGCGACCGGCTCGCCACATGGGCCGGCGCGGGCGTCGCGGCGCTGGCCATGGCCGGCACCGTGGCCGGCGTCGACGCGCTGCTGCGGCGCGGCGCCTAGTCCGAAAGAACTAGGCGCCGTCCCCCATCAGGCCGACAGCCAGCGCGGCGCGCGCGCCCTACAATCGGTACTGACCACTCAATGGAGAACCGCATGTTGCGCGACCGCTACGGCCGAACGATCGAATACCTGCGCCTGTCCGTGACCGACCGCTGCGACCTGCGCTGCACCTACTGCATGCCGACGGGCTTCAAGGGCTTCGAGGAACCGGACCACTGGCTCACCTTCGACGAGATCGAGCGCCTGCTGCGCGCGTTCGCCCGCCTGGGCACGCGCCGCATCCGCCTCACCGGCGGCGAGCCGCTGCTGCGCCGCCACGTGACGGACCTGGCCGCGCGCATCGCCGCCATTCCCGGCGTCGCCGACCTGTCGCTGTCGACCAACGCCACGCAGCTGCGGCGCCACGCGGCCGCGCTGCGGCGGGCCGGCGTGGCCCGCATCAACGTCAGCCTGGACACGCTGGACCGCGCCTGCATGCAATCCATCACGGGCCGCGACAGCCATGCGCAGATCCTGGACGGCATCATGGCCGGCAAGGATGCCGGCTTCGATCCCATCAAGATCAACATGGTCGCGATGCGCGGCGTGAACGACGGCGAGATCGAGCGCATGGCCGAATTCTGCATCGGGCACGGCTTCGTGCTGCGCCTGATCGAGGTGATGCCGATGGGGGCCACGGGCCGCAACACGGCCTACCTCGACCTGCAACCGGTGCAGGCGCGGCTGCGCGCGCGGTTCGACCTCGTGCCGCAGGCGGTGGAACTGGGCGGCGGCCCCGCGCGCTACCTCGTCACCCGCGACGGCCGCAGCAGCATCGGCTTCATCACGCCGCTGTCCCAGCATTTCTGCGCCACGTGCAACCGCGTGCGCCTGTCCGTCGACGGCACGCTGTACCTGTGCCTGGGCCAGGAAGAGAAATTCGAGTTCCGGCCGCTGCTCCGCGGCGGCGCCTCCGATGCCGAGCTGGAAGCGGCGATCCGGCAGGCGATCGAGCGCAAGCCGCACCGCCACGACTTCACGGCCCGGCCGGAAAAAATCGTGCGCTTCATGTCGCAGACCGGGGGATGACGTGGAGGACATCGAGCGCTTCATCCACGGCTTCGCGCGCTTCCACCGGCAGTTCACGAGCGAGCACGCAGTACGCGCCGGCCTGCGCGCCGGCGGGCCCGAACCCGGGCCCGCCACCGGCCGCCGCGACGCCGGCCGCCGCGCGGTGCGCAGCGGCGCGCACCCGGTCCAGCCCTCCTCCGCCGCCACATGACCACCGCACCCGGCGCGCCGGCCTACCCGGCGATTCCCGGCCACCTGCGGCTGTCGACCCGGATCGCCGGCGCGCTCGTCGGCTTCCTGCTGCTGGCACTGACCGCCATCGGCATCACGCTGTGGCTGTCGTGGCAGCTGGAAGGGTCGGCCGCCGCCATCAACGAGACGGGCAGCGTGCGCAAGCAGGAATACCGGCTCGCGCTGCTGCTCGGGCGCGACGTGTACGCGCCCGGCCAGGGCCATGCCGGCGAAGCGCGCGCGCAGGTCGCGTCCATCGACGCGACGCTGGCGCTGATCGCGCGCGGCGATCCGCAGCGCCCCCTCGGCCTGCCCCCGGCGGCGGCCATCCGCACGGGCTTCGACCAGGCCGCGCTGCGCTGGCGGCACGAGCTGCGGCCGCTCGCGCTGCAGGTGCTGCAGGCGCGCGGCGACGACCGGCTGGCGCCGCTGCGCCGCTTCCTCGGCGTCGTGGACGACTATGTCGGGCAGATCGACGCCGTCGTGAGCCTCATCGAGCGCGACAACGAGATGCGCACGTTCTGGCTGCGCTCGTCCCAGCTGGCGCTGGTGGCGCTGGCCATGGGCGGCACCGTCGCGCTGGTGTACCTGATGTTCAGCCTCATCGTCGATCCCGTCGAGCGCCTGCACGCCGGCATGCGCAGCATGGCGGACACGGATTTCGGCGTGCGCCTCTCCGTTCCCGGCGACGACGAATTCGGCCAGCTCGCGACGGGCTTCAACCACATGGCCGACCGGCTGGAGCAGGTCTACGGCAGCCTGGAAGACAAGGTGCGCGCCAAGACGGCCGCGCTGGAAGACCAGAACCGCGAACTGGCGCTGCTGTACGACAGCGCCGCCTTCCTGCAGGTGCGCCGCACGCTGGAACCCATGTGCCAGGGTTTCATCGACCGCATCATGCATTATTTCGGCGCCGACGGCGGCTCCGTGCGCCTGGTCGAAGCGGGCAACGACAAGGTCCACCTCGTCGTCCAGCGCGGCCTGTCCGACGCCATGGTACGCACCGAGCGCTGCATGCCCGTCGGCGACTGCGTGTGCGGCGCGGCCGCCCGCGACCGGCAACCCGTCGTGCGGCTGCTGCGCAAGGGGACCGAGGCCGCATCGTCGCGCTGCGCGCGCGACGGCTTCGCCACCGTCTCGGTCTTCCAGATCTTCGCCCAGGAGCAGCACCTGGGCGTGTTCAGCCTGCATTTCCGCACCGCGAAAACGTTCGACGAACGCGAGACCGCGCTGCTCGAAACCCTGGGCCGCCTGCTGGGCACCGGCATCGAAAACATGCGGCTGGCGGCGCGCGAGCGCGAGATGGCCATTTCGGAGGAACGCAACATGGTGGCGCGCGGGCTGCACGACAGCATCGCGCAAGGCCTGAACTTCCTCAACCTGCAAGTGCAGATGCTGGAAAAATCGCTGCACGAGGGCGCGCAGCAGGAAGCCGCCGAGATCGTCCCGCTGCTGCGCACCGGCGTGCAGGAAAGCTACGAGGACGTGCGCGAACTGTTGCAGAATTTCCGCAGCCGGCTCGAGGAAGAGGATCTCAACGGCGCCCTGCGCAACGCGGTGCGCAAGTTCCGCGACCAGACCGGCGTCGACGCGGCGTTCAGGGCCGACGGCAGCGGCGGTCCGCCGTTCGCGCGCGAGGAGCAGCTGCAGATCCTGTTCATCGTGCAGGAAGCCCTGTCGAACATCCGCAAGCACGCCCGCGCCGACAGCGTGCTCGTACGCGTGCGCGACGACCGAGACTTTTCCCTGTCGATCAGCGATAATGGCGTCGGGTTCGATTCCGCCGCCGCGCCCGCGGGCGACAAGCATGTCGGGTTGCACATCATGCGCGAACGGGCCCGGCACATCAATGCCGACCTGGCCGTCGATTCCGGGGCCGGCGCCGGCACCACCGTCCGCCTGCACGTCGCGAGCGCGCACCGGCGGGCCGCATGAACCGAATGGAGTTGCGCATGGAAGTCCCGTCCAAGCCGATCAGCGTGCTGCTGGTCGACGACCACACGTTGTTCCGCAGCGGCGTACGGTCGCTGTTGCAGCGCAACGCGCGCTTCACCGTCGTCGGCGAAGCGTCGGACGGCGTCGACGGCGTCAAGCGCGCGATGCAGCTCAGGCCCGACGTCATCCTGCTCGACCTGCACATGCCCGGCATGACCGGCGTGGAAACCCTGGAACTGATCCTGCAGGGGTGGCCGGAGGCGGCCGTCATCATGCTGACCGTGTCCGAGGAAGGCGAGGACCTCGCCAACGCCCTGCAGGCCGGCGCGCGCGGCTACCTGATCAAGAACATCGACGCCGACTACCTCCAGCGCGCCATCGAGCGCGCGGCCGCGGGCGAATCCGTGCTGGCCGAATCGATGGCGGCCAAGCTCGTGGCGCAGTTGCAGAAGCAGCGCGAACCCAAGGCGCCCGCGCCGCCGTCCGACCTGGACCGGCTGACGCCGCGCGAACGCGAGATCCTCGCCTGCCTGGCCCGCGGCGAAAGCAACAAGCTGATCGCCCGCGTGCTCGACCTCGCCGAGAGCACGGTCAAGATCCACGTGCAGAACATCCTCAAGAAGCTGGGCTTGTCCAGCCGCGTGCAGGCCGCGGTGTTCGCCGTCGAGCAGGGGCTCGGCAGCGGCAACGACCGGCAAGGTTGAGCGTTCGCCGCCGCGCGACAATGTCACCGTAACGCCAGCAAGGCCTCTCTCGCCTCCTCGTACGCGCGCTCCAGCGCCGCCAGCTGCTCCTGCGCGTCGTCGAACGTCTCCCCCTTGCCCATCAGCTCCAGGTTCGTGCACGGCAGCCGCATCCGGTTCGCGCCCACGAAATCGATGCTCGACAGGAGGTAGTGCGCCGTCGCCGCCAGCAGCGGGCCGTCGTGCTCGCGCAGCGCGTGCTCCAACTTGCGCAACAGCTGCGGCACCTCGTCGGTGAACGCCCGCACGACGTCGTGCAGCAGCGCCGCGTCGTCGTCGATGGCGCGCAGCTGGCCGATGCGGGTCTCGTCGAGCACCGCGGCGGCGCGCCGGTGCGATGCCACGTGGTCGCACGCGGCCGCGAGCGCGCGCTCCAGCACGTCCAGCTCGATCGGCTTGGGCACGTAGTCGTCCATGCCCGCGTCCAGGCAGCGTTCGCGGTCGCCCGGCATGGCGTTCGCCGTCATGGCGACGATCCACGGCGCGTTGGCGCCGCGGAAGCGCTGGCGCAGGCGGCGCGTCGCTTCCAGTCCGTCCATCTCGGGCATCTGCATGTCCATCAGGATGATCGGATAGTGCTGGCGCTCCAGCGCCGCGACCACTTCGAGACCGTTGGCGACGACGTCGGCCTGGTACCCCAGGTGGCGCAGCAGCTGGCGGATCACCTTCTGGTTGATGGTGTTGTCCTCGGCGACGAGGATGGCGCCCTCGGCGCGGGCCGCGCGCGGCGCCGGCGGTGCGGGACGCGCCGCGGCCTGGCGCTCGCCCAGTACCTGCTGCAGCGCCTCGAGCAGCGCCGCCGGCTTGATCGGCTTGCTCAGCCAGGCCGAGAATTCGCGGATCGCGCTCCCCTCCACCCCATGCGGGCGCCGGCCGACCGACGTCAATAACACGAGCGGCAGGGCCGCGCGGTCGCGGTGCTTGCGCAGCTCGGCCGCGAGGCGCGCGCCGTCCATGTCCGGCATCTGCATGTCCAGCACGGCCACGTCGAACGGATGGCCGTCGCGCACGAGGTCGAGCGCCTCGATGGCCGATGCGGCGGCCAGCGGCGTCATGCCCCACGACAGGGCCTGCTTCATGAGGATGCGGCGATTGGTGGCGTTGTCGTCGACGAACAGGATGCGCCGTCCGCGCACCGCGGCCGCGCGCTCGCGCAGTACGTTCTCGGCCAGCTCGTCGTCGAACGCGTCGGCCAGGATCGCGGCGCTGAACGTCGAGCCGACCCCCGGCTCGCTCTCCACCGTGAGGCCGCCGCCCATCATCTCGGCGAGGCGCCGGCTGATCGTCAACCCGAGGCCCGTGCCGCCGTACTTGCGCGTCGTGGACGTGTCGACCTGGGTGAACAGGTGGAAGATGTCGTCCAGGCGGTGCGGCGGGATGCCGATGCCCGTGTCGCGCACGGCGAAGACCAGGCGGCAGCCGCCCTCGGCGCGCGCCGTGGCCGACACCGTCACGACGACTTCGCCGTGGTGCGTGAACTTGATCGCGTTCGACAGCAGGTTCACGAGGATCTGGCGCAGCCGCGTCGCGTCCGCGAGGATCGTGGCCGGCACGCCCGGCCCGATCATGTAGGCGAGGTCGAGGCCCTTTTCGCCGGCGCTCGGCGCCAGCAGGTCGAGCGCCTCCTCGACGCAGCGCCGCACCTCGAACGCGTGGCGCTCCAGGTCGAGGCGCCCCACTTCCAGTTTCGAATAATCCAGCAGGTCGTTGATGATGGCCAGCAGGGCCTCGCTGCTGGAGCGGATCGTCTCGGTGTAGTCGCGCTGTTCGTCGTCGATCGCCGTGTGCAGCAGGAGGCTCGTCATGCCGATCACCGCGTTCAGCGGGGTGCGGATCTCGTGGCTCATATTGGCCAGGAACATGCTCTTGGCCTGCATCGCGGCTTCCGCGCGGTCGCGCGCCAGTTCCAGGTCGCGTTCGTACGCCTGGCGCTCGGAGACGTCCTGCAGGATCGCGGTCAGGACCACGCGGCCGCCCGCCGCCGACTTCGAGATCGTCGCCTCGGCCGGGAACTCGCTGCCGTCCTTGCGCACCGCGTAGATCGTGCCCCGCTCGCCCATGCGCCGGGCCGTGCGCGCGCCGTGCTGGAAACCGTTCACCCGCTCGGCATGGCCGGGACGGAAGCGCTCCGGTATCAGCATCGCCAGGTCGTGGCCGAGCGCCTCCGCCGCCGTCCAGCCGAACAGGCGCTCCGCACCCTGGTTGAACAGGATGATCCGCTGCCGCTCGTCCGTGCAGATGACGGCGTTTTCGGCGATGTCGATGATGTTGCTGAGCTGTTCCGGGTTGAGTGGGTGGGGCATGGTCTGATGTCGAGCGGCGGGACGAGCCGCCATCGTACACCGTCGCGCCCTCCGGCGGCCACATCCCTACTGCTTTGTGACTAGCCGCGCTAGGCCGTCCGGCGCCGCCGCCTAGCTCTCTTGCCGATTCGGAAACACCCCTCCGGCGAATGGCCGGACGCGGCCGCGCCACGTACGCTTGCTACATCTTGCGTGCCACATCGAGGAGAACAATATGCGCACCGACAGACGGCCCCTCGCGGTCCTCGTCAGCAGTACCTTCGCGTTCACGATCTGTTTCGCGATCTGGATGATGTTCGCCGTGCTGGGCATCCCCATCAAGGCCAGGCTGGGCCTGAACGAGACGGCATTCGGCCTGCTCGTCGCCACGCCCGTCCTCAGCGGCGCCCTCGTGCGCGTCCCGCTGGGCATCTGGACCGACCGTTTCGGCGGGCGCATCGTGTTCTTCACGCTGATGCTGGCGTGCGCACTGCCGATCTACCTCATCGGTTACGCGACCCGGTACTGGCACTTCCTCGTGCTCGGCCTGTTCGTCGGCCTGGCCGGCGGTTCGTTCTCGGTCGGCACGCCGTACGTCGCGCGCTGGTTCGGCAAGGAACGGCGCGGCTTCGCGATGGGCGTGTTCGGCGCCGGCAATTCCGGTTCCGCGCTGACCAAGTTCGTGGCGCCCGCCATCATCGCAGCCTTCGGCTGGCAAGCCTTGCCGAAGGTGTACGCGCTCGTGATGGTCGCCACCGCCCTGCTGTTCTGGCTCGGCACGTATTCGGATCCGGCGCACAAGTCGGCGTCCGGGGAAAGCTTCGTGGAGCAGATGCGCGTGCTGAAGGATCCGCGCGTGTGGCGCTACTGCCAGTACTACTCCGTCGTCTTCGGCGGCTACGTGGCGCTCGCCCTGTGGATGACGAAGTATTACGTGGGCGAATACGGTTTCGGCCTGAAACAGGCCGCCCTGCTGGCCGCCTGCTTCTCGCTGCCGGGCGGCGTGCTGCGCGCGCTGGGCGGCTGGATTGCCGACCGCTTCGGCGCCCACAAGGTCACCTGGGCGGTGATGTGGGTGTGCTGGGTGTGCTTCTTCGTCCTGTCGTACCCGCAGACGACCATGAACGTGAAGACCGTCGCGGGCGGCATGGACCTGCACATCGGCCTGGGCCCCGTCGCCTTCACCCTGCTGCTGTTCGTCGTCGGCGTCGCCATGGCGATCGGCAAGGCGTCCGTGTTCCGCTTCATCGCCGACGACTACAGCGACAACATCGGCGCCGTCTCGGGCGTCGTCGGCCTGGCCGGCGGCCTCGGTGGCTTCATCCTGCCGATCATGTTCGGCGCCATCGTCGACCTGACGGGCATCCGCTCCAGCTCTTTCATGCTCCTGTACGGCACCGTGTGCGTGTCGCTCGTATGGATGCACTTCTCGTTCAGGCCGGGCGCCAGGTCGCCCGCCGCCGCACCGGCCGCGCCATTGCGCCAGGCCGCCTGATTTCATTACACCATCACTGGAGAACATCGTGAGCCGTTACTTGATATCGACCTGGGAACCCGAGGTTCCCGCCTTCTGGAACAGCCGCGGCAAGCCCACGGCCAGCCGCAACCTCTGGATCTCGATCCCCGCGCTGATGCTGGCGTTCGCGATCTGGATGGTGTGGAGCGTCGTCGTCGTCAACCTGCCCAGCATCGGCTTCAAGTACAGCACCAACCAGCTGTTCTGGCTCGCCGCGGTGCCGGGCCTCTCCGGCGCCACGCTGCGCATCTTCTATTCGTTCATGGTGCCGATCTTCGGCGGACGCAAATGGACCGCCATCTCGACCGCGTCGCTGCTGGTCCCCGCCCTCGGCATCGGCTTCGCCGTGCAGGACCCGGCCACGAGCTACCCGACCATGCTCGTGCTGTCGCTGCTGTGCGGCTTCGGCGGCGGCAACTTCGCGTCGTCGATGGCCAACATCAGCTTCTTCTACCCGAAGGCGCAGAAGGGTTATGCGCTCGGCATGAACGCGGGCCTCGGCAACCTGGGCGTCTCGGTCGTGCAGTTCGTGGTGCCGCTGGTGATCACGTTCACATTGTTCGGCGGCGAGCCGCAGACCTGGTCGAAAGTCGTGAAAGGCGCGGTCCAGACCAGGCAGATGTGGCTGCAGAACGCCGGCTTCGTGTGGGTGCCGTTCATCCTCGCCAGCACGCTCATCGCCTGGTTCGGCATGAACGACCTCGCGTCGGCGAAGGCGTCGTTCGCCGAGCAGGCCGTGATCTTCAAGCGCAAGCACAACTGGCTGATGTGCTGGCTGTACGTGGGCACCTTCGGTTCCTTCATCGGCTATTCCGCCGGGTTCCCGCTGCTGACCAGCACCCTGTTCCCGCAAGTGAACCCGCTGCAGTACGCCTTCGTCGGCCCGCTCGTCAGCGCCCTCGCCCGCGTGGCCGGCGGCTTCGTGTCGGACAAGCTGGGCGGCGCCCGCGTCACCGTGTGGACGTTCGCCGCGATGATCGGCGCCGTGGTGGGCGTGCTGCACTTCCTGCCGCAGGGCGCCGATCCGGGCAGCTTCGCCGGCTTCTTCGGCATGTTCCTCGTGCTGTTCGCCTGCACCGGCGTGGGCAATGCGTCCACGTTCCGGATGATCCCCGTGATCTTCCTGACGCTGCACCAGCGCGCCGCCAAGGGCCAGTCGGAAGGCGCGCAAGCGCAGGCCGTCGCCAGCGCCAACAAGGAAGCGGCCGCCGTGCTGGGCTTCACCTCGGCCATCGCCGCGTACGGCGCCTTCTTCATCCCCAAGAGCTACGGCACGTCGATCGCCCTGACTGGCAGCGCCGACGCCGCGCTGTGGTGCTTCATCGGCTTCTACGTCACCTGCATCACCGTCACCTGGTGGTTCTACGCCCGCAAGGGCGCGGACATGCCGTGCTAGTTCGAAAGGAGTAGGCCGACTACGCACTAATCCGGCGCGGCACCGACTTCTTGCGAATATTCATGAGGCGGGCCGCTCCGTAGACTGGAACCACGAATCAAAAAGAGCGCACCGCCGGTGCGCCGATGGAGAAACCATGAGTCATTTTTTGGACCGCCTGAAATTTTTCGGCAAAACGGGCGAAACGTTCTCGAACGGCCACGGGGCCGTCGTCAACGAAGACCGCACCTGGGAAAAGGCCTACCGCCAGCGCTGGCAGCACGACAAGATCGTGCGCTCGACCCACGGCGTCAACTGCACGGGGTCGTGCAGCTGGAAGGTCTACGTCAAGAACGGCCTGATCACCTGGGAGACCCAGCAGACCGACTACCCGCGCACGCGCCCCGACCTGCCGAACCATGAACCCCGCGGCTGCCCGCGCGGCGCCAGCTACTCGTGGTACGTGTACTCCGCCCAGCGCGTCAAGCACCCGATGGTGCGCGGCCGCCTGATGCAGCTGTGGCGCGAGGCGCGCGCCACGCGCGACCCGGTCGCGGCCTGGGAACACATCGCCACCGACCCGCGGAAGGCCGCCAGCTACAAGTCGGTGCGCGGCCAGGGCGGCTTCGTGCGCGCCAAGTGGGACGAGGTCAACGAGATCATCGCCGCCGCCAACGCCTGGACCATCGGCAAATACGGCCCGGACCGCATCATCGGCTTCTCGCCGATCCCCGCCATGTCGATGGTCAGCTATGCCGCCGGCACCCGCTACCTGAGCCTCATCGGCGGCGTCGCCATGAGCTTCTACGACTGGTACTGCGACCTGCCGCCATCGAGCCCGCAAGTGTGGGGCGAACAGACCGACGTGCCGGAATCGGCCGACTGGTACAACTCGACGTACCTGATGGTGTGGGGCTCGAACGTGCCGATGACCCGCACGCCCGACGCCCACTTCTACACCGAGGTACGCTACAAGGGCACCAAGACCGTCGCCGTGTCGTCCGACTTCGGCGAGATGGCCAAGTTCGGCGACATCTGGCTCGCCCCCAAGCAGGGCACGGACGCCGCGCTCGCGATGGCCATGGGCCACGTGATCCTGACCGAATTCCACGCCACCGGCAAGTCCACCTACTTCCGCGACTACGCCAAGCAGTACACCGACTTCCCGATGCTCGTGCTGCTGAAGGAACGCGACGGCACGCTCGTGCCGGACTACTTCCTGCGCGCCTCGCACCTCGCCAACCACCTCGACGAGACCAACAACCCGGAATGGAAGACGCTCGTCATCGACGAGAGCACCGGCAGGATCGTCGCGCCGAGCGGCTCGATCGGCTTCCGCTGGGGCGAATCCGGCAAGTGGAACCTGGAACAGAAGGAAGGCGCCACCCGCAACCCGATCGATCCGACGCTGTCGCTGCTCGATGGCCACGACCGCATCGTCCCCGTCGGCTTCCCCTACTTCGGCGGCAAGGACGCGGACGACCTCCTGCTGCGCAACGTGCCCGTCAAGTCGATCACGCTGGCGGACGGCACGACGGCGCTGGTCACGACCGTGTACGACCTGTCGATGGCCAACTACGGCGTCGACCGCGGCATCTGCCCGAACGCAGCGCAGAGCTACGACGACGACGTCCCGTACACGCCGGCCTGGCAGGTGAAGCACACCGGCGTGAAGGCGGCCGACGTGGTCACCGTCGCGCGCGAATTCGCCGACAACGCCGACCGCACCCGCGGCAAGTCGATGGTCATCGTCGGCGCGGCGCTGAACCACTGGTACCACATGGACATGACGTACCGCGGCATCATCAACATCCTCATGATGTGCGGCTGCATCGGCCAGAGCGGCGGCGGCTGGGCGCATTACGTGGGGCAGGAAAAGCTGCGCCCGCAGACCGGCTGGACCCCGCTCGCGTTCGCGCTCGACTGGAACCGCCCGATGCGCCAGATGAACGGCACCTCGTTCTTCTACGCCCACACCAGCCAGTGGCGCCACGAAAAGCTGCGCACCTCGGAGATCCTGTGCCCGACGGCCGACGGCAAGCTGGAGGAGATGGCGCTGATCGACTTCAACGCCAAGGCCGAGCGCATGGGCTGGCTGCCGTCCGCGCCGCAGCTGGAGACGAATCCGCTGGACGTCGTGCGCGCCGCGGAAAGCGCCGGCCAGGACCCGGCCGCGTATGCCGTCGAGCAGATCAAGGCCGGCAAGCTGAATTTCTCGTGCGACGACCCGGACAACCCGGCGAACTTCCCGCGCAATATGTTCGTGTGGCGCTCGAACATCCTGGGCAGCTCGGGCAAGGGCCACGAATACTTCCTGAAATACCTGCTCGGCACCCAGAACGCGCTGATGAGCGACGAAGACGACTGCGTGAAGCCGCGCGACGTCAAGGTGCGCCCCGCGGCCGAGGGCAAGCTGGACCTGCTCGTCGTGCTGGACTTCCGCATGTCGACCACCTGCCTGTACGGCGACATCGTGCTGCCGACGGCGACCTGGTACGAGAAGGACGACCTGAACACGTCCGACATGCACCCGTTCATCCACCCGCTGTCGGAAGCCGTGCAGCCGCTGTGGGAAGCGAAGTCGGACTGGGAAATCTACAAGGGCATCGCCGCCAAGTTCTCGGAAATCGGCGGCGCCCACCTGGGCACGCGCAAGGACCTGATCCTCACCCCGCTGCTGCACGATACCCCGGGCGAACTGGGCCAGCCGTTCGATCCGAAGGACTGGCGCGCCGGCGAGTGCGAGCCCGTCCCCGGCAAGACGATGCCGTCGATGACGGTCGTGGAACGCAACTACCGCGACATCCACAAGAAGTACACCTCGATCGGTCCGCTGCTGGAAAAAGTGGGCAACGGCGGCAAGGGGATCGACTGGAAGACGGCGCATGAAGTGGACGTGCTGCGCGGCCTGAACCGCGTCGTGCTGGACGAAGGCGTGTCGCAGGGCCAGCCGCGCCTGGACACCGCGATCGACGCGGCCGAGATGATCCTCACGCTGGCGCCGGAAACGAACGGCCACGTGGCGGTCAAGGCGTGGGCGGCGCTGTCTAAGATGACGGGCCGCGACCACACGCACCTCGCCCTCCCGCGCGAGCACGACAGCATCCGCTTCCGCGACGTGCAGGCGCAGCCGAGGAAAATCATCTCGTCGCCCACGTGGTCGGGCCTGGAAAGCGAGGAGGTCAGCTACAACGCCGGCTACACGAACGTGCACGAACTGATCCCCTGGCGCACGCTGACGGGCCGCCAGCAGTTCTACCAGGACCACGTCTGGATGCGCGACTTCGGCGAGGGACTGTGCGTGTACAAGGCCGCGATCAACACCAAGACGACGGAGGCGATCATGAACCGCCGCCCGAACGGCAACAAGGAGCTGGCGCTGAACTGGATCACGCCGCACCAGAAATGGGGCATCCACTCGACCTATTCCGACAACCTGCGCATGCTGACCCTGTCGCGCGGCGGCCCGCACGTGTGGCTGTCCGAGACCGACGCGAAAGCCGCGGGCATCGTGGACAACGACTGGATCGAGGTGTTCAACGTGAACGGCACGCTGACGGCCCGCGCGGTGGTCAGCCAGCGCGTCCCGGAAGGCATGACGCTGATGTACCACGCCCAGGAAAAGATCGTCAACGTGCCGGGCGCCGAGATGTCGAAGAAGCGCGGCGGCATCCACAACTCGGTGACGCGCACGGTGACCAAGCCGACCCACATGATCGGCGGTTACGCCCAGCTGTCGTACGGTTTCAATTACTACGGCACGGTGGGTTCGAACCGCGACGAGTTCGTGGTGGTGCGCAAGATGCGCGACGTGAACTGGATGGAAGGCGCGCGCGACGAGTCCCGTCCGAACGGCGAGCTGCGACCGGCGCGCCCCCTCACGGCGCAGGCGGCTGTCGCACCGGCACGCGAGACACAAGAGCGCGAACCCGCGCTGGCGCGCACCCCCGCGCCAAAGGGTGCTTGACGAGACCAGCGAGGACTACAATGAAAATCAGAGCACAAATCGGCATGGTGCTGAACCTGGACAAATGCATCGGCTGCCACACCTGCTCGGTGACCTGCAAGAACGTCTGGACGAGCCGCGACGGCGTCGAATACGCATGGTTCAACAACGTCGAGACCAAGCCCGGCATCGGCTACCCGAAGGAATGGGAAAACCAGGACAAGTGGAACGGCGGCTGGAAGCGCACGGCGTCCGGCAAGATCGAGCCGCGCCAGGGCAGCCGCCTGAAAATCCTGGCGAACATCTTCGCCAACCCGAACCTGCCGCAGATCGACGAGTACTACGAGCCGTTCACCTTCGACTACGAGCGCCTGCAGAACGCGCCGCTGTCGGAGACGCCGCCGACCGCGCGTCCGATCTCGGTCCTGACCGGCAAGAAGATGGACAAGATCGAATGGGGACCGAACTGGGAAGACGACCTGGGCGGCGAATTCGCCAAGCGCAGCAAGGACAAGCTGTTCGACAACGTGCAGAAGGAGATGTACTCGACGTTCGAGAACACCTTCATGATGTACCTGCCGCGCCTGTGCGAGCACTGCCTGAACCCGGCCTGCGTGGCGTCGTGCCCGTCCGGTTCCGTGTACAAGCGCGAGGACGACGGCATCGTGCTGATCGACCAGGACAAGTGCCGCGGCTGGCGCATGTGCATCTCCGGCTGCCCGTACAAGAAGATCTACTACAACTGGTCGTCCGGCAAGGCCGAGAAATGCACGTTCTGCTATCCGCGCATCGAGGCCGGCCAGCCGACCGTGTGCTCGGAAACCTGCGTGGGCCGCATCCGCTACCTCGGCGTGCTGCTGTACGACGCCGACCGCATCGAGCAGGCCGCATCCGTCGCGGACGAGCAGGACCTGTACGAGGCGCAGCTCGGCCTGTTCCTCGATCCGCACGATCCGGAAGTGATCGCGGAAGCGCGCCGCCAGGGCATCCCGGACGCGTGGCTGGAATCGGCCAAGCGCTCGCCCGTGTACAAGATGGCCGTGCAGTGGAAGATCGCCTTCCCGCTGCACCCCGAATACCGGACCTTGCCGATGGTGTGGTACATCCCGCCGCTGTCGCCGATCCAGGCCGCGGCGGAGAGCGGCAAGATGGGCATGAACGGCATCCTGCCGGACACGCAGAGCCTGCGCATCCCCGTGCGCTACCTGGCCAACCTGCTCACGGCGGGCAAGGAGGCGCCGGTCGTGCATGCGCTGGACCGCATGCTGGCGATGCGCGCCTACATGCGCGCCAAGACGGTCGACAGGGTCGAGAACCTCGACGTGCTCAAGCAAGTGGGCCTCACCAAGGCCGTCGTGGAAGACATGTACCACATCATGGCGATCGCGAACTACGAAGACCGCTTCGTCATCCCGAGCAGCCACAAGGAGATGGCCGAGGACAGCTTCAACGACAAGGGCTCGTGCGGCTTCTCGTTCGGGAACGGCTGCTCGGACGGCACCAGCGACGCTTCGCTGTTCGGCAAGAAGAAGCAGGGATCGACGATCTTCGTCGCCATGCCCAAGTCGCGCAAGAAACCAGAAACGGAAGGAGTCTGAACATGCAACACTACCGCATCCTGTCCGCGCTGCTGCTGTATCCGGAGGGCGACCTCGTCGCCGCCCTGCCCGAGCTCGAGGCCGGCCTGATCCCGCAGATGCGCGTCCGCGTGGCGCCGCTGCTGATCCACCTGGCCGAGAACGACCTGATCACGCTGCAGCAGGAATACGTGCAGACGTTCGACCGCACGCCGTCGCACTCGCTGCACCTGTTCGAGCACATCCACGGCGAATCGCGCGACCGCGGCCAGGCCATGGTCGACCTGATGGAAGAGTACAAGAAGCACGGCCTCGAGATGCAGGGCGACGAACTGCCCGACTTCGTGCCGCTGTTCCTCGAATTCCTGTCGCAACTGGACGACGAGGCGGCAGCCGGCCGCCTGCTGGGCGACGCCGTCCACGTGCTCGCCCACCTGGGCCGCAAGCTCGCCGGCAACGGCAGCGTGTACGCCTGCGTGTTCGACGTGCTGGAGGCGTTGTCGCCGGTGCCGGCGGAAGAACTGTCCGAACCGCCCATCAAGGACATGGACGAGGCGCTGGAAACGTTCGGTCCCGGCGCGGACGGCGTCGAGCCCCTGCTCAAGCCGCAGGCGCCCGGCCCGCAGCCGATCAATTTTTATCCGCGCGCCGCGGCGCACCGGGAGGCAGCATGAACTATATAAATCAATTCCTGTTCGGGATCTACCCGTACATCGCGCTGGCGATCTTCCTGCTCGGCAGCCTGATCCGCTTCGACCGCGAACAATACACGTGGCGCTCGGAATCCACGCAAGTGCTGCACACGGGCGGGCTGCGCCTCGGGAGCATCCTGTTCCACGTCGGGATCATCGGCCTCCTGGGCGGCCACGCCGTCGGCCTGCTGACGCCCGTGTGGGTGTGGGACACGCTCGGCGTCACGCACGGCGCCAAGCAGGTGTTCGCGATGGCCGCCGGCGGCGTGATGGGCATCCTGTGCCTGGTCGGCATCCTGCTGTTGCTGGCCCGCCGCCTCGGCAACGCGCGCCTGCGCACCGCCACGAGCCTGAAGGACAAGGTCGTGCTGCTGTGGATCCTCGGCACGCTGCTCCTCGGCCTGTCGTCGATCGTCGTCTCGGCCGGCCACCTGGACGGCCACGTGATGGTGCTCCTGATGACGTGGGCCCAGCACATCGTCACGTTCCGCGGCGACGCCGCCGGCTTCATCGTCGACGCGCCGCTCGTGTTCAAGCTGCACCTGTTCATGGGGATGTCGCTGTTCGTCATCTTCCCGTTCACCCGCCTCGTCCACATCTGGAGCGGATTCGGGGCCGTCACCTACCTGGGCCGCGCGTTCCAGCTGGTCCGCCCGCGCTGAGGAGCAAGATCATGGGAATCTCCGTCAACGGCGTCGAGATCGACGACCGCCTGATCGAACTGGAACTGCCGCACCACAAGGGCGCGCCCAACCCGCTCAAGCAGGCGGTGCACGAAGTCGTGCTGCGCACCGTGCTGCTGCAGGAAGCCGACCGCCTCGGCATCGCCGGCGCCGACGCCGATGCGCGCGTCGAGGCGCTGCTGACGCGCGAAGTGGCGGTGCCGCGGGCCGACGAAGCGGCATGCCGCACGTACTACCGCAACCATCCGCAACAATTCACGCGCGGCGAGATGGTCGAGGCGCGCCACATCCTGTTCCAGGTGACGCCGACCGTGCCGCTCGACCTCGTGCGCGAGACCGCGGAAGACATCCTGGCGGCGCTGCGGGCCGCGCCCGAACGCTTCGACGAACTGGCCGCGCAGTATTCGAACTGCCCGTCCGGCGCCGTGGGCGGCAGCCTCGGCCAGTTGAGCCGCGGCGACTGCGTGCCGGAATTCGAGGACGTGCTGTTCCGGCTGGGCGCGGGCGAACTCGCGGCGCGCCCGGTCGAAACGCGCTTCGGGCTGCATATCGTGCAAGTCGTGCGCCGCATCGACGGCTCGCCGGTTCCGTTCGACACGGTGAAGTCGCAGATCGGCGCCTGTCTCGCGGCGGCGGCGCTGCAGCGGGGCATTCACCAGTACCTGCAGATCCTCGTGGGCCGCGCGCGCATCGAAGGCATCACACTGGAGGGCAGCCAGACGCCGCTCGTGCAGTGAACCGCGGTTTACAATGACGACACGCGGCCCGGTCCGGCCCGCCATGCGTTACCGGCCGGACGGCGATCCCGACAGGAAAATCGTGTTGCATTCCTGGAGAAATCATGCCGAACAAAGTGCCGAACGCCTATTCGCCGGTGGCCAAGGCATATCATTGGCTGATCGTCCTGCTGGTCGCGATCCAGTACGTGACGGCCTTCCTGCTGCCCCATATCGGCCGCGCTACGCCGCCGAGCACCACGATCGACCTGCACTTTTCGTTCGGCGTGCTGATCTTTCTCGTCACGATCCTGCGCTTCGGATACCGGTTGATCCGGCCGGTCGCGCTCGACGCATCCGATGCCGCGCCGTGGGAGCGGCTGCTCGCACGGACGGTTCACCGGCTGATTTATCTGATCCTGCTGGTGTCGCCGCTCCTCGGCTGGGCCTCCGCGTCGTCGCACGGGTTGCGGGTCAGCCTGTTCGGTGTCGTTCCGCTGCCGGCCATCGCCGCGCGCGGCGCGCAATGGGCCAACGAGGCGGGCGACGTCCATTCCACGGCGATGTGGGCGCTGTTGTGGCTGATCGGCCTGCATGCCGCGGCGGCGCTCTATCATCACTTCATCTTGCGGGATGCGACGTTGCGCCGGATGTTGCCCGGCGGCGGTTCGCGGTCGTGACCCGCATCCGGCGCCGGGCAACCAGCATCGCCGGCGCCGGCCGGATCGCCCACCGACTGCACGAGCATCAGCGATCGTCACGCAGGCAACCGAGGCGTGGCCGATCCGGCGCTTCGGCCTCGGCTGACCTGGCCAAACCGGTGCTCGCCATCGCGACAGGAAGCGCGGCGCGCCTTTGCGACCATGGCCAGAGCGCGTCGCCGGGCGCGATATACCGCCAGTTGACCGGCCAGCGCCTGCGGAACACATCCGCATGCATCCGATGGCGCTCGTTCTTCCGGACCAGGTGCGCGATGCGGCCGTGCGTGCCAGGATAGCGGTGCGCCTCTGGCGTTGGGCGGCATCGGCGCGCCCGGCGCGGATTCACATCCAGGCCGATGCCAGGCGCCGCGGGTTGCATATCGGTCGGCGTTGCGTCAAATCGGCGGCAGCACGGTAACCACGCCGCGCGTACCGTCCACGCGGATGCGTTGGCCGTCGCGGATCCGCCGCGTGGCGTCCCGCACGGCGACGACGGCGGGCAATCCGTATTCGCGCGCGATGACGGCGCCGTGGCTCATTTGCCCGCCGGCCTCCGTGACGAGTCCGGCGACCGCCAGGAACAACGGGGTCCAGCTCGGGTCCGTGTACGTGGTCACGAGAATATCCCCGCTCGCGATGCCGGCTGCGCCGATGTCGGTGACGACGCGGGCGCGGCCTTCGACGGTGCCCGCCGAGACCGCCAATCCGGCCAGCGCATCGGCAGGCAGGCCGGGGTGGTCGAGGGTGCCGAACAGCCCTTCTCCGTCCGACGTCAGCACGCGCGGCGGCACCAACCGTTCATGCGCCGCAAATTCGGCGCGGCGGGCGGCGATGAGACCGCGATCGGCCCGGCCGGCCCGCACGACCTCGCGCAGCTCGTCGAAGCGCAGGTAAAAAATGTCGTCGGGACGGTCGAGCACCCCGCGGCGGACCAGGCGCCCGGCCTCGCGCCACAGCGCCTGTTTGTACAGGTCGAAGCGGCACATCCAACCGTACTTCGGGTATTCGCGATAGCCGATGAAGGCGCGCAGGCGATCGATTGCGTCCTTCGCCCGCGCCGCCCTGGCCTCGCCGTGCGGACCCGCGCGAAGCCGCCGCAGGACGTCGCGCTCGACGGCCCCGGCCCGGGCCAGCCCCGCATCGAAGCGCCGCCGCGCTTCGCCGGCCTCGAACCGGTCCACGTCGGCAAGAATCATCGGGACGAGCGCGGCCGGCCGTTCGCGCCAGCGGGTGCGGGTCACGTCGATCTCCCCGGCACAGCGCATGCCGTATTTGTCCAGGTAGCCGTCGATCGCGGCGAGCGCGTCGCGACCGCCCTCGACGTGTTCGAGGCCGGCGAGGCCCGCGCCGGCATCGAGCCGCCGCAGGAACGACACCGCGGCGGGATGCGGCCGGATCGCATCGGCCACGTCGAGCAGGTCGAGGCCCATGCGCGAGGTGACGTTGTTGTCGACCGATTGCGACAACACGTCCGCGAGGCCCCGTTCGCCCAGCCAGTCGGTGAGATGGTCGTCCAGCCACCATAGCGCATCGATGCCCGCCATCAACGCCCGCCTGCTCCGGGGCGAAGCCAGCTGACGCTTGAGTGCCGCCAGGTCCTCGGCAATCGCGTCGACGAGCGCGGTCCCGGATGGCTCCGCGAGCCTGTGCCGCACGGCCGCCACGGCGTGCTCGCTTTCCCTGATCAGCTCGCCGACGAGCGCGGGGTCCGGTGCGTCCGGCGGTGCTGGTGCCGGCGTATCCGGCGGCGACGCCGGAGCGGGTGCGTGTGCGGATGCGGGCGCGGGTGCGGATGCGGGCGCATGTGCGGATGCGGGCGCATGTGCGGATGCGGGCGCGGGCGCGGGCAGCGCACCATCGGCATCAGGCGCGGTCGCAACGAACCCCCGTTCCAGGAGCGTGTTCACCGCGCTCCGGATCAACGGGTCGCGGTTGAGCGCCTTCAGCAGCGCCGTCCGGCTGCCCGCTGAGGCAAGCTGGGCGGTAATGTCGACGAACAGCCGTCCGCCCGCTTCGACCATGGGACGGGCCGCCACCATCTGCCAGAACGACAAGCCGAGCGGCTTCATCGCGTCGGTCATCATCTGCTGGTGGCCGACCGACAGGTAGATGTGGCGTTGCCCGTCCTCCCGTTCAGGGACCGGGAACAACGTCGTGACCGGCCTGCTCTGGACGATCCGGAAACCGTCGTCGACAAGACACCATTCGATGTCCTGCGGGCCGCCGAAATGGGCGTCGGTGCGCCGGCCCAGCGCGGCCAGCGCGCGCGCCTGGCCGTCGCTCAGCAGCGGTCGAGCGCCGCCCGTCCCTGCGACGACCCGGCCAGCGCGCAGCCGGATATTCTCGGGCACGACGGCGCCCGCGGCCAGCGCCTCGCCCGTGCCGGCACAGGCTTCGATCGCGACCACGGTCCTGTCGCCGCTGACGGGGTCGGCGGTGAACATCACGCCGGACACGCTGGCCGGCACCATGCGCTGCACGATGACCGCCATCGCGGTGCCGCGGTGCGCGATGCCGTTCCGCTGCCGGTACGACACGGCACGTTCGGTGAACAGCGAGGCCCAGCAACGGCGCACGGCGGCGACCACGGCGTCGACGCCGCGCAGGTCGAGCCAGGACGCGTGCTGCCCCGCGAACGAGGCGGCGGGCATGTCCTCGGCCGTCGCACTGGAGCGCACGGCCCAGGCCGCGCCCTCCCCGCCCGTGGCCAGGCATGCGCCGATGGCGCGCACGAGCGCGTCCGACACCGGTACCTGCCCGATGAGCGAGCGGATGTCGGCGCACGACCCGGCATCCGGGCCGGCTTGTCCCGGCGGTTGGCGCTCCAACCGGTCCACGGCGGCGGCAATGGCGGGCGCGCCGCCGACATGCGCCGCAAATGCACGGGTCGTGACACAGAATCCGGGCGGTACCGCGACACCGGGGATCCCGGCCAGTTCACCCAGGCTGGCCGCCTTGCCGCCCACCAGCGCGACGTGGCGCCGATCGATTTCGGCAAGAGGAACGACGACGTTCATGGTATCTCCTCAAACGGCTTGACACGTATAAACGGAGGAATATACTCCGCTTATGAAGCATGTCAAGACCGGCCACGGCGGAAAGCAAGAGGCTTCACGACAGGATCGCCACCCCGGTATGCTTCGGATTTGGAAAATGGACGAGTGAACACCATGCGTGCAGATGCACTGAAGAACCGGCAGCGGCTGATCGAGGCCGCGATCGAATTGATCCTCGCCGTGGGCGGCGATCCGGCGCGCGACGCCATCGCGGAACGTGCCGGGGTCGGTATCGGCACGCTGTACCGCCATTTCCCGGATCAGCAGTCCCTGCTGCACGCGGCCGTGCGCCACGTTCTGGAACAGAGCATCGCCGCCGGAGAATCCCTGCTCGCCGACGTGCCGGACGGGGTCGACGCGCTGCGCCGCTACATGCACGCGGCGCTGGAGCATGGCATCGGCGTGGTCAATATCGTCCACCCGCTCCTGGAACGGCGCGACTGGCCCGATCTGCGCGCGCGCGCCGAAGCGCTGATGCAGGGCATGGTGAAAGGCGCCGTGCGGACAGGCCGGGTCCGCGCCGACCTCTCGGAACGGGACGTCGTGTTCGCCATGGTCCGCTTTGCGCGGCCGCTGGCGGTCGGGATGCCGGCCGCCGAGGAACGTGCGCTGGCCCATCGGCACCTCGATGTCTACATCGATGGACTGTGTGCCCTGAATTAACCCGCGACCTGCAGGCGTCATCCCGACACCATCATCGGCCCTACCGTGCCAGCTCAGTCACGTCCACGCCGCTGGATGCCGACTGCGACCCATAGTCTTCCAGACGCGTCCTTTCACGGACTCCCCGTCATCGCCGTTTGCTATTCGCTATCATCACAGGCGAGCCTGTACGCCCGCCGCAATGCATTGACACACGGACCGAAACCGGCGAGACTCAGCAAATATGTTAGCGCTCTTTGTTTGATGGTAGAAAATGTTAGAAACCCGTCGCCCGACTCCAACGCCCACCGTCGCCGCCACTGTCTGTTGGCCGCGCGATCTCGCCAGCGCAATGCCGGTGGGCCGCGCCCGGCGTTCGCGTCAACGGCAACGGCATCGTCGTGTGGGTCGCCGGGTCTGCCTCATCAGCGGCGCCGCGCTCAAGATCGACGAGAACGCCATCCCGATGATCCGCAGCGCCGGCCCGGACGGCGCGCCGTCGGCAACGAGCCTGCCGCCCGGCCAGGCGGCCGGCAGCAGATCCACCGCGCCACCGTCGGGGCGTAACGCAGAATTCGTCGTGCCACAATCAATGAACCGGCGTTCGCCGCAGATGTAATAACAAACCAAGGAGACAGTTATGAACGGCAGTGCCGTCGAGAGCACCAATACCATCCATGCGGCGGAAAACACCCGCCTCATCATCCTGATCAGCTGCGTTGCCACCATCGGGGGCTTCCTGTTCGGCTTTGACAGCGGCGTCATCAACGGCACCGTCGACGGCTTGAAGCAGGCCTTCCATTCGACCTCCGCCGAGCTCGGCTTCGAAGTCGCCTCGATGCTGCTGGGCTGCGCGCTCGGCGCCTTCTGCGCCGGCCGGCTGGGCGACCTGTGGGGACGCCGTACCGTGCTGCTCATCTCGTCGCTGATGTTCCTGACGTCGGCGCTGGGCGCGGGCTTTGCGACGACCTCGGTCGTCTTCATCGCCGCCCGCGTGCTGGGCGGCTTCGCGGTCGGCGCGGCCAGCGTGATGTCGCCGGCGTACATCGCCGAGGTGGCCTCGGCCCGCTACCGGGGCCGGCTGGCGACGGTCCAGCAGATCGCCATCATCAGCGGCCTGTTCTGCGCCTTCCTGAGCAACTATGCCCTGGCGCACGCGGCCGGCGCATCGACCGGTGTGCTGTGGCTGGGCCAGGAGGCATGGCGCTGGATGTTCTGGATGATGGCGATTCCGTCCGTGCTGTTCTTCCTGCTGCTCCTGACGATCCCGGAAAGCCCGCGCTTCCTCGTCGCCAAGAAACGCAAGGACGAAGCGCTGGCCGTGCTGGAACGCCTGTACGGCGCGGCCGCGGCCCGCGTGAAGTTCGCCGCGATCGACGTGTCGCTGGCAGAAGACCACCACCGTCCGCGCCTGTCGGACCTCGTCAACAAGGCGACCGGCAAGCTGCGCCCGATCGTCTGGGTCGGCATCGGCCTGGCGACTTTCCAGCAGCTGGTCGGCATCAACGTGGTGTTCTATTACGGCGCGGTACTGTGGCAGGCCGTGGGCTTTTCCGAGAGCGATGCGTTGCTGATCAACGTGCTGTCGGGTGCCCTGAGCATCGGCGCCTGCATCGTGACGGTGTTCCTGATCGACCGCATCGGCCGCAAGCCCCTGCTGTGGATCGGCTCGGCCGGCATGACGGTAACGCTTGGACTGGTGACGTTCGCCTTCGCCAGCGCCTCGCTCGACGCCGGCGGCAAACTGGCCCTGTCCGGCACGATGGGCGTGGTCGCCCTGGTCGCGGCGAATGCCTACGTGATCTTCTTCAACATTTCCTGGGGTCCGGTGATGTGGGTCATGCTCGGCGAGATGTTCCCCAACCAGATCCGCGGTTCCGGCCTGGCGGTCGCCGGCGCGGCCCAATGGACGGCCAACTTCCTGATCACGGTGACCTTCCCGATCCTGCTCACCAGCATCGGCCTGGCGGGTGCTTACGGCCTGTACACGCTGGCCGCGCTGATCTCGATCTACTTCGTGCTGCGCTACGTGCATGAAACGCGCGGCAAGGAACTGGAGCAGATGGAAGGCTGAGGGCGCGCGACAGCGCCGTAGCCCGCTCGGCCGGTGCGTACCGGCCGGGCCGCCAATCAGAAGGTCGTCGACGATCGCATCCGCATCGTCGACGACCTTTCGTTTTTTAATGGGACCATGTCGCGCCGGCGTTCGCTCAAGTAACGCTTGACCCAGAATATAAGTCACGGCTAATATAAACCATGACTTATAAAACAGCATTTGCCGCCCTTGCGGATCCGATGCGTCGGACCATCCTGGAGCAGATCGTGAAGGCGCCGCGCTCGGTCGGCGAGATCGCACAGGGCCTCCCCATCAGCCAGCCTGCGGTCTCGCAGCACCTCAAGGTACTCAAGGAAGCGGACCTGGTCCAGGAAGAGCGCGTGGGCACGCGGCGCATCTACCACGCCAACAGCGCCGCGCTCGGCGAACTGCGTTCCTATGTCGACGACATGTGGCGCGCGACGCTCACCTCGTTTTCCGATGAGATCGACAAGCAGAAGGACGCGACATGACCGCCGCACTTCACACGCTCCCGATTCCGCCGGTCGTAAAAACGGTCACCGTGGCATGCGCACCGGCCAAGGCCTTTCACGTGTTCACATCCCAGATCGCGCGCTGGTATCCACTCGACCGCTTTTCCGTCAAGCCTGCGGTCGACTGCCGCTTCGAGCCGCATGTCGGCGGTCGGCTGTATGAGATCGACGCGACAGGCGAGGAAACGCTCTGGGGCCACGTGCTCGAATGGAATCCGCCCAACGCGCTGGCACTGGCGTGGCGGGCGCGCGTCGGCGACGACGAGGCGCAGCGCATCGACGTCACGTTCCGCGCGGTGCCCGGCGGCACCGAGGTGCGCTTGGTGCACGCGGGCTGGGAAAACCTCAAGGTCGAGCCGCGCGAATGGCGCGACAGGTATGACGGCGGCTGGGTCGAAGTGTTCGAACGCCGTTTCAAGCGCTTTGCCGACAAGGCGGGCTGAATTCAACTGGAGGAGACGACAACGATGGAAGTGAAGCTATACGGCATGGCCGGCAGCCCGAACGTGCGCGGCGCGATGCTCGGCCTGGCAGAGAAAGGCGTGGACTATGAACTTGTCACCGTGCTCCCGCCGTTCAAGGACCCGGAACACATGAGACGCAACCCGTTCGGCCGTGTGCCGGTACTGGAACACGATGGGTTCCTGCTATATGAAACCCAGGCCATTCTGCGCTATGTGGACCAGGCATTTCCGGGCCCCTCGCTGCAGCCGACGGACGCCCATGAGCTGGCGCGCATGAACCAGATCCTGGGCATCATCGACTGTTACCTGTTCAAGTCGTGGAGCGGCGACATCGGCTTCGAACGACTGATCGCACCCACGTATTTCAAGCGGCCGAGCAACCTGCAAGTGATCGAGGCTGCCCTGCCCCTGGCGCGCTGCGTCGCTGATGCGCTCGATCCCTTGATTGCGTCGCCCTACCTGACCGGCGCCACCTACAGTCTCGCCGACATCCGCCTGGCGCCGCACTTCGCCTGGTTCCGCGAAACGCCGGAAGGCCAAACGCTGTTGGACGGAAAGCACAACCTCCAGCACTGGTTCAACACCGTGGGCGAACGGGAGACCGTCCGTCAGGTGCTGGCGCAATAACGGACGTCCACCGGGGCCGGAGTCCGCGTCGCATCCTCGGCGACCAGCCTGCCTCTTGCGAACTAAAAAGCCGTTGATCGTCCGGACTGGATGATCAACGGCCCGTCATTTCAACTAATTATTTGTGGGTCCATCGCTCCCACTCGATGCGCAGTGACTGAGCTGAGCCTATCAATCGAATAGCAATCTTGCTGCACTTTCGGCGCGGCACCATCCGCGATACCACGCAAAATTCATTGATCCGCACTGGCAATGACACGCATTAGGCGAACGGTATTCCCGATCGTGCTCGCCGTCGACGTTCAGCCCACCGAGAAGCGCAAGCGCATCTCCGTCTCGTACACCTGGCCCGGGCGCAGGATCGTGGTCGGATAGTCCGGACGGTTGGGCGAGTCCGGGAAGTGTTCGGGTTCGATCGCGAAGCCGCCGCGGTACGCGTAGGCGTGGCCCTTGCCGTGGAGCGAACCGTCGAGGAAATTTCCGCTGTAGAACTGAACGCCGGGCTCCCGGGTGAACAACTCCAGTACCCGGCCGGAGTGTGGCTCGCGCACACGCACCGCGCGCGCGAGGCTGCGGTCGCCGGCTGCCCGGTTCAGCACGAAGCAGTGATCGTAGCCTTTGCCGTTGCGCAGTTGCTGATCCGCTTCGCCGATGAATTGACCGATCGGATGCGCCTGGCGGAAGTCGAACGGCGTACCCGCCACGGGCGCGAGCGGGCCGAGCGGAATCAGGCCGGCGTCGACCGGCAGGTAGCGGTCGGCGGCGATCGTCATTTCGTGGCCGAGAATATCCCCGTTGCCCGCGCCGCGCAGGTTGAAGTAGCTGTGCTGAGTCAGGTTGACCGGGGTCGCCTTGTCAGTCACGGCATGGAAGCGCACGACGATCTCGTTGGCGTCCGTCAGGCTGTAGGTCACCGTGGTGTCCAGGTTGCCGGGATAGCCCTCCTCGCCGTCCGGGCTGCGGTAACGCAGCGCCAGGCTGTCGCCCTCGATGACAGCCGTCCACAACCGCTTGTCGAAACCTTGCTTGCCGCCGTGGAGGTGATGATCGCCATCGTTGGTCGCCAGCACGACATCCTTGCCGTCCAGCGCGAAACGTCCATGGGCGATGCGGTTGCCGTAACGTCCGATCAGGGCACCGAAATAGGGGCCTTTGACGAGGTAGGGATCGAGCGTATCGAAGCCGAGCGCCACGTCGGTGAAGCGGCCGGCGCGATCCGGGACGTGGATCTCGGTGATGATGCCGCCAAAATCCAGGATCTTGACCAGCATGCCGCTCTTGTTCTTGAGCGTGTACTGGGTGACATGCCTGCCGTCGGGCAAAATGCCGAACGGCGCCTGCGTGATCCCGGCGAGTGTCCGCGCGGTGCTTAGTGAGGAAATTGCCGCCACGGCGGTGCCGGCGGTCGCGCCCAGGAAGGCGCGGCGAGTGAGGGTCATACTTGTCTCCATTGTTGATTAGTCCGGCACCACCGTCACCGGCTGGCGCGGCATGCCGGCCGAGGCCCAGCTCAGATGCATGCTGGACGGCCCGCTGGCGTGAACGTACTCGACGCGGATCGGATAACGGCGGCCCGCCTTCAGCGCGATGCGCCCGTCGACCGTCGCGCGGCCGGCGGCCGTCTTGTTCAGCACCAGCACCTCGTCGACCCAGACCCGGGCCACGTTGTCACTGTCGACGTAGACGGTGTACTCCCCGCCCGCCGGCGGCGCCAGCGTGCCGCGCCATCGGATCGCGTAATTGGTCTCGCTGACACCGGCCGACGCATCGGGCGAGGCCGTACCGCGCTCCGTGTTCAGGTCGAAATCCACGAGCGGCGTGACCGAGGTTTTTTTCAGCGTGTCGAAATTGCCGTTGTAGTACTCGACCTTAAACACCGGCATCCTGGCGACCGGCCCATTGAGCGCCTCCACGTCGGCGATCGCCCACGGGTGGCCGTCGGGATAGACCAGTCCATGGAAGGGCGTGGCCGGCTCCGGCGCACCGTCCGGATTGTTCCAGGCGAAGCGTGTGTTGCTGCGGCCGATGCCGAACTCCCAGATGACGAAGCCGGTCCTGGTGGCGCCGTAGTGGGCGACGATGCCGGGCACCGTCTGCGTGCCGCGGTTCATGCTCTCCGAATTGAATACCGTCGGGCCGAAAGGTCCCGGATAGGCGGCGTCGTAGGAATGGAAGGAGAAGAAATCGGAAAAATACCAGGGCTCCCACTGCTGCACCGACGGGGAGCCGACCGGTATCGTGCTGCCGGTGTCCTTGATGGCGATGCGTGCGTCGTTCATCAGCACCACGTTCATCGCGCGCTCGCGGTTGGCCGAATTGCAGCCCGCTTCGTTCATCTGCTCCCACGTCAGGATGCGCGGGTCGTCGCGGTGCGCCCGCACGATGTCCTGCACGTAGGCGCGCACCTTGTCCTTGTAGACCTTGTAGTAGTTGTTCTTGACGTAGGCGCCGGGCGACTGCACCCAGCGGCTGTTGTGCCGGCCGGGTATCGGCGCGCCCTGGTCGCCCAGATGCGGATTCGGGTCCCAGCAATCGTCGAAGAAGATCGGCGCCACGCGCATGCCGTGCGCGGCCGCGCTGGCGACCAGGTTCTCGAATTTTGCAAGCAGACCGACGCGGTCGCGCTCCCATTCCAGATAGTGCAGATACACGGCCAGGGTGTTGATGCCGTAGACCTGGGCGTAGCGCAGCTCGCGGTCGACGATGGCGGCGTCGTAGTTCTGCCACCACTCCAGGTAGTTGACCACGTTCGTCGGCACGTACACCGCGCCCTTGACGTGCGAGAAGTCGTAGACGGGCACGGGCACCGTGCCCAGGTCGCGCAACGCGACGTGGCTGAACCTGGCCGCGGCGCCGTCCGCCCGCAGGCCGGCGCCGCCGCGCATATACATGTCGTCGCCGGCGCTGAGCATGTGGTTGCCGTCGACGTACACATCGATGCTCTTGCCCGACGAGACCAGTTTGAGGTGGTAGGACTTGCCGGCCTCAAGGTCCAGCGGATAGGCGATCATCTCGGTCCAGCCCTTGCCCTCCGCCTGCGGGTCGGTCTTGTCCTTGTACTGCCCTTGGCCAAGGCGGGCCAGCACCACGCTTTTGCGCGCCGTGCTCAATCCGACATAGTAGCCGTGGTAGCCAGCCGGATTGGCGTCGCCGCCGTCCGCCTTGCCGCTGGTGCGGAACTCGAAGCCGGCATCGCCGCCGGCGCCGACTTCCACGTCCGCCTCCATGCTCAGGCTCTGGTAGACGGCGCCGTCGAGCTGCGTCCTGGAGACAGCGCCGGCGGCGACGCCGTGGCGGTCGCCTTCATGGGTCCATGGCGCGCCATGGTCGGTCCAGCGCGAGTCCGGCGCGGCGGCGGCAGGGAACGCTCCCGCCAGTAGAAGCAGAGTTGCACTGAGCGCATTCGCGGCGCATCGTTTCATCGTCGATATCATTGGTCAGTTCTTCAAGGTGCGGGCCCGCAAGTGCGGTTGCTAAAACGCCTAGTAACTTGACAATACTGATGGGTTTTCTCGTTTATATCAACATTAATTGTTATAAATAGGTATATGCCTTTGGAATGCCTTGGGGTTCGAACACGTTCAGGCCGCCACAACACAAAATATTCCAACAACTATTGTTGTGACTAACAAATATCTTTGCGTGCGCGTAGCGACCCGATCAATCCGGACTTGGGCTCGAGCTATGGCTGCCCTGCCCCGTTTCGCTCAGAACGCCCCGACGTAGTTTTCCGCCAGCGCCGTGGCCAGCGCGCGCGAGTGCACGACGTTCTCCAGTTCCGCGCGCTGCACCTCGCGCTGGAACGGCGACGCATCGGCAAACGTGTGCAGCATGCTCGTCATCCACCACGAAAAGTATTCGGCGCGCCAGATGCGTTTCAGGGCGTCGTCCGTATAGCGATCCAGGCGCCCGGTCTTGCCCTGGCGGTAGAACTGGTCCAGGCCCGCCGCCAGCAGGCGCACGTCCGACACGGCGAGGTTCATGCCCTTGGCGCCCGTCGGGGGCACGATGTGGGCGGCGTCGCCCGCGAGGAACAGGCGGCCCGACTGCATCGGCGTGGAGACGAAACTGCGCATCGCGACGATGTTCTTCTGGAAGATCTTCCCTTCCGTGACCTTCCAGCCATCGCGGGTTTCCAGGCGCGCGTGGAGCTCGGCCCAGATGCGGTCGTCGGACCAGTTGTCCACGCTGTCCTTCGGGTCGCACTGGAAGTACATGCGCTGCACGGTGGGCGAACGCGTGCTGACGAGGGCAAAGCCCCGTTCGTGGCGCGCGTAGATCAGTTCGGGCGCCGACGGTGGCGCGTCGACGAGGATGCCGAACCAGCCGAACGGATACACGCGCTGGTAGTCGTTGCGGCCGGCCTGCGGCAGCGCGGGACGCGTCACGCCGTGGAAACCGTCGCACCCGGCGATGAAGTCGGCGTCGATGCGCCGCGGCGCGCCGTCGTGCGCAAACGTCACGTACGGACGGTCCGTGTCGACGCCGTGCGGCACCACGTCGCGCACGCCGAACAGCATCCGCGCGCCGGCCGCCATGCGCGCCGCGACGAGGTCCTTGATGACTTCATGCTGGGCGTACACGGTAATCGCCTTGCCCGTCAGTGCCGTGAGGTCGATGCGATGGCGGCGGCCATCGAACGCGAGCTCGAAGCCATGGTGCAGCGCGCCTTCCGCGCGCATGCGGGCGCCGACGCCCGTCTCGTTGAGGATGTCCATCGTGCCCTGCTCCAGCACGCCGGCACGGATCGTCGATTCGATCTCGTCGCGGGTACGGGTTTCGAGCACGACGGATTCGATGCCCTGCAGGTGCAGCAGGTGGGACAGCAACAAACCGGCCGGGCCGGCGCCGATGATGGCGACCTGGGTACGCATTTCGTCTCCTTGAAAATTATTCGTTGACGCTCATGCTAGTGGCGCGCCGCCCCGTTTAGAATGGATGAAGTTGTCGATTCCTTGTACTTTTTTTACATGACCACTTCACCTCGAAACGCCACCGACATCCCCCGCTTCGCCCTGTACGGCGAGCACATACCGGCCGAGGCGGTGCACGTCGAACTGATCGAGACGCGCAGCCGCCTGCACGACTGGCACATCGCGCGGCACACGCACCCGGGCCTGTTCCAGGTACTTTTTCTCTTGCGCGGCAGCGTGCGCGCGGCGATCGAGGAAGCCGTGTGGGAGCGCAAGGGACCGGTCGCGATCACCGTGCACCCGTCCGTGGTGCACGGGTTCGACTTCGCGGAAGGGGCGCAGGGTTATGTACTGACGGTGGACCAGAACGTGCTGTTCGCCACGCACGACCATCACGACGACCTGTTCGCGCCGCTGTTCGTGGAACCGCTGTCGCTCGCGCTGGCGCGCCAGCCGCGCGCCCGCATCGAGGCGCTGCTGCGCAACATGGTGGAGGAAGCGGCATGGCCGCAGCAGGGCAATGCGCTGATGCTGGAATGGCTGGCGCGCAGCGTGCTGTTGCTGCTCGCGCGCGTGCACGCGGAACACAGCGCCGCCACCCGGTCCGGCCAGGGCGAATTCCGCCTGTTCGCGGCATTCCGCGCGGCCGTCGAGCAGCGTTACAAGGATGGCGCGCCGGTCGCGCATTACGCCGACCTGCTGCGCGTGACGCCCGTGCGCCTGAACCGGCTCTGCCTCAAGATGGCGGGCAAGTCCGCGTTCGACATCGTGCAGGACCGCCTGATGCTGGAAGCGTGCCGCAAGCTGACCTACGCCCCGTCGAGCGTGGCCAGCATCGCCTACGAGCTCGGGTTCCAGGACCCCGCGTACTTCAGCCGCGCATTCAAGCGGCACGCGGGAATCACGCCGAAGGAATACCGCGCGCGGCGCGCCGCCTAGAGCAGCGCATTCAGCTCGACCTGATGCTTGATGAGGGTCGGCAGGCAGCGCTCGATCATCTGGTCGACGGTCATGCGGCCGGCGTGCACGCTGATGTTCATCGCGGCGACGACGTCGCCGCGGAAGTTCTTGACGGGCACCGCGATCGTGCGCAGGCCCAGCTCCAGCTCCTGGTCGACAACGGCGTAGCCGCGCTCGCGGGCCCGCGCGATCTCCTCGCCGAGCCGCGCCCTGTCGACGATCGTGTGCGACGTGATGGGCTCGGGCGCCGCGCGCGCGAGGAAGCGGTCGGCCTGGTCCGGCGGCAGGCTCGCGAGCAGCATGCGTCCGTTCGCCGTGCAGTACGCGGGCACGCGCGTGCCCGGCTGCAGCGTCGCCGAGATGAGCTGCCCCGCGCTGACGGCCGCCACGCATACGAGATCGTCGTGGTCCAGCACCCCGACAGATGCCGCCTCGCCCAGCGCATACGCGAGCCGGTACAGCAGCGGCTGGGCGATGCGGGGCAGCCGCGCCGAATGCAGGTACGACTGCCCGAGGCGCAGGATCTTCGGCGTCAAGGTGAACTGCTTGTTCTCGTGGCGCATGTAGCCGAGCGCCGTCAGCGTCAGCAGATAGCGCCGCGCGGCCGCGCGCGTGAGGCCCGTGCGCTCCGCCACGTCGGCGATCGTCAGCCGCGAGCGCTCCTGGTCGAACGCCTCGATGACCTGCAGGCCTTTGTCGAGGCCCGCGACCATGTCGCGTTTTGCCGGTGTCAGCGTGTCGTCCTGGTCCATCGCTCAGAAAAATGTCAATTTGTGCGAGTATCGCACAAAGCGTGCGAATAGCGGAAGTTGCGCGACGCGGCCGGCTTGTCGGGGCACGGCCGATTTTCTACGATGACCCGGTTCGCACCACCCTTCCGACACCAGGAGACAACGTGAAATTCGACGAAGTGGACACCGGCGTGTGGCCGGAGCTCATCTACCCCGCCTATAAATCGACCGCGAAGCGCGGCCCGCTGCGGCCGGCGCTGCGCATCGAGGCGCCAGTCCCAGTCAGCCGCAACATCGACCCCGCCCCGCGCATCCTGCTGCCGCACGACACGGACCTGACGCGCCGTGGCGCGGCCGCGCCGCTGGGCGAAAAGATCGTCGTGACCGGCCGCGTCGTCGACGAGGACGGCAAGCCGGTGCGCAACTCGCTGATCGAGGTCTGGCAGGCCAATTCGGCCGGCCGCTACTGGCACCAGCGCGACAACCACGACGCGCCGCTCGACCCGAACTTCTTCGGCTTCGGCAAGATGATGACGGACGACGATGGCCGCTACCGCTTCGTCTCCATCAAGCCGGGCCCGTACCCGTGGAAGAACCACGACAAGGCGTGGCGCCCCGCGCACATCCACTTCTCGCTGTTCGGGAACGTGTACGCGCAGCGCCTCGTCACGCAGATGTATTTTCCGAACGACCCGCTGTTCGCGTACGACCCGATCTTCAACAGCGTCCCGGACGAAGCGGCGCGCAATCGCCTGGTCGCGCGCTTCTCGCTCGACCACACGGTGGGCGACGAAATGCTCGGGTATGAATTCGACATCGTCCTGCGCGGCCGCGGCGCCACGCCGTTCGGACTCTGAAAGGAACGACTATGAGCAAGATTACGACCTCGCAGACCATCGGCCCGTTCTCGCACGAAGGCTGGCAATGGGCCGTCGACTTCTGCGCCGCCGGCCGCCTGGAAACGAGCGCCCCGACGATAGCCGTCCACGGCGTGCTGTACGACGGCGACGGCAATCCCATCGACGACGCCCAGATCGAAGCCTGGCTGCCGGAAGCGGCGGCCTGTGAAGCATCGCGGGAAATCCCCGGCTTTCGCCGCACGCCGACGGGCAAGGCCGGCGAATTCGGCCTGCGCCTGTCCGTGCCGCCACGCCCCGCGGGCGAACCGGTGGCCTATGTGACCGTGTTCGCGCGCGGCCTCACGAAGCATCAGTTCACGGCCGTGTTCCTCGAGGACGATGCGACCCTCGCGGAATCGGCTATCCTGGCGCAGGTGCCGGCGGCGCGGCGCGACACGCTCATCGCGCACAAGGAGAGCGACGGCACATATCGCTGGGATATCTGGATGCAGACGGAAAAGGAAACCGTCTTCTTCGATTACCGCTGACACGGGAACACATTGTGGCGATCTCTCTGTTTGACACCCTGCTCAGCACCCCGGACATGATCGCCGCGTTCGACGACGCGGCGCTCGTCCAGGCGATGCTGGACTTCGAGGCCGCGCTGGCCGCCGCGCAGGCCGACGAAGGCCTGCTGCCCCGTCCCGCCGCGCAGGCCATCGCGGCCGCCTGCCGCGCCGACCGCTTCGACATCCCCGCCCTCGTCGCGGCGGGACGGCGCTCCGGCACGCTGGCCGTGCCGCTCGTGAAGGAACTGACGCGCCTCGTGGCGGCGACGGACAAGGAAGCGTCTTCGCTCGTCCACTGGGGCAGCACGAGCCAGGACGTGCAGGACAGCGCCATGGTGCTCGTCACGCGCGCCGCGCTGCGCCTGCTCGACGCGGACCTGGCCACGCTGTGCGATTGGCTGCTGCGGCTCGGCGAGGATCACCTGGCCACGCCCGTGCTGGCGCGCACCCTTCTGCAACCGGCGCAGGTGACGGGCTTCGGCTTCAAGGTCGCCGGCTGGCTCGCGCCGCTCGTGCGCGCCCGCACGCGCCTGCGCGCCGCGGCTGCCGCTGCGCTGCAGGTGCAACTGGGCGGCGCCGTCGGCACGCTGGCCGTGATGGACGAACGCGGCCCGGCCGTCGTCCGCCGCGTGGCGCAGGCACTCGGTCTCGAGACGCCCGCCGCCGCGTGGCACACGCAGCGCGACGAGTGGGTGCGTCTCGGCCTGGAAGTCGCGCTGCTGACGGGCAGCCTGGGCAAGATCGCCGCCGATCTCGCGCTGATGGCGCAGGGCGAGGTGGGCGAACTGGCGGAACCGTCAGGCGGCGGCCGGGGCGGCTCGTCCGCGATGCCGCACAAGCGCAATCCGGTCTCGGCGATGATCGCCCTCGCCGCCGCCACGCGCACGCCCCAGCACGCGGCGACGCTGCTCGCCGCGATGGGCCAGCAGCACGAGCGGGGCCTCGGCAACTGGCAGGCGGAGCTGGCCGAGTGGCCCACGCTGTTCCTGTCCGCCCACGGCGCGGTGCGCGCGCTGGACGAGGCGTTCGCCGGCCTGACCGTGGACACGGCGCGCATGCGCGCCAACATCGACGCGCTGAACGGCCTGGTCGCGGCGGAAGCGCTGTCGATCCGGATCGCCGGCGCCATCGGCCGTCCCGCCGCCCACGCCGCCGTCGAGGCGATGACGCAGACGGCCGTGGCCGGGCGGCGCCACCTGCACGACGTCGCACGCGCGGCCGTCGCCGCAGATCCATCGCTGCGCGCGCTCGACGTGCGGCAACTGGACGCGCTCTTCGACCCCGCCGCCGCGACCGCACCCGCGCAGCGCCTCGCGCGCCGGCGCTTCGACGAACTGCGCGCCGACCTGGCCGCGCTCAACCGGCAAGCATCATGAGCTTCGATCCTCTGGACCACGACCTGCTGCGCGGCCTCGACCAGCGCCGCGCCGTCCTCGGCGACGCCTGGGTCGAGCGTTCGCTCGCGAACGCCAACACCTTCACCGCGGACTTCCAGAACTTCATCACGCGCTACGCGTGGCACGACATCTGGGACCGTCCCGGCCTGCCGCGCAAGACGCGCCGCACGATCGTCCTCGCCATCACTATCGCCCTCGGCCGCTGGGAAGAATACGAGCTGCACGTGCGCGCCGCGCTGCTCGGCGACGCCGACAGCCGCCTCACACCGGACGAACTCAAGGAAGTGCTGATGCAGTCCGCGATCTACGCCGGCGTGCCTGCCGCGAACACGGCGTTCGCCCATGCGGCGGCGATCCTGCGCGACGTCGGCCCGCAGATCGGCTACGAACTCGCGCCCGCGTCGCCGCTCGACAGCACGCATCCCGGCGTGGGCCGCGAAGGCCGCACCGCGAGCCTCCCCGCCCTGCATTACAGCGTGCGCGCGCCGGGAAGCGGGAAGCGCCCGCGCCACACGGTCGTCCTGAGCCATGCGCTCGGCTGCGACCTGACGATGTGGGATGGCCTTGCGAACCTGCTGGCCGCGGACTGCCGCGTCATCGCCTACGACCATCGGGGCCACGGCAGCTCGGACGCGCCGGCCGGGCCGTATGCGATGGCCGACCTGGCGGACGACGCCGCGCGCCTGCTGCGCGAACTCGACACGGGTCCGGTCGTGTGGATCGGCCTGTCGATGGGTGGCATGGTGGGCCAGGAACTCGCGCTGCGCCACCCGGCGCTCGTCGGCGCGCTGGTGCTTGCGCACACGACGTCCGGTTATCCCGAGGCGGCGCGCGACGTCTGGCGCCGGCGCATCGTCACGGTGGGCGAACAGGGCATCGAGGCGATCGCGGACGCCGTCATGGCCCGCTACTTCCACGAGCCGTTCCGCGCCGCGCATCCCGCGACGGTCGCCCGGTTCCGCCGCCGGCTGGTGACGACGGACGCGCAAGGCTATGTCGGCTGCTGCGCGGCCGTGGGCGGCATGGACACGACGGCGCGCCTGCCGCGGATCGCGGTGCCGACACTCGTGCTGGCGGGTGAACTGGATGAGGGTACGCCGGTCGCAATGGCGCGGACGCTGGCGGAAGGGATCCCGGATGCCCGGCTGGCGGTGCTGGCGAATGCGTCGCACCTGGGCGCCGTCGAGCAGCCGCAGGCATTCGCGGCCGCGGTGACGGCATTCGTCGACAGCTTGTGACGAAAAAAAGCCGATGCGGGCGCTGCTGCGCCGGCATCGGCAAGAAGGGACACTGCCAGTCGTCAGACGTCGATGATTTCAATGCATTTACGGAGGCTCGCGACCTTGTCGTTGCCGGCTGCCGGCGTCCATTCATGGCTGATGAAGCCGTCGAAGCCGAGGTCCGCGATGGTCCGTGCGATGAAGCGATAGTTCAGTTCCTGGGACTCGTCGATCTCGTTGCGGCCCGGCACCCCGCCCGTGTGAAAATGGCCGATCCACCGCATGTTCTTGCGCAGGAAGTTCGTGATATTGCCATCCATGAGTTGGGCGTGGTAGAGGTCGACGAGCAGTTTCACTCGCGGCGAATCGACTCTCGTCACCACGTCGAGCCCCCACGCCAGATGGTCGAACATGCTGCCGGGCGGGTCCGGCGGACCGCCGGGATGACCGCTGTTGATATTCTCCAGCACCAGCGTGACGCCGCGCGCCTCCGCATGGGCGCGCACGCGTTCGAGGAAATGGATGGCGTTGACCTGCCCCTCCCGGTATCCGATCCGGTCGCGTTCACCGCAGGTCAGGATAATCGAAGGGAACCCGTTCAGCGCGGCCGCGTCGATGCGGTCCCGCAACGCGGCTTCGAACTGGCCGTGCAAATCCGGCGTGCCGATCGCGTTCCAGCCCGGCGGACCTGCCGGCGGTCGTCCGGGCTTCGACGTCCCGCCCCCGAAGTCGACGCGCAGCAGCGAGACGATCAGTCCGTATTTTTTCAACACGGGCCAGTCGGCCGGATTGCTGGCGAAATCCAGGCCACGGATGCCGAGTGCGGCAGCCATCCGGCACGTGTCTTCGATCGCCGGCTCGAACAAGTGCGGTGTCAATCCCTGCTTCAGGCGCCCCCGCAAGGGCGGAAAGGACGGATACTCGGCGGCTAGTGCCCGTGCTGAAACCGGCAGCCGCACCGTCGCCGCCGCGACCGCGGCCACCGATGCGACAAAGCCGCGCCGCGTCAATCTTCCGTTCATTGCACGTCCTTGTCATTGCCCGGGTGCCGCACCACGGCCTGCGCGATTTCGCCGAACGGCACCTCGCCATCCGCCCCGCGCGCGCGCATGCGCACGTGGTCGCCGAAGCGCATGAACCCCGTCCGCGGCTCCCCATGGTCGATGATCTCGATGACGCGACGTTCGGCGATGCATGCCGAGCCGGCCGCGCGGTCCGCGTTCGACACCGTGCCGGAGCCGACGATCGTGCCGGCCCCGAGCCTGCGCGTACGGGCCGCGTGCGCGACCAGCTGGCCGAACCCGAAATTCATCTCGCGGCCGTTGGGACGTCCGAACGGCGCGCCATTCCACTCCACTTCCAGGTCGAGGTGGACGCGGCCCTCGCGCCACGCGTCGCCGAGTTCGTCCGGCGTCACGGCGACGGGCGCGAAACTCGTCGACGGCTTCGCCTGCAGGAAACCGAACCCGCTCTTCATTTCGCGCGGCCCCAGCGCACGCAGGCTCCAGTCGTTCAGCTGCACGACCAGGCGCACGGCCGCCAGCGCCTGCTCGGGTGTCGCGCCCATCGGGACGCGGTCGACGACGACACCGAACTCACCCTCGAAGTCGATGCCGAGCGACTCGTCCGGCAGCGGCACGGCGTCGTGCGGCCCGAGGAAATCATCGGATGCGCCCTGGTACATGACAGGAATCGTGTCGAAGTCGGGAATCGGCGGCGTGTTGAACGCGCGCTCCATCAGGCGACCGTGATTCAGGAACGCGGACGCGTCGCACCATTGGAACGTGCGGGGCAGCGGGGCCATGCAGCGGGCCGGTTCGAAATCGAACGCGCCCGGCGCCCGGCCCTCGTTCAGCATGTCGGACAGCTGTTGCAACGCCGTCGCCGTGCTGCCCCAGCGGTCGAGCGCCATCAGCAGGTTGGGCGAGATCGTGCCGGCATCGACGGCGCGGCGCAGGTCGCGCGACACCACCATCAGCCGGCCATCCGGCGATCCGTCGCGGTAGGTGGCAAGCTTCATCGCGCCCGCCTCATTTGCGCGGCAACGCCAGCAGGGCGTCGTCGACGATGGCCACCGCGCGCGTCCAGCCGGCCGATCCCGCGCGGACCTTGTGCGGGAAGCACGACACGTAAAAGCCATGGCCCGGCAGCGCTTCCAGGTTGTGCAGCTTCTCCAGGTGGCAGTAGCCGATGTCGCGGCCCGCCTTGTGGCCTTCCCAGATCAGCGACATGTCGCCCGTCTCGGCGATCTTCTTCGCCGTGTACGAGAACGGGGCGTCCCAGCTCCACGCGTCGGTCCCGGTGAGCCGCACGCCGCGCTCCAGCAGGTACATCGTAGCCTCGTAGCCCATCCCGCATCCGGCCGACACGTAGTCGTTGTGGCCATAGCGGCTGCCGGCGCGCGTGTTGACCATCACGATGTCCAGCGGCTGCAGATCGTGGCCGATCCGCTGCAATTCCGCTTCCACGTCGGCGGCAGTCGCCACGTAGCCGTCCGGGAAATGGCGAAAGTCCAGCTTGACGCCCGGCTGGAAGCACCATTCGAGCGGCACCTCGTCGATCGTGATCGAGCGCTTCTTCTCGCCCGTCTTCGCATCCATCGTCGAGTGGAAGTGATACGGTGCGTCCAGATGGGTGCCGCTGTGCGTGGTCATCGTGACCCACTCCGCAGCGGCGGCTTCGCCGTCCGGATAATCGGCCGGCGACGTGCCGGGGATCATTGCCATGAATTCGTGCAGCGTGTCCTGATGCTTCTGGTAGGTGATCTTCGGCGCCAGCGGCGGCGGATCGGACAGCACTTCGTTCTCGAGATAGATCGACAGGTCGATGAATTGGCGGGTCATGGTGTCTCCTCAGATGGGCGCCGCGAGCGCGGCCAGCGTCGCGCGCATGATGCGGGCATGTTCTTCCTTGTCGCCGCCGGCGATCTCGATCTCGCCCAGGCGGCTTGAATTCTGCACGACCATGCGGCAGCGCTCCCAGCGCCGCGTCAGGTAACGGTCCAGCGCCTGGTCGACGCTGCCGGCGCGCGCCAGCTCGTCGGCCAGCACGAGCGCGTCCTCGATGCCGATGCAGGCGCCGGACGCCATGTGCGGCGTCGTCGCGTGCACCGCGTCGCCGATCAGCGCGACCCTGCCCTTGTACCAGGGGCTGGGCATCAAGAGGCTTTCCAGCGGGCGGAAGATGATCTGCGAGCCCTCGTTCAGCTGGGCGCGCACGCGCTGCAGGCGTGGATCGGGGAACGGCGCCAGCAGCGCCTTCACGCGCGCCAGGAATTCGGACGGATCGATGAAGTCGTTCGTTGCACGGTCTTCCGTCACGAACAGATACATCGCGTCGTTCGACACGGGATTCAGGCCGGGCTTGACCTTCGGCCCCAGCCACATCATCGTGCCGTTGATGTCCGCCGGCAGCGGCAGCACGGCGCGCCAGACGCCCTGGCCGCTGTACCGCGGCTTCGGCGCGTCCGGAAAGACCGCTTCGCGCACCGTCGAATACAGGCCGTCGGCGCCGATCACGAGGTCGTAGCGGGACGTGGAACCGTCCGTGAACGTCACGTCCACGCCGCCGGAGTCCTGCGCGATCGCCCTAAACGTGCAGCCGAGGCGCACGTTCGCGCCGGACGCGCGCGTCGCATCGGCCAGGATACGCGCCAGCACGGGGCGCAGGATGGCGCCGTTGCCGGGAATGTCGGGGCCGGCCAGGCGCGGCGTCGGCAATTCCGCGACCTTCTGCCCCGTCGGGACGAACACCTCGACGCCATCGGATGCCGCGCCTTCGGCGAGGAACGCATCGATCACGCCGAGCTGGGCGAGCGCGCGCATCGTCGCGCCGCCCAGGCTGATGCCGGCGCCGTACGAACGCCAGCCGGGGTCGATCTCGACCAGATCGACGTCGATGTCCCGCTTGCGCAGCGCGATCGCCGCGGCCATGCCGGAAAAACCGCCGCCGACGATGAGTACTCTGGTGACTGGGGCTGCCATGTCATGTCTCCTGAAGATGAATGTGGTCGCCGCGGACGACGATGAGGACGGGCTGCAGACGCTGTCCCAGGCACGGCCCGAGCGTGCACACCCCTGTTTCGATGTCGAACTGGGCACCGTGTGCCGCGCACACGATGCGGTCGCCCGCGGCGTTCAGATAGGCGTCCTTGCGCCATGCCAGCGGCGTGCCGCCGTGGTGCGGGCAGGCGTCGCGCCAGCCGTGTACTCGTGCGCCGCGGCGCACCAGGAGCACGGTGTCCTGGCCGGTCCGGCGCGGATCGAAGCCGCGCGACCGACCGTCCGCCAGGTCGTCGAGGCGGCACAGGAACACGTCAGTGCCTTTCGCCCGCGCCCGCCGCACCCGGCGGCGGTCCGCCCGGCGCCCATTTATCGCGCTGCTGGAACAGGAACAGCTGCGACGCGTCGGCGCTCATCGGCGCGGCGCGTGCGGTCCACGCGTCGTCGTGCAGGTCCATGTCGGCGTCGTACTCGACGTGGCAGCCCAGCGGGCTGTTGAAGTACCAGAACCAGTTCGATCCCATTTTATGGCGGCCCGGCCCCCAGAACGACTGATAGCCCTTGTTCACGAAACGCGTCCCGGCCTGGAGGACTTCCGTCGGACCGCCCATGTGGAACGTGAAGTGCTCGCACCCCTTCATGAACGGCGGCGTCTGGATGAGGAACAGCGTGTGATGGTCGTCCGTCCCCGCCGGCTTCAGGAACGGCCCCGCGCCCAGCAGGCGGTCGGTGCACGCGAAACCGAGGCGCTCGACGTAGAACGCCTCCGCCTTCGCGGCGTCGGGCACGAAGTACACGACGTGCGACAGCGTGCGCGGCAGCGCCGGCGCGTGCTCGTCGACGGCCGTGTGGTTCAGCGGCCGGTTCGGCGCGCCCGGCGCGTTGACGGCTTCCGCCGGCAGGTCGAGCTGACGGCGCACCGTCACCTGGAAACCGAGCACGAAGCCCATGTCGTCGACGGCTTCGATGCTGCCGTCGTCCAGCCTGCGCACGGCGCGGTCGCGCGCCAGCTCGGCCGCAATCGCCTCCAGCGCCTGGGCGTCGGCCACGCCATAGATGGTCTTGCGCAGCATGCTGGCCGTGCCGAGACCCGCGGGCAGCGATGCGTCATCCTGGTGCTTCACGACGATCGCCGTGCCGTCGAGCGCTTCGAAACGCCCGCCGTCGACCGGCCGCAGGCCGTAGTCGGCCAGGTATTGGGCGCAGGCGGCGACGTCGTCGACGCCGAAGACCAGCGCATCGGGTCCAATGATGTTCATGTGATTCTCTCTGTCGATGATGGCGGAATTACAGGGCGGTGCGGCCGCCCAGGTGTTCGGCAACCCAGTCGGCGATGTACGCGCCCGCGTTGGCCGAGTTGTCGAAACTCGAGTGCTGCACACCGCCCTCGCGCTCGGTGAACACCTTCAGCTCGCGCCCTGGGCTGTTCACCAGTTGTTCGTAGGTGCGCTCGGCCCAGTGCAGCGGGATCTGCGAATCCTTTTCGCCGTGGGTGACGAGGAAGGGCACCTTGATGCGGTCGAGGATGCCGTCGAGGTGCACGTTCTCCGCGATGCGCATGAAGTCGTCCATGTCCTTCGCGCCCCACACCCAGCGCACGTGTTCCCAGTAATGCGGCACGGGGAAGCTGCCCTCCTTCGCGAGGCGCTTCTTCTGGACGTCGCGCCAGTCGTGGTTCGCGCCCCACACGACGCCGAGCGCAAAGCGCGGTTCGAACGCGACGGCGCGCGGGCAATAGTAGCCGCCCAGCGACACACCTTCGAGCCCGATGCGCTCTGCATCGACGTCGCCCCGCGTCTCGAGCCAGTCGACCACCCTGCTCGCCCAGCGCTCGCTGTCGTGGACCGCATGCATGCCGTGCAGGCGCAGCGCCTCGCCGGTGCCCGGCTGGTCGATCACGAGGGACGCGACGCCGCGCTTCGCGAGCCAGGCCGGCAGGCCGACGCGGTATTTCATCTCCTTCGTCGAATCGAGGCCGTTGACCTGGACGAGGATCGGCGTGCGACCCTCGACGTTGTCGGCGCGGACGAACAAGCCCGAGATATGGGCGTCGCCGTACGGGATCTCGACACGCTCGCAGTGTTCGCCCGACAGCCTGACGCCGCGTGCGAACACCTCGAGAAACCGTTTATACAGTTCGGTCCGGCCAGGTGCCCCATGCGCCTGCAGCCGCTCCGCGGTCAGCAGGTAAATGGCGGCGCGGTTGTACTTGTCGCCGGCGGAAATCAGGCGGCCGCGTGCCTCGTCTTCCTCGGCCAGGCCGCACAGCTTGTCGGCCATGCGCGCCCAGGTTTCGCGAAACGCCTTCGTGCCGGCGGCGTCGGGCTGCTTCGCCGCGTCCTGCAACGGTGCGCACATCGCTTCGATCTCGCCGATGCGGGCACCCATCTCGATCGCCAGGTCGACGGAGAGGTTCCAGACGTAATTGGTGGGGAAATACTTGAACATGGGAGTCTCGTTGACGAATTCAGACAATCAGAAGTTGTAGCCGACGCGGACACCGTAGGTGCGTGGATCGCTGATGAAGAAGCCGCCCGGCACGCGGCTCTCGATCTTGATCGTGTCCTCGATGTTGCGCACGTAGGCCTGTACGGTCCAGTGGCCGCCGCCGTCCGTGTACACGACGGATGCGTCGGACTTGTGCGTGGCCGGCTGGCGGTAGCGCACGTTCGCGGCCAGGTCGCTGATCAGGTAGGCGCTCATGAAGTGCGTGCCGATCGTCGCTGCGACGTCGCCGCCGTTGGCGACGGCAAAATGGTGCGTGTAGCCGATGTTGGCGGTCGTCGTCGGGGCACGGTCGAGATGCTGGCCGGAATAGTCCACGGTCGCCGACGGCTTGTAGTTCTTGAACTGGGCGTCCGTGAACGACAGCGAACCCCGCAACTCCCCGTCATCGCCGATGCGGACCTTGCCTTCCAGCTCGATGCCGTCGACCTTCGAGTTCGCGGCGTTCACCGTGTACGAATCGCAGGTGCTGGGGTCGTTCGTTCGGCATGACGTGGTCGTCAGCTGCTGGTCCTTGTAGTCGTAGTGGAATGCACTCGCCGCCAGCTGGAGCATGTTGTCGAGGAAGCGGCCCTTGACGCCCGCCTCGTAGGCGCGCAGCGTCTCCGGCTTGTAGGCGCCCGCGGCCTTGGCGCTGTTGAAGCCGCCCGCCTTGTACCCGGTCGACACGTTCGCGTACACCATGACGTTGCGCATCAGGTCATGATCCAGGCCGACTTTCCAGCTGGTGTTCCGGAACCTCACATCCGCCGTATAGGCCTGCGCGCTCTGGGTCTCCCCCGGCGCAGCCGCGGCGCCGCCCAGCGGATCGTCGCCCGTCTTGCGGTCGCGCGTGCCGCGCAGGCCCAGCGTCAGACGGGTGTCCGGACGCAGGTCGTACGTGAGCTGCCCGAACGCCGCGTTGGACTTGTTCGTGATGACGGAGTTGAACGGCTGGGTGACGGTGAAGCTGCCGAACGGCGCCGTGATGAAGGTGTTGAACGTCGAGTCGCGGTGGATCGTCTCGTTGAAATAGTACAGGCCCGCCACCCAACGCAACGGCCCGGTCCCGGTCGAATTGAAACGCAGCTCGTGCGACAGCGCGCGGCTGTCGCCCGACAGCGGATTGGTGAACGGGAAGCCGAAATAGATACCATTGTTCACCTGGTCCAGGTACAGGCGCATGCTGGCCAGCTGGTAGGTCATGTCGACGGCACCGATGCGCGTCTTGAACTCGCCGCGGAAGGAATCGGCGCGGTTGTCGCGATGGGCGTTGGCGTCCTGCTTGAAGAGCGCGCCGGCCGTGCGCTGCGCGTCCGAGCCGCGGTCGACGTAGACCGGATTCTGGATGTTGTTGCCGGTGCCGGCCGGCGAGAACGGCAGGTTTTCGACCAGGGTGCCGGTGAAGAAATTCGTGTTCGGCACCGGCGACGGGGGACCGCCCTGGATCTTGCTCGATTCCGCCGTCAGCAACAGGCTCGTGTCGGCATCGAATTTGCCGAGCAGGTGGACGCGGGCCGACTTGTCGTCCTGGCTCTCCAGTTGCACATGGTTCGGGCCAGGCTTCAGGTAGGTGTCGTGCTTGTTCGTGTTGACGGCCGCGCGCAGTGCCCACATGCCGTTGATCGGGACGTTGATCACGCCGTCGAGGCGACGCGTGTTGTAGTTGCCGACGTCCACGCCCACGCTGCCTTCCAGCTTGTTGGTCGGCTTGTTCGTGATCAGGTTGATCGCGCCGGCCGTCGCATTGCGGCCGTACAGCGTGCCTTGCGGACCGCGCAGCACCTCGATGCGGTCCAGGTCGAAGAAGGCGGCGGCCTGCGCCTCGTAGCGCGGCACGTAGGCGCCGTCGATGTGAAAGGCGGCGGACGGGTCGCCCTTCTCCGTCATGTCCAGGCTCGTCACGCCGCGGATGGCCACCTGCAGCATGCCGCTCTCTTTCGAAATTTCCACGTTCGGCAGGAGCTCGGCCATCGAACGGGCATCGGTGACGCCGGCGTCCTTCAGGTCTTCCCCGGACATCACGGACAGCGCCACCGGGGTCTTGCTGGCGGGTTGCGCGATCTTTTGCGCGGTAATGATCACTTCGGCGATGCCCTTCGACTTCACGGGGACGGCGGCCGGGGTGGCGGCGTCACCGGCCTGGGCGAACGCGGTGCCTGCCGCCGAGAGGTAACCGATTGCGAACAGGGATTGCGCGACGGCGGACAGCGTGGGGCTCTTCATGGTTTGTCTCCTGATTGTCCGGCAGTTCTGTGGGCTGCCGTGGGCTGATGTCTTGCGAAAATATTAGGCGTGTTGTCCGGTTTTCCAAAACTCAAAATATCGATTCGAGCTATCGATGCGGTGGATACGCGTGCCGCGACGTATCGACTGCGCCACCGAAGACGGATCCCGTCGGGACGTGTGGAAGCACCGGGCACCCATGTGTCCGGGCTTCCGTCCGACAGGTTGAAATCAGCTCTGCAGCAGCGCCAGCCAGGCTCCGCCTTCGCAGGACGACGCCTGCACCGTCTCGATGAACAGGACGCCACGCAGGCCGTCGTCGATGGTCGGGAACCATGCCTCGTCCATGCCTGCGCCGCCGATCCCCGCGCGCCGCGCCAGCAGGTGATGCGCGACGTCGCCGTACAAGGCGGCGAAGGCCTCGATATAGCCTTCCGTGTGGCCGGCCGGCACGCGGCTCATGCGCCGCGCGGCCGCATGCGTACCGGGGCCGCCCCGTTCGACGATCCGGGTGGGTTCGCCCAGCGGCGTCCACAGCAATTCGTTGGGTTGCTGCTGGCGCCATTCGAGGCCGCCCTTGCTGCCGAACACGCGGATGCGCAGATCGTTCGCGTGGCCGGGCGCGACCTGGCTCGCCCACAGCATGCCGCGCGCACCGCCGGCGTAGCGCAGCAGCACCTGCACATCGTCGTCGATGGCGCGGCCCGGTACGAACGTATTCAGCTGCGCGCACAGCGATTCGACCGGCCGTCCGACGATCGTGTCGGCCAGCTGCCACGCGTGCGAACCGATGTCGCCGATGGCGCCGCCGCCCGCGCGCGCGGGGTCGGTCCGCCACTCGGCCTGTTTCTGGCCCGTCTGTTCCAGCGGTTCCGCCAGCCAGTCCTGGGCGTATTCGACCTGCACGACGCGGATGTCGCCAAGCGCCCCTTCGCGCACCATCGCGCGCGCCTGGCGCACCATCGGATACGCCGAGTAGTTGTGCGTGACGGCGAACAGGAGTCCGCGTTCGCGCGCCAGCGCCTGCAGCGCACGCGCATCGTCGCTGGTGGTGGTCACCGGCTTGTCGCAGATGACGTGCATGTCCGCTTCCAGGAACGCGCGGGCTACCGGCGCATGCATGTGGTTCGGCGTGACGATGACGACGGCTTCGATGCCGTCGTCGCGTGCGGCTTCCGCGCGCGCCATGTGCGCATAGTCGGCATAGACGCGCGCCGGATCCAGGTCCAGCGCCTGGCCGGAGCGGCGCGAGGTCTCGGCGTTCGACGAGAACGCGCCGGCCACGAGCTCGTAGCGGTTGTCCAGCCACGCGGCGTGGCGATGCACGGCGCCGATGAACGCGCCCTCACCGCCGCCGACCATCCCGAGGCGGATGCGCCCGGCGCTCATGCCGCGTCTCCCGCGATGCCCAGCATGCGCGCGATGCGCGACGCGTCGGCGGCGGCGCCCGCGAAATCGTCGAACGCCTTGTCCGTCACACGGATGATGTGATCGCGGATGAAACGCGCGCCCTCCTCCGCACCCTGCTCCGGATGCTTCAGGCAGCACTCCCATTCGAGCACGGCCCAGCCGGGAAAGTCATACTGCGCGAGCTTGCCGAAGATGGCTTTGAAATCGACCTGGCCGTCGCCCAGCGAACGGAAACGTCCGGCGCGGTCGACCCACGGCTGGTAGCCCGAGTAGACGCCCTGGCGTGCATCCGGCCGGAACTCGGCGTCCTTCACGTGCACCACCTTGATGCGCTCGTGGTAGCGGTCGATGAAGCCGAGGTAATCCAGTTGCTGCAGCAGGAAATGCGACGGATCGTAGGCGATGTTCAGGCGCGGGTGGTGATCGACGCGCTCCAGCAGCATCTCGAACGTGGCGCCGTCGAACAGGTCTTCGCCCGGATGCAGCTCGAACGCGAGGTCCACGCCGGCGTCGTCGTAGGCGTCGAGGATCGGGCGCCAACGCCGCGCCAGTTCGTCGAACGCGGTCTCGATCAGGCCCGCCGGGCGCTGCGGCCACGGGTACAGGAACGGCCAGGCCAGGGATCCGGAAAAGCTGATCGACGCCGACAGGCCGAGGTTCCTCGATGCATTGGCGGCGAGGTGCATCTGCTCGACAGCCCATTGCTGGCGCGCCGCCGGCTTGCCGCGCAATGCGGGCGGCGCGAAGCCGTCGAACGCCTCGTCGTACGCCGGATGCACGGCCACGAGCTGCCCCTGCAGGTGCGTGCTGAGCTCCGTGATCGCAACGCCGCTTTCCGCCGCGATGCCGGCGATCTCGTCGCAATAGGTCTTGCTCCCGGCCGCGCGCGCCAGGTCGAACAGGCGGCGGTCGTTCGACGGGACCTGCACGCCCTTGTAACCGAGGCTGCCGGCCCAGCGCGTGATCGCCTTCCAGTCGTCGAACGGCGCCGCGTCGGCGGCGAATTGGGCGAGGAAGATGGCGGGTCCCTTGATCGTCGTGGCCATGCCGCCTCCTACGCGCCGAGCGCGAGTTCGGTGGTGCAGGATGTCACCGGGCTCCACGGCAGGTACGAAATCCGCAGCTGCACCGCCGCCGTGACGGTGTGCCGGCCCGGCGCAAGGCCGCCCGGACGGCGCACGGAGAGCTCGGCCACTTCGCCGAATTCCCAGCGCTCGTCGTAGGTCGTCTCCAGTTCGTCCAGCGTCCACGTCTTGCCGCGTACCGTGAAGCGCAAGTCGGCGCGCGCGACCTGTTCGCCGTCCACCGTCAGCGCGATGTCCTCCACGGCCGAGAGTACCTGGCCGCGGTAGTAAGGCAGGCGCACGCCGACGCGCCAGCCGGCGCTCCCGTCGTTGCGCAGCGAATCCGGATAGATGATGTGTTTGTCGTACATGCCGCTCTCCTCAAACCGTTTCGCCAAGAAGGCGCTTGAACATCTCTTGCTGCCGCCGCACCTGCTCGCGCCCATCCACCTCGAACGCATCCTCGATGTGGCGCTGGCCCTCGTATTCGCTGGACAGGTGGCCGTCGTAGCCGCCTTCGATCAGCACGGGGATGATCTCGTCGTACGGGATCGCCGGCTCCTTGCCCGTCTCGTCGATTTCGTAGAACTTGGCGTGGATATTGAAAATCCACGGCATGAATTCGAGCATACGGCGCGGATTGCTCCAGATGTTGTGACGCAGGGTCTCGGCCATCTGCAGGTCGACGGGGTTGCCGCCCATCTTGCGCACGTCCATGATGACGTAGTCCGGCAGCACGCGCGCCTCGTGGGCCTGCAGGATGAATTCGACGATCCTGGGCGTTGCGCCCATGCGCAGGAAGCGGTCGCGGAAGATCGGCGGATAGTGCTTGATGTACATGCCCATGTCCGGGACATAGCCGACGTGGCTCGAGCCGGTGGCGCGCGTCAGTTCCGTGTAGCGCAGGATCCACGGGTGGTCGAAGTGGAACGGCGAATGCACTTCGATGCCCATGCGGATGTCGAGCTTCTCCGCCAGCGGCACGCACGCGACGACCACTTCCGGCGGCGTGTTGACGATCAGGCGCAGCGTCCTGCAGCCGATGCGCTTGGCGAAATGCAGGTCGCGCTCCAGCGATGCGACCATCTCTTCGAGATTCAGGCGGCGGTCCTTGTACAGCTTGATGTCCATGAACATGTCGTGGCATTGGGCGTACGCGCCGTGACGTTCGAGCGACGCGAACCAGGCGTCGATCTCGGTCTGCGGAACGTTCGGAAAGCGGGTAAACGATTGCTCGCTGACGACTTCGATGCCGCGCGCGCCGAGGCCGGCGGCGTGGGCGATGCAATCGTCGAGCGTCATCTTGCGCAGGAAGGTCTCGTACTGGTAACTGTACAGCGAGACGCCTCGCTTGATGCGATGCTTGGTGGTCATGGGGTCCTCGGTGTGGATCGAAAGGAAATGGACGGTTCAAACGCCCGGTTGTGGACCGGCCGAACGCGTGGCCCGGACATGCAGCAGGCAGGCGCCGACGGCGCACGCCGCCGCGACGAGGCCGAACGCCAGGAACGCGCCCTGCAGGTTGCCGACGGACGCGCGCATCACGTTGACGACGGCCGGCGACAGGAATTGCGCGACGAAGAACGAGCTGGCCCACCAGCCCATGCCGCGGCCCCGGTGCTCGAACGAGAATTTGCTCTGGGCCCAGGCGATCAGTGCCGGCACGATGATGCCGTTGGCCAGCTGCTGGACGAAGGCGAACGCCAGCGCGACCTTGTAGTCGGGCGCCAGGCCGATGCCCGACAGGCCGATCGCATAGCCCAGGAACACGAGGAAGATCTGGCTGCCGGCACCGAAGCGGGTCGTCAGCTTGAACACGATGGCGCCCAGCGGCACGCCGATGCTCGGCAGCGCCATCGACAGGCCGATCGATTTCGGATCGCTGACGCCGAGGTCCTTCAGCAGGACGGAAAAATTGATGACCTGAACATAATAGATCGTCGACAGCAGCACGGTCACGCCGGCCACCATGAGGGCGACGGCATAGGGGAACGGCGTCGCGGTGGCGGCCGGCTGGGCGGCGCCGCCCTTCCGGCGCGGCGCCGGCTCGAACAGGAAGGCGATGCCGGCCAGCAGGATGGGAATCGCGACGGCGTACACGAGGAACGGATATTGCCAGCCCTGCGCCGCCAGGAAGCCGGAGCAGGCGATCGTCACGGTGCCGAGCACGGATCCAACCACGCCCTGGATCATCAGCCAGCGGTGGCGGGCCTTTTCTTCGAAGTAGTCGGCGAGCAGCGTGTTGACGACGGTGAGCACGCCCGCCTCGCCGAAGCCGATCACGAAGCGGCCGGCGACGACGGCCCAGAAGTTGTCGATGAAGAACGGGACGAGTCCGCCGGCGCCGTAAAACGCCATCGACCACAGCAACAGCGGACGGCGGCCGAAGCGGTCGGCGATCACGCCCGCACCGGGCGCGAACAGTGCGATACATGCGCTGGGCGCCGTGATCAGCAGGGGCACCATCAAGCCCGGGTTGGGCACGTCGCGGAAGTGGCCCAGCAGCGTCGGCAGCGTCGGCGCCAGCGCGATGATGGCCATCACCGGCAGGAAACCGGAGATCACGAGGATCCAGCCCTGGCGCCAGTCGGCCTGTCGTGGTTGGGAAAGGGAATTGCTGCTCATTGCGTGTCTCCTTGTCATTGCCGCGGCTGGCTTGCCGCACCTGTCTTACGCAGGAATTAGAACCAGAATTATGATATCGACTTCCACAGGTTTTCCAAAGCAAAAGTTTCTGCGATTGTTTGGATAGCAGCTATCCACCTGCTGGATAGGCAGATGCCCTGCCCAGGCGCACCGCGCCGAGCGTGCCCATGAACAACAAACTCAGCAGCAGCGGCAGCACAAACAGGTATGCGTGCTGGTACGCCGCGGCGCTGGCGCCGTCGAGCCCGCGGAAGAACACGAGACCCGCCAGCGCGACGCCGACCGCCGCGGCGACCTGCTGCACCGTCGTCAGCAGGCCGGCGGCGACGCCGGCATCGGAGACGGGCACGTCGCGCAGCGTGGCGTTGGACAACTGCGGTCCGCACAAGCCCAGACCGATGCCCATGCCGAACTGGGCGAGCACGAGCAGCGGCCACGACAGCCCGCCACGCAGCGCCAACGCGGACATGCACAGGCTCGCCGCCGAGGCCGCGATCCCGACCGGCAGCGTGCGCAGGCCGATGCGGCGGTTGAGCCGGGGCCCCAGCAAGGTAATCCCCGCCATCGCCCCCATCGCGATCGGCGCGCAGGCGTATGCCATCTGCGCGGCGGAGAGTCCCCGCCCCGTCTGCAGCACGAAGGTCAGCACGAGCAGGTAGCCGGGCATGACCGGATTGATGCACAGGGTGCACAGCAGACCGAGCGCGACCTTGCGCCGCCGAAACAGCGCCGGATCGACGAGCGCGTCGCCATGGCGGGCCTGGCGCGCGCGCAGGTAGCGCCACGTCGCCCAGCCCAGCGGCACCGTACCGGCCAGCATCAGCACGAGTCCCGGCGGCCAGCCGCGCGACGGCCCTTCGATCAGGGGCGTCAGCAAGGCGAACAACGACAGGACCGACAGCGCGGCGCCACGCAGGTCGACGGCGACGGCGTTGACGCCCCGCCCCGGCGGCAGGAGCACGGCGCCGGCCGCCAGGCTCAGGAGGCCGATCGGCAGGTTGATGAGGAACGTGAGGCGCCAGCCCAGGCCGAGCCAGTTCGCGTCGATCAACAGCCCGCCCACGATGGGCCCCAGCGCGGCCGAGAAGCCGCCCAGGAAACCGAACACGGTATAGACCTTGTAGCGCTCGTCCGGCGGATACATCACCTGCACCAGCGCCATCACCTGCGGCACCATCAGCGCGGCGCCCGCACCTTGCAGCAAGCGCGCGACCTGCAGGCTCGGCGTGTCGGGCGCCAGGCCGCAGGCGACGGACGTCGCCGTGAACGCCGCGATCCCGATCAGGAACATGCGCCGGTAGCCATGGCTGTCGCCAAGCCGGCCACCGACGATCAGCAGGACCGCGAACGACGTGGCGTAGCCGGCGACGATCCATTCGAGGGCGGCCCTGGATGCATGCAGGGTCGAGCCGATGGACGGCACGGCGACGTTGACGATGGTCGTATCGAGCAGGTCGATCACGAACGCGAGGGCGACAGCCACCAGCGCCAGCGTGCGGCGCCGGTGGCTATAGGACGCGGCGGCATGGTGAGCGCTGCCCTCCGCGCTCGAAACGGCTTCATTCATTCTTGGTCTCGCAGGATGTCGGCGCGCGCGGCGCCGTGGGTTCAAACGTGGCGGGCGACGTCGACGACGACGTCGCGCAGCCAGCGGATGGCGGGGTCGTTGTTGCGGTGCCGGTGCCATTGCAGCGACTGCACGAGGCGCGGGATGCGCGGCGGCGGTTCCCACAGCTTGATGGGCAGGGTCGCCTGCGCACGCTGCGCGATGCGGCGGTGGACCGTCGCGATGCGGTCCGTGCCCACGACGAGCGACGGCAGTCCGGTCATCGTCGGCGCCGTGACCTCCACGCGGCGCTTGACGTCGTAGCTCTCGATGAACCAGCCGTCCAGGGTCGGCAGCGGATTCGGGCTGGAGAACGTCGGGATCACGTGGCCGCACGACAGGTAGTCGTCGAACGTCAGCCCGTCGCGGATACGGCTGTGCCCCTCCCACGTCACGCACAGGTAGTCTTCCTCGAACAGCACGGCGGACGGATGTTCCTTCGCCAGGTATTGCGACGGGATCACGAGGAAGTCGGCGTCGCCCTGCTCCAGCACCTCGGCCGGCTGGCGGTCGTACTGGTGGCGCAGGCTCACCCGTACGCCGGGCGCCTGGCGGTACAGGGCTTCCAGCAGCGGCGGCACCAGCACGGCCATCGTGTAGTCCGACACGATGATCGTGAACGTGCGCGTCTCGGTGGTCGGGTCGAACTGCGGCTGCGTCGCGATCGTGCTGTCGATGCGCATCAGCACCTCGCGCACCGGCTCGACGAGTTCCTTCGCGCGCGGGGTCAGCACGAGCTGGCGCCCCGAGCTGACGAGCAGTTCGTCGTTGAAGTAGTCGCGCAGGCGGGCGAGCGCGCTGCTCGTGGCCGACTGGCTCAGGAAGATCTTCTCCGCCGCGCGGCTGATGTTGCACTCGGTGAGGAGCGCGTTCAGCACGACCAGCAGGTTCAGGTCCAGTTTATTGAATCGCATCGCGCACCGCCGTCCCTCGTTATGCCAGGCCCAGCGCGCGCCGGGTCAGCGCCAGCGACGCCGCGTCGTCCACGCCGGGGAAATATTCCAGGCCGATCGCGCCGGCGTAGCCATGTGCGCGCAGTACGTCCATCACGCCGCGCCAGTCGATGGTGCCGGTGCCCGGCTCGTGCCGGCCCGGCGTGTCGGCCACCTGGACGTGCGCGACGTAGCGCATGCGGTCGCCGATGGCGCCGGCCAGGTCTTCGTTCGTCTGCGCCGCGTGGTACACGTCCGCCAGCAGGCGCAGGCCCGGGCTGTCCACCGCGGCGACGATGTCGAGTCCGCGCGCGACAGTGTCGACGAACATGCGCTGGCCGTTCAGCAGCATGTACACGGGTTCCAGCCACAGCACGGTGCCGGCGGCGTGCGCCATGTCCGCCGCGCGGCGCAACACGCGCACGGCGGCGTCGAACTGGTCCTGCTCCGGCACGTCCGGCCGCGTGAAGCCGGACGCCACCACCATGCCGGCGCCGGGGAAGCGCTGCGCGACGGGGATCGCATCGGCCACGGCGGCAAGCACCGCGTCGTGGTCGCCCGGGTCGACGAGGCTGCGGCGTGGCTCGACGCAAAAGCTCACGAGGCGCACGCCGGTGTCGTCGAGCGCCGCTTCGATCGCGTCGAGGTCCTTCTCGCGCCACAGGTGGAACTCGACGCCGGGGACGCCGGCCGCATGCGCGGCGCGGATGCGCGACGCGAGGTCGTCGCCCGCGCTGGTGAACATCCATTCGATACAGGCTGCAAATTGCATGGTCATCTTTCTGGTCGATTCATGGTTGGATACGCGGCCGCGCCAGCGCGGACGCGGCGAGCAGCGCGGCGGCGACGAGACACACCACGCCGATGGCGGCCACGCTCGCGAGGAAGGTGCCGGCCGCCGCGCCGATCAGGGTCAGCAGCGGCGCACTGAGGAACTGCCCGAGGAAGAACGAACCGCCCCACAGGCCCATGCCGCGGCCGCGGTGCTCGAAGCGGTAGTGCGTGAGTGCCCACGCGATCAGCGCCGGCAGCAGCAGGCCGCCGCCGACCTGGCCCAGCGCGTCGAGCGGCAGGCCGACCGACGCGCCCGGCGCCCACGCCACGCCGACGTAGCACACGCCGTACAAGGCCATGCTGGCCGCCAGCCGCAGCGCGATGGGCACGCCGGACAGGCGCTTGAACAGATAGCCGCCGGCGACCGTGCCCAGGCTCGCGATGGTCACGAGCACGCTGATGCGCTCCGGCGACGCGACGCCCATGTCGGCGAAAATGCGCCCGTGCTGCACGGCCTGCACGAAGAACACCATCGAGAACAGCACGGTGACACCGCACACGAACAGCGTCGGGCGCCAGGGGAAGCCGGCGGCGCCCGCCGCGCCGGCCGCGGCGGCCGCATGGTCGCGTTGCGGCTCCCAGCAGGCGTACCACGCCAGCGCGAACACGCCCAGCCCGACGAGATACAGGAGGAACGGATACCGCCAGTGCACGCCCGCCAGCATGCCGCCGGCGAGGATGATCGCGGAACCGATCAGCGGCGACAGCATGTTCTGGTAGCCCAGCCACTTGTCGCGTTGCGCGCCCTCGAAGTAATCGCCCATCAGCGCGTTGCCCACCGTGAGGATCGCGGCTTCCGCCACGCCGACGATCACCCGGCTGGCGACGATCAGCAGCAGGCTGTCGAACAGCAGCGGCGCGAGGCCGAGCAGCGCGAACGCGAGCAGCGCCAGGAGCAGCAGGTTGCGTCGTCCGAACCGGTCCGCCAGCATGCCGGTGAAGCCCGACGTCAGCGCCACGCACAGCGACGGCACCGTGATGATCATCGGGACGAGCAGCTGGAAATGCGGCACGTTCGAGAACTGCTGGAACAGCTGCGGCAGGCCGGGCACGAGCGCGGACAGCGCCAGCGACGGCATGTTCACGATGGCCATCAGGGCGATGCCCTGCGCGCGGCCGCCGTGGCGGCGCGGCACGGCGCCGGCGAGCGGCGGCGCGGCGGGTGACGACATGGAAGTGGTTTGCACGGCGTTGCTTTCGCGCAGGTCAGTCGAAGCAGCGGTCCAGCACGTGCCGGCGGTACCAGCTGTTGAGCATCATCCCCGTCGCGATCGGCGCCGGACCCTTGTCGCTTTCGACGATGATCCAGCCGGCGTAGCCCAGCTCGCGCATCGCGGCCAGCAGCGCCGGGAAGTCGACCAGCCCCGTGCCCATCTCGCCGAACCAGCGCTGGATGCCGCGTTCGCCGCCCGCCGCGATGAGCGCGCGCTCGGCGTTCTGCAGCCTGTATTCGTCCAGCGTATCGACCGCCAGCGCATCCTTGAACTGGACGTGCCAGACGCGCTCGTGGAAGCGCCGGTACAGCGCGACGACGTCGTGGCCCGCGATCGTCAGTTCGGCCGTGTCGAAGCACAGACCGACGTTGTCGCGGTCACAGAGCGCCATCAATCGCTCGAGCTCCTCGGCCGTGCGCAGCGCGGACAGCGCGTCCACGTGCAGCACGGTCTTCAGGCCCAGTGCGGCCGTCATCGCGCCGACCGCGTTCCAGCAGTCGGCCGCGGCGGCGATACGTTCCGGCGTCAACCCGCCTTCCTTCCACCACGACGGGAACGGCCGCACGACGAGGCAGTCGCCGTTCAGCTCGGACAGCATCTCCGCGTGCACGCGGGCCTGCGCAACGATGCGCGCGTGGTCCGCCGGCTGGGTGCTCATCAGGCCGAAGTGCAGCTCCTCGAAGCTCATCACGGTCGGGTCGAAGAAGGTGCTGGCCACGTGGTGGATGCCCCAATCCTTCAGCTTCAGGCGGAAATGGTCGGCCGAGCCGAAGTTGATCGCGATGTTTTCCGGGCGCCCGATCGGGTCCCAGCGGCCGCTGCCCGCGTTGAGTTCCACGGCATCGAAGCCGCACGCTGCCGTGACCTTGAAGGCGCGCTCGATTTCTTCCGGGCGCGCGAAGCTCGTGAAGCCGGCCTTCCACTGGTTCAGGGCATAGCCCCATTTGATCTGTTTTTGCATGGTGATCGTCCGCTTCAGGCGTAGATTTTCTTGAGAACGTGCTGGATGTACCAGGCGGACAACGCGGTGCTTTCCGGGTAGTTGCCGCCGCCGACGTCGGCCTTGTCGTGCTCCACGCCGACCCACCCTTCATAGCCGCGGTCCTTCATCGCGGCCATCAGCGCGGGGAAGTCGACGAGGCCGCCCGGCACGCCCATCTCGTGGAACCAGCGCGGCGTCGTGGGCGCCATCACCTCGGCATCGGGCTTGCGGCGGTAGTCGCCGGTCAGGTCGACGTGCAGCGTGTCCTTCATGTGGAAGCCGCCGCAGCGGTCGGCCAGCTCGAGGTACAGGTCGACCGGGTCGACGCCGGCGATCACGTGCTGCGCCGTGTCGCAGTAAAAGAAGACGTAGCGCGGATCCGTCCACTCGTAGAACTTGCGCAGCTGTTCGGCCGTGCGGATACCGCAGAAGAACTCGTGGTGGCAGCAGGTCTTGACGCCATACTTTTGCGTCATTGCGCCGACGCGGTTCCACAGTTCGGCGCAGGCGCGGATCTTGTCGTCCGTGACCGGTTCGACGTCGTAGTACAACCCCGCCGGCATCACGATGAAGTTCTCCACGCCGAGGCCCTGGCTGGAGCGCATGATGTATTCGGCGTAGTTGACGATGTGGTCGTGCGTGGAACGGACATGCGGCGCGCTCTGGCGCTCGTCGTACATCACGGCGTGGAACAGGCTCAGGACCTTGTCGATGCCGCGCGACTGCATGAACGCACGCGCGTTCTCGAGGGTGCCGAACAGTTCGCGCAGCGGGCCGAGGTGGAAGTCGAACGTCTCGATCGCTTCGAAGCCGAGGGCCGCGACCTGCTTCAGGAAATCGTCGAAGCGCTGCACGGAGGTGTATTGCGACAGCTGGCCCTGCGGCGTATCGATGCGCCAATGGTCCATATAGGCCCAGCGGAGTTTGTTGGTCGTCATTTTAGAATAATAATTCTGGTTATATTCAGGTTCAAAAAGAGGGCGGCAACATACCGCCCTCGTTCAGCGTTCCGGCACGAACAGCAGGTACGCGAGCATCATGTCGCTCAGGTCTTCCAGCAGTTCCTCCCAGCCGCGCGCTTCGCCCTTGCCGCCGAAGCTGTCGAGGCCGAGGAAGCGGGCCTGGGTCGCATAGATCAGCAGCATGCTCGCCTCGATCGCGCGCGCCGGGTGCGGATGCCGGATCTCGGCGCGGCACGCTTCGACGAGGCGGATGAACTTGGCGTGGTTCTGCTCGGCGGATTTCTTCCCGGCCGCGCCGATGACCTCGTCGACGGCGCCGCGCAACATGAACGAGCGCAGCACGCTGGCGTTCTCCTTCAGCAGGTTGCCGAGGCCCGCCACGACGGCCGGCACCACCTGCGCGAGGCCGTGCGCCTTCGCCGCGATGCGCTGCGCCTCCTCGGTGAACGCCTGGTCCAGGCGTTCGAAGAAACGCACCTGCACGGCGCGCAGCAGTTCGTCCTTGCCGGTCACGCGGCCGTACAGCGCGCCGGTCGAGACGCCGGCCAGCTGGCAGATCTCGGCCAGCGTGATCTGGTCGTAGGACCGTTCGCGCAGCAGGTCGATGGTCGCCTCGATGATGCGGTCGAACGATTGCCGGCTGCGGCCCTGCTTGGGCGCCCGGGCGTGGGCGGTTGCGCTCTCCATGGATGTCGTCGTGGTCAGTGATGGTAAAGGCGGATTCTAGCAGGCATCACAGCGCACCCGCTTTCAGCTGGGCGACGGCGTAGTCGGCCGCGCGCGCCGTCAGCGCCATATACGTCAGCGACGGGTTCACCGTGCCGGACGACGCCATCGCGGCGCCGTCCGTGACGAAGAGATTGGGCACGCCGTGCACCTGGTTGTGCGCGTTCAGCACGGATTCCGCCGGGTCGTGGCCCATGCGCGCGCCGCCCATCTCGTGGATGGAGACGCCGGGGATGGCCCGCACGGGAATCGTCACGACGTGCTTCGCACCGGCCGCGACGAGCATCTGCTCCGCCTGTTTCACGGCGTCGAGCTTCATGCGCCGCTCGTTCTCGCCGTACGCGACGTCGAAGCTCAGTTGCGGCAGGCCGAAGCCGCCCCGCTTGTTCTCGTTCAGCACGACGCGGTTGTCCTTCTGCGGCAGCTGTTCGCAGAACGCGCCGAGGAACGCGATCCACTTGCCGGGCCGCGCGATCCGGTGCTTCATCTCCGCGCCGAAGCCGTCCGTCTGCGCCGCCGTATTCGTCCAGTCGTCGCGCATGGCGCCGCCCTGGTAGCCGTAGCCGCGCGTGAAATCGGCGTCCGTGTCCTGGCCGCCGATGTTGCGGAAGCGCGGCACGAGGATGCCGGTCGGGCGGCGGCCGCTGTAGTTGCGGTCGTCGAAGCCGGGAATCTCGGCGAACGCCCCGACGCCCGCGTGGTCGACGAGGTAGCGGCCCAGCACGTCGCTGTGGTTGCCGATGCCGTTCGGATGCGCCGCGCTCTTCGACTGCAGCAGGATCTGCACGGTGCCGTAGGTCGACGCGTTCAGGAAGACCACCTTCGCACCGAAGCGCAGGCGCTCGCCGGTCTTCGCGTCGATCACGCGCACGCCGGTCGCCTTGTTCGTCCGCGGGTCGACGTCGATCGCTTCCACGACGCTGTCGGTGCGGATCGTCAACAGGCCCGTCTTCTGCGCGGCCGGCAACGTGGAGCTCAACGAGCTGAAATACGCGCCGAACGAACAGCCGCGGTTGCAGATCGCGCGCCGCTGGCAACGGCCACGTTCGCCGTCGATCGCCTCGGACAGGTTGGCGACGCGGCCGATGGTCACCCGCCGGTCGGTCCAGCGGGATTCCACGGTGCGTTTCAGGTGCTTTTCCAGCGCCGTCATCTCGAACGGCGGCAGGTAGTGCCCGTCCGGGAAGTTCTCCAGCCCTTCCGGCGCACCGCTCACGCCGATGAATTTTTCCACGTGCGTGTACCACGGCGCCAGGTCGGCGTAGCGGATGGGCCAATCGTTGCCATGGCCGTCGCGCTTGTTCTGCAGGAAGTCGTCCGGCCCCCATCGATACGATTGGCGGCCCCAGGTCAGCGAGCGCCCGCCCAGCACGTCGGTGCGGTGCCAGCGGAACGGTTTCACCTGTTCGTACGGGTTCTTGCGGTCGTTGATCCAGTATTGACGGTTGGCCCAGCTGAAGGCGCCGCGCTCGATCTTGCTCTGGATTTCGTATTCGCGGGCGTCCAGCTCCCGGTCCGGCAAGCCCTGCATGGGCGCCTGCCACGGCGCCGTGAATTCGTGGATATAGCCCTTCTGGTGTTCCAGCGGCTTGCCGCGTTCGAGCATGAGGACCTTCAGGCCCTTCTCGGTCAGTTCCTTCGCCGCCCAGCCGCCGGTGATGCCGGAGCCGATCACGATCGCGTCGAATTCGGTCGTTTGGTTCATGGTTGTCCTTTCGCGCGGATCAGATGACGTTCTGGTATGGCCAGGTCTTGATGTCGACGTCGCCGTCGAACCGGCCCGGCACGGCCACGTAGCGCAGCTCTTTCGTGCTGCCGACCTCGGACGTGAAATAGCCGTAGACGACGAGGTCGCGCAGGCGCAGGTAGAACGGCGCCTGCGGGTCCTCGATGCGGGCGGCCAGCTCGAACGTGTGGCCGTCGTATGGGCTCGATGCGCGCAGTGCCTGCAGGATCTCGGTCGCCTGCGCCGGCGTGCAGGCCGCGAACCCGCGGCGGTAGCGCTGCTGCGCGCGCTTGTCCAGGTCCGCGAGGCCGGCGCGGAACTGCGCCAGTTCCTCGGGCGTCATCCATGCCTTGGCCAGCGCATCGATAAAATGCGGCACGCCCGCGGCGACGGCGCCCGGCGTATCCGTCACCGGCACGATGGCGTCGGCCGCCACGGTCAGGATCTTGAGTTCCGGTTGCGTGAATCCGGCGTTGTGCGGTCGCGCCGCTGCGCCGGCGGCCTGCAGGGCCGCGGCGGCCGACGCCGGGGTCCAGGCGCCGGCGACCGCGGCGCCGGCCAGCAATGCGCCCAGCACTGCCCGGCGCGCGGGGTTCGCGGGGTGTGCTTCTGCGCCCCGCTCCGCCTGCGCGTGCAGGCGTATTGTGTCGATCTTCATCCTTGTCTGTCTCCGCGTGAACACGTTATTTGTTCTCGGCGACGCAGCGTGGCGCGCCGTATTTTCGATCAGGATAGCACAGCTTTTATAACTGTAATTCTGATTTTTTATTGCGCTGTACAAAGACGCCTGCCGGGTTGACGACCTGCTCCGCCAGCAGCTTCAGGCTGGCGCCGACCTGGGCATCCAGGCATTGGCCCTGGGCGTCGAACAGCTTGACGCCAGCCGTATTGAGCGTGACGCCCAACGGGGTTGGCCAGCCGCGCAGCGCGTGGACGATCGAGCGCAGCGCGCCGAGCGTCGTGTTACAGCCTTGCCAGCCGGCCGCCGTGACGATGCAGCCGACCGGCATGCCGTCCAGGTAAACCCGGTCGTCCGCGCGCAGGTCTTCGAGCAGGTCGATGGCGTTCTTGACGAGACCGGAGACGCCGCCGTGGTAGCCGGGCGACGCGAAGATCACGGCATCGGCGCGGCGCACGGCATCGACGATGGCGCGCTGCGCGGGACTGCGCTCGCGCCGTTCGGGCGAGAACACGTCGAGCGTGCTGAGGGCTTCGCCGCCGAACAGCTGCGTGCGCGCGCCCAGCTCCTCCGCGTGATTCAGCGCGGCGCGCAGCGCGCTCTCCGTGCTGGAACCGGGGCGGGTCGTGCCGCCGATGCCGACGATGAAGGGGCGGTCGTCGTGCCGGACCGCGTGGTGGATGTCGATGGCGTTCATGGTTGTCTCCTGGTGGAAGCTGCAATCAGTTGTGGTTCACTTGTACGGCGAGCGGCAGGTCGGCGCTGGACCTGCCCACGAGCAGATCGATGGTGCCCGGCAGGTCCGCCCATCCGTCCTGCCACGTCTGCAGGCGACGGCGCGCGACGGCAATGCGTACGATGCCGGTTTCGCCTGGCGCCAGATGGATCCTGGCGAAGCCGACGAGCGTCAGCTCCGGCACCGTGCGATAGACTTGCACGACTTCCGCGCCGGCGCGCGCCCCCGTGTTGCGCACGGCGGCCCTGACGCTCCACCCGCCCGCACCGTCGGGCCCGACCTCGGCCCCGTCGAGCGCGAACGTCGTATAGCCGAACCCGCTGCCGAACGCCTGCCGCGGCGTGACACGCTGCGCGGCGAGGCCGCGATAGCCGACCTGGACGCCTTCGGCATACGGCAGGTCGCCGTTCGAATCGGGCCGCAGCGACAGCGCGGGATAATGCGCGTCCTCGCACGCGATCGTGACGGGCATGCGCCCGCCGGGTTCACGGTCGCCCGCCAGCACCTGCGCCAGGGCGCGGCCGAATTCCTCGCCCGGATACCAGCAGTGCAGCACGGCCTTCGCCCGCACGTCCCAGCGCGTGTCGAACGCGTGGCCCACGTTGGTGACGACGATCGTGTTGTGGTTGGCCGCGCACACCTGGTCGATGAGCGCGACCTGTTCGGCCGGCAGCCGGGTATCCGCGCGGTCCTTGCTTTCCACGCTGGCGTCCGACGTCTCGCCTACGACCAGCACGACGGCATCGGCATCCCGCGCCGCCGCGACCGCGCGCGCCATCATGGCGTCGTTGCTGTCCGGCCCGCGCACGCCGTACCACAGGCCCTGGCAGCGCGCCGCCGTGTAGCGCAGCTCGACGACGACGTCGACCTGGCGGCCCGCGCGCAGGTCGACGGTCACGCAATCGGCGTCGCCGCTTTTCAGGCGGCCCATCACGTCGCCGGGCGCCAGTTGCCCGTCGCGCCGGAACACTTGGGCACCATCGACCACGAGGCGCAGCGCGCCCGTGCCGCCCACGTAGAAGCGATGCGGCCCGTCGGCCTGCGCCGTGTAGACGCCGCTCGCGCGCGTGGCCGCGTCGCGCTGCAGCGCGCCGGCCGCGTGCACGCCGTGGAACCACGTCAGCGAATTCGTGTCGCGCGTCTCGCTCAACAGGGGCACGCCCGCGCAGTCCGGGTTGTCGAAGTAGTCGAGCGTCATGCCGCGCATGCAGCCGTCGCCGAGATCGCGCGCGGGCCGTGCGGGCATGCGCGGCAGCTTGGGCTGCGGATCGACGCCGGGCTCGTAGGCCACGACGGCGGCGCCGAAGCGCGCCCGCAGCGCGTCGATCGGCAGCAACGCGTCGGGACGCACGGCGATCTTGGCGAACGTGCCGCCCTGGAAGCAAGGCGCGCTCGCGTTCGGACCGATGACGGCGATGCGCGCATGGCGTGCCGGATCGAGCGGCAGGACCGCGTCCTCATTGCGCACCAGCGTGAAGCCGGCGGCGGCGGCGTCGACCAGCAGGTTTCTGGCCTCGGCGGGCGCCAGCGGCGCGCCCTTGCCGCCGCCGAAGCGGCGCGCGGTCGCGGCCACCCGGTCGGCGGCGTCGCGCAGGCGCGCGGGATCGACCTGGCCTGCCGCGACAGCGGCCGCGCTCCTGGCACCGAGGAAGCGCGCGGGCCCCGGCATCTCCAGGTCGAGGCCGCCGTTCAGGGACGGCGCCGTCGAATGGGTGCCGAACCAGTCGCTCATGAACACGCCGCCGAACTTCCATTCGCCCTTGGCGACGTCGCGCACAATGGCGCCGGCTTCCGCGCACCAGGCGCCGTTCACTTTGTTGTACGCGGTAAGCATGCCAGCGCATCCGGCCTGCGCGGCCATCTCGAACGGCTGCAGGTAGACTTCGCGCAGGGTGCGCGCGTCCACGACCGCGTTCATGCTGTCGCGCGCCGTCTCGCTGTCGTTGCACACGAGATGCTTCGCCACGGCGCCCGTGCCGACCGACTGGCAGCCCTGGATCCACGCCGCACCCAACTGCCCGCACAACAGCGGGTCTTCGGAAAAATATTCGAACGCGCGGCCCGCCAGCGGGCTGCGTGCGAGATTCAGGTTCGGCGCCAGCATCAGGTCCACGCCACGCCGGATCGCTTCGCCGCCGACGAGGCGCCCTACCCGCTCGACCAGGGCATGGTCCCAGCTGGCGCCGAGCGCGATGGGCGCCGGCGTCAGGAGCGAGACGTCGCGCTCGTCGACGCGCGGTCCCGCTACGCCCATCGGCCCATCGGCCATCGCGAGCGCGGGAATGCCGGCATGGGGAATCGCCGCCGTCGACCACATCGACGCGCCCGCCGTCAGCGTCGCCATCTCGCTCATGCTCAGTTCTGTCGTCACTCCGTGTCTCCTCCAGTGCGCGTGGTTGCGGATTACTTGAATGCCGGGATGACGTGTTCGGCCAGCAGGCGCAAGGTCTGGTTCGCGTAGGCCAGGCGCTGTGCGGTCAGCGGGCCGGTGACGGTGCCGCACAGGACGTTGCCGATGCCGACCTGCTGGTAGGCGCGCAGCTTGTCGATCACCGTGTCCGGGCTGCCGTAGAGGCACCACGTGGCCATCCATTCTTCCGTCAGGGCGCTGCCGGTGCGGTCCGTCTTCTTGTTGGCCTCATCGCTTTCGGCCTTGGCGTTGAACGCCGCTTCGCGGTCGACCGCTTCCTGGTACGACGTCAGGATCTCCAGCACTTCGGCGCGTGCCTGTTCGTCCGTCGGCGCCACGTGCACGCACTGGTAGCTGTGCGTCGTCCACGACAGCGCGTCCTTGACCGTGTCATCCGCATGGCCCGCGGCGACGAGCTGCTCGTGGTACTTCGCGAAATATTTCTTCACGTGCGTGAGCGGCTCCAGGCCGCCGATCTGCGGCGGCGTGAACGCGGGAATGAACGCGGGCCAGCCGTTTACCGCCGCGCGGGTGATGCTCGTGTCCTTCATGGCCACCGGCATCAGGCGCGCATGCTTCCGGCCATAGGGGCTCGGCGCGATCCGCTGCAGCACGCGGCCCTTGTGGAAGCCGTCCAGTTCGATCGCGTCGTCTTCCATGCGCTTGTTCCACAGCGCCTCCGCGGCGGCGAGATTCTCGTCGGCGATGCGGCCGGCGTCCTTGTAGTTGACGCCGAAACCGATCATCTCTTCCGGCGTCGTGCCCGAGCCCACGCCAACCAGCAGCTTGCCTTTCGTCAGATGGTCGAGGATGTTGATGCGCTCCACGAAGCGGATTGGGTGATGCAGCGGCACGGTGGTGACCGAGAAACCGAAGTGCATGTCCGGCAGCTTGGCCGCGAGATACGAGGCGAACATGTAGCTGTCGCTCGCGACCGGCATATAGCCGTTGAAATGGTGGTCCGGCAGGAAGATCGCATCGAAGCCGAGCTCGCCAGCCAGCAAGGCGTGCTGCTCCAGGTCGACGATCAGCTGGCGGTCGGCGTCCGGCGTCATGGTGCGGGCGTTGAGGAAGACGGAAAAGCGCATACAGGTTCCTTCGAGGTCTGGTCTGGGAAAATCGGAAATTCGCTACGACCGGCAAAATTATAATCAGAATTATGATTATGCTAGAACACGATCATTGACCCGTCAATGTTTTTGTGAATGTGGCCCGACGAAGCATCGTCCACGCGGCCGACGCCACCGGCGAGCGCCGGGGGCGCGACACGGCATCGCGAACCGGGCGAGACGATACAAAAAAAAACCTGCCGGGTGCCGACAGGCCGAGGGAGACCATTCGCCGCACGCTTACCGGTCGACCTGGACAGGTGGACACATGACTGAGCGAATGCGGGAATACTGTATCAAATTGGGCGAGGCGGGAAAAACCGATTGTCTGGATGCCAGCTATCGGTACCGTGGATAGCTGCGATGACTATGCCGTCCCGGCGGCGACAGGGCTGACGTAGCCGATGGTCGAATGACGCCGGCGTGGCGGTGTCCAGTACCGAGTGTCCCGCGGACAGGTGCGACAGCTGAAACGAATGGACAGATGCTAGCCAGCGAGGAGATGGGGCCCAATCTCGCGCACCGATGTTGCCCCGGTCAGCACCATATTCGTGCGCAGATCCTTTTCAAGAATCGCAAACAGCCGCTCCACCCCGGCCTGCCCTTGCGCCGCCAGCGCGTACACGAACGCGCGCCCGAGCAGCACGCCATCGGCGCCAAGCGCCAGCATACGAAACACGTCGGTACCGGTACGCACGCCGCCGTCCGCGAAAATCGTCATCGTCTCCTTGACCGCGTCGGCGATGGCCGGCAAGGCCCGCGCCGTCGACAATGCGCCGTCGAGCTGACGCCCGCCATGGTTCGAGACGACGATGCCGTCCGCGCCGAAGGCCAGCGCGTCGCGCGCATCGTCACTGTCCAGGATGCCCTTGATGACCAGGTTGCCCTTCCACTCGTCGCGGATCCACTCGAGATCCCGCCAGCCGATGGCGGGATCGAAATTCGCACCGAGCCATCCGATATAGTCCTGCAGTCCGGTGGCATGCCCGCGGTAGGCCGAGATGTTCCCGAGGTCGTGGGGCCGGCCGCGCAGTCCGACGTCGAGTGCCCAGCGCGGATGCAGCATGGCCTGGATGACGCGCCGCAGCGCGGCGTTCGGACCACTCATGCCGCTATGCGCGTCGCGGTAACGCGCGCCCGGCACCGGCATATCGACGGTGAACACGAGGGTCGTCGCCCCCAGTTCGCTGGCGCGCCGCATGACGTCGCGCATGAAGCCGCGGTCCTTCAGCACATACAGCTGGAACCAGATCGGGCTGGACGCCTGCGCCGCCACTTCCGCCAGCGGACACACGGACACCGTCGACTGGATGAACGGAATATTCCGGTTACACGCGGCCCGCACCGCCTGCACTTCGCCGCGCCTCGCGTACATGCCGGTCAGCCCGACGGGGGCCAGCGCGATCGGCAGGTCGTAGCGCTGGCCGAACCAGTCGACGCCGAGGTCGAGCCGCTCGGCACCGCGCATGACGCGCTGGCGCAGCCGGACGGACTGCAGGTCGTCGACATTGGCACGCAGCGTCTCCTCGGCGCCGGCACCGCCATCGAGGTAATGAAAGAGAAATGGAGGCAATACGCGGCGGGCAGCCGCGCGATAGTCGGTCGCGGATGAAATGATCACGGCAATTTAGAGGAATGGATACGACATGAATCGATCTGCAGCGAAGGCATGCGGCGTCTACTGCACCGCTTCGAGCGCCGTCGCGACATCGGCGATCGACAGGAACTGCTGCGCGTTGAGCGACGCACCGCCGATCAGGCCGCCGTCGATGTCGGGCATCGCCAGGAGCGCCGCGGCGTTCTCCGGCTTCATGCTGCCGCCGTACAGGATCCGCACGCTTTGCGCGATACTCGCGGAATACCCGGCAAGGCAGCGCCGGATGAACGCGTGAGCGTCCTGCGCGACGTCGGCGGTCGCCGTCACGCCGCTGCCGATCGCCCAGACGGGTTCATACGCGACCGTCAACGCCATGAGCTGGCCACTGCGCGCCAGCACATCCGCGACGACGCGGATCTGGCGCGACAGGACGTCATGGGTGCTGTCGGACTGGCGCTCCTCCCAGGTCTCGCCGACGCAAACGATCGGGCTCAGTCCCGCCGTGATCGCCTGCAGGGCCTTCCGGGCCACGGCCTCGTCGCATTCGCCGTGCGACGCGCGCCGTTCGGAGTGCCCGAGCAGGACGTAGCGACATCGGAAATCGGTCAGCATGGCCGCCGACACGTCCCCCGTCCGCGCCCCGTTCGCGTGTTCGGACAGGTCTTGTGCGCCGAGCTTGATGCCGGTCGCCGACAGTACGACATCGCACAGGTCGAGATAGACGAACGGCGGGCAGATCGCCACCTCGCACCCCAACGCTTTCGACCTGGCGCCGATGACGCCCAGCAGTTCACGGACAGTCTGCCTGCTGCCGTTCATCTTCCAATTTCCAACAATTAGCTTGCGACGCAACCCCGCCCCCATGCATGTTCTCGTCAGTCCCGGCAAACCACTCGTGGGTTACCACCCCGGCCGGATTCACGGCGTCTTCGCAACGCGATGCGATGCCGCGCCCGCCAACCGGCGCGGCATCGACACCGCGGTCCTCAGACGATACCGCTGCTGTTCGCGCCGGCCCTGGCCGGACGCGCGCTCGCCGCGCGGTCGCGATACCCGCTCGCGCGGTAGCATGCCACCGGGTCGGCCGCGCCGCCCGCGCGCACGCGCGCCATCGCGAGGATGGCCGACACGTCGGTGCGGTACGCCGTCTTGAGCGCCTGCGCCGCCAGCAGCACGTCGTTGGATTCCTGCAGCGCGGCCAGCTCGGTGCGGTCGACGAGCGCGGCCTGCACGTACGCGCGCTGCACTTCCACCGCGCTGTTCATCAGGCTCTCGATGGGGTCGGTCACGTTATGCGACTGGTCCAGCATGTACGCCGGCGCGAACGTCGGGCCTTCGCGCAGGGCGGCGTCGGCCAGCTCGTTGAAGACCAGGAACAGCTGGAACGGGTTGATCGAGCCCGAATCCAGGTCGTCGTCGCCGTACTTGCTGTCGTTGAAGTGGAAGCCGCCCAGCTTGCCGAACTGCGCGAGACGCGCGACGATCATCTCGATGTTCGTGTTCGGCGCGTGGTGGCCCAGGTCGACGAGGCATTTCGCCTTCGGGCCGAGCGTGGTCGCGCACGCGAAGCTCGTGCCCCAGTCGGCGATCGTGGTCGCGTAGAACGCCGGCTCGAACAGCTTGTGTTCGATGAAGACGTTCCAGTCGTCCGGCAGCGCGGCGTAGATGCCGCGCATGCTGTCCAGGTAGCGCTCCAGCGCGCCGCGCAGGTTGCTCTGGCCGGGGAAGTTGGCGCCGTCGCCGACCCACACGGTCAGCGCCCTCGAACCGAGTTCGCGTCCCAGTTCGATGCAGTCGATGTTGTGCTGGACGGCCTGCGCGCGCGTCGCGGCGTTCAGCGACGTGAGGCTGCCGTATTTATACGTGTGTTCCTGGCCCTGCTGGTCCTGGAAGGTGTTCGAGTTGACGGCGTCGAAGGCCAGGCCCAGCGCATCCGCGTGCTGGCGCAGCTCTTTCGCGTCCGTCGGCCTGTCCCACGGGAAGTGCGGCGACACGCTTGGGGTGGCGCGCGTGAGCTGGTTGATCACGCCGCAGTCGTCCAGCTTTTCGAACACGTTGCGCGGCTCGCCGCGGCCCGGGAAGCGCGCGAAGCGGGTGCCGCCCGTGCCCACGCCCCAGCTGGGCACGGCCACGGCGAAGCGCTGCGCGAGCGCCGTCAGTTCTTCGATATC